>CAMYAM010000004.1 GCA_947253875.1 uncultured Fastidiosipila sp. | reverse complement strand
GGGTACTGCAGGTTTCCTAGTTGGTGCTGCTAATTATCTAAGGGATAAGCACAAAGATTTATTTTATGATTCAGAAAAAGCTAGGCATTATCATAACTCCATGTTTACCGGTTATGATATGGATACAACTATGCTTCGTATTGGTGCCATGAACATGATGCTCCACCAGGTTGAAAATCCGCAAATTTCTTATCAGGACTCTTTGTCAGAGGATAACCCAGATAGAGAGAAATTCTCATTGATTCTTGCTAA
The DNA here is from genome assembly GCA_947253875.1 of uncultured Fastidiosipila sp. Lineage (GTDB taxonomy): Bacteria > Bacillota > Clostridia > Saccharofermentanales > Fastidiosipilaceae > Fastidiosipila. The sequence goes on along the minus strand of CAMYAM010000004.1, from coordinate 119,519 downwards.
TCCGCCATTTACTGGATCGCTTGACTACGATATTGTTGCTAGCGATATTCTAGCAAGTATTAAGACTAAGAAAACTGAATTATTATTTGTTGACCTGATTATTAAAATGCTAAAAATTGGCGGTAGGGCTGCAATTATTGTACCCGATGGTGTACTGTTCGGATCTTCTCGAGCTCATAAATCTCTACGTCAGGCTATTGTAGAAGAGAATAGATTAGAAGCTGTAATCTCTATGCCTAGTGGTGTGTTTAAACCCTATGCTGGGGTTTCTACAGCAGTGTTAATTTTCACCAAGACAGGTATAGGTGGTACAGATAAAGTCTGGTTCTACGATATGGAAAATGATGGTTACTCCCTCAACGATAATCGTAACCCAATTGATGCCAATGATATTCCTGATATAATCGAACGTTTCCATAATTTAGAAAATGAAAGTGACAGAGATCGCACAGAGAAGTCTTTCATGGTGCCTAAAGCTGAAATTATTGAGAAAGAGTATGACCTCAGTATCAATAAGTACAAAGAAATTGTCTATGAAGCTATTGAATATGAAGCTCCAGAGGTAATTATTGCTAAACTCCAAGAAATGGAAGATGAGATCCAGAAAGGTCTAGAAGAGTTGAAAGGCTTGCTAGGTGAGTAGTATGGAGTGGGTTAAGTTAGGGGATGTAGCGGAAATTAGTTCAGGTGGTACTCCTAGAAGATCAAATGTTGATTATTGGAAAAATGGTGATATACCTTGGATTAAAATTTCTGATATGAAATCTAAATATGTTAGTGAAACGGAAGAGTTCATTACTGAAAGTGGTCTAAAAAATTCATCGGCTAAACTATTTAAACAGGGAACTATTATATATACAATTTTCGCAACTATTGGTGAAATAGCAATATTAGATATAGATGCAACAACAAATCAAGCAATAGCGGGTATTACTTTAATTGATAATAGGATAAATAAAGAGTATATATATTACTATCTTCTATCTATGAAAGAGCAAATGAAAGGGATAGCAAGAGGTGTCGCTCAGAAAAACTTAAATTTAAGTATTTTAAAAGATGTTTCAATTCCTTTACTAGATATTCAGAAACAAAAGGAGTTAGTTTCTTATTTTAAGATAAATGAATCTCTAATCTCCACCCGCAAGGCACAAATAGTAGCTTTAGATGAATTAGTTCAAAGCTTATTTTATGAGATGTTTGGAGATGTTGATGATAGTAAATTTGCTACTGATATTTTTGAAAATTTAACTATTGTAAATCAAGGACTGCAAATTGCACAAAGTAAGAGATATAAGGAGTATGTTGATAATTCATATGAGTATATTACTATCCAGTATTTAAATGGTAAGAAAGATAGAGAATATGTAGTCCCTAAAAGTGAAAATGTAATTTGTAATAAAGAAGATATATTAGTTACGAGAACTGGTAATACAGGACAAATAGTTACTGGTGTAGAAGGAGTGTTTCATAATAATTTCTTTAAAGTTAATTATAATAAGGCTCTTTTATTAAAAGAATATTTGTATTATTTTTTGAATTTAAAAACGACACAAAGCAGGATTAAATTACTTGCAGGAACATCAACGATACCTGATTTAAACCATGGTGATTTTTACTCAATAGAAATCCCACTCCCACCACTAGAACTCCAAGAACAATTCGCAGCTAAAGTTGAAGCCATTGAAACCCAAAAAGCTAAACTTCAAGCTTCACTACAAGAGATGGAAACACTCTTTAATGCTCTAATGCAAGAGGCATTTAGTGGGAATTTAGGGTAGAATAAAGGATAAGTAAAACTAACCACGAAAAATTGCATATAATTAAAAACATAAAAGCTAAGAAAAACAACTAACAAAAAATATAAAACAAAAAACAAAAATACAAACACACAGAAAGGAGGTCCACAGCAAGCAATGTCAAACTTCAAATTTTTATTAAAAGAATCAGACTATCAAGAGTTCTCAAGAGCCTGCGTTGATGCAGAACAAGCCATGCTATCTAGTACAGTCAGTACCTGCATTATGAGTCGTAGAGCTTTGGAATTAGCAGTCAAATGGATGTACAAGTACGATATGGACTTACATTTACCATATGACGATAGACTCTCAGCTTTAATAAACGACTATACCTTTGTAGACATAGTTGGTAAAGATGTTTTGCATACAATTCGCTTCATAGTAAAAGCAGGAAACAACGCTGCCCATAACTCCGGTAAGATCAACCAGAGTACTGCCATGACCTCCTTGAGAAATCTTTTCGAATTTATCCAATGGATAGATTATAGCTATGGAGATAATTACCAAGAGAGGGCTTTCGATGAGAACAAAGTCCCAACGGCCAAGAAGCTTCTTGAGAGACTAAATGCTTTAGAGAAAGAAAAGCTCGTAGCAGAAGCTAAAGTAGATAGCACCAAATCTCTTGCCGAAGTTCGTGAAGAGGCAGACGATACTGTCCAAGAAGAGCTCACAGAGAAACGTCAACAGGCAGAGACTATCCACCATGCTCCATTTAAGCTAGACCCAATCACAGAAGAGATAACCAGAAAAGAATTTATCAACGTGGATTTAGCTTTGGCTGGTTGGAAACTTGGACAAAATGTTGAAGAAGAGCTAGAGCTCAAAGGTATGCCTAATCAGTCGGAGAAAGGTTTCGCAGATTATGTCTTGTATGGAAAAGACGGTCTACCTCTGGCAGTGGTAGAAGCTAAACGTACCCAAAAAGATCCAAACGTGGGAGCGCACCAAGCAGAACTTTATGCAGAACTAATCGAGAAACAATTTGGTAGAAGACCATTTATCTTTATCACTAATGGTTTTAGCATGTGGTTCACTGATGATGTTAGCAGAAGAAAGGTATCAGGCTTCTATACCCAAGATGATTTACAACGCTTAATTGATAGGCGCAAAATCAAAAGCCCATTAAACAGAGTTAGAATTAATACAGAAATAGCGAGTCGACCATATCAGCGTCTAGCGATTAATTCAGCTTTGGAATCTTTTTCACAAAACAAGCGAGATGCCTTATTAGTAATGGCAACAGGTACTGGTAAAACTAGAACAGCTATATCCATAGTAGATGTATTAACGAGAGCAAACTGGGCGAAGAATATACTTTTCCTAGCAGATAGGACAGCTCTTGTTAAGCAAGCCATGCGAAATTTCAATAAGCTTTTACCAGAGTTAACTGTAGCGAACCTTACTGAGAGTAATAGAGCCGATAACGATCCAAGGACTGCGAGAATGATTTTCTCCACTTATCCAACCATGATGAACGCAATAGATAATCTCAGAAATGATGAGGAAGATAGAATTTTCTCTGTCGGACACTTCGATCTAATTGTCATTGACGAAGCTCATAGAAGTATCTACAAGAAGTATCAGGCGATATTTGATTACTTCGACTCCATGATACTAGGACTGACTGCTACACCTCGAGAAGATATAGATAGGAATACCTATGAGATCTTCAACTTAGAGAATGGCGTACCTACATTTGCCTATGATTTAGAAGAGGCAGTTAATGAAGGTTACTTGGTAGATTATAGAACGGTAGAAGCAGAGCTTAAATTCCCTGTTGATGGTATTAAATATGATGACTTAAGTTCGGAAGAACAGGAGCTGTTCGAAGATACTTTCGCCGATGAAGTGGGATTTGAGATTGCAGGTTCTGCCATTAATAACTGGGTATTTAATATAGATACTATAGACAAAGTTATTTTGCACTTCATGGAGCATGGATTGAGAACCTCAAGTGGTAATGACATAGGCAAGACTATAGTTTTTGCCCAGAATCAGAGACATGCAGACCTTATCAAGGAACGCTTCGATTTGCTTTATCCGGAGAAAGGTCCCAATTACGCAGCTGTTATAACTTATAACGTTAATTATGCTCAGGATTTAATTGATAGATTCTCTGTAAAAGACAAGCTCCCTCAGATAGCAATTTCTGTAAATATGCTAGATACCGGTATTGATGTACCAGAAGTACAAAACTTAGTCTTTTTCAAGAAAGTTCGCTCAAAGACCATGTTCTGGCAAATGGTAGGTAGAGGTACTAGACTTTGTAAGGATTTACTAGGACCAGGACAAGACAAAGAATATTTCCTAATCTTCGACTATGCCTCTAACTTCGAATACTTCAGAGTAGCGACGAGAGAAGACAATACTAAGTTAGGCAGATCTTTGACCGAGAGATTATTCCTTGTAAAAGTAGATTTAATCAAAGAGTTAAGTGCATTAGCCTATCAAGATGAAAAAGAATATGTAGAACTAAGAGAGAAACTATTAAGAGAAGTACTTGGAGAAATCAACAAGTTAGATGAAGAGAACTTCCGTGTACGTCAACACTTACAATATGTAGTTAAGTATAAAGAAGAATTAAATTGGCAAAGCATTGGTCTATTAGATACGGCAGAGTTAGAGGAGCATATTGCACCGTTGATACATGCAAGCTCTGATGCGGAGGTTGTGCAGCGCTTCTATCTATTAATGCAAGTCATAGAAGTTGGAGTCTTATTAGATCGTGTTCCAACAAGAGCAGTTAATACAGTTATTGGAATTGCTCAAGCTTTGACCAGTTTAGGAAACATTCCACAGGTTCAAGCAAAGTCAGAGATAATTAATGAGTTATTGGACGAAAGCTTCTGGGAGAAAGCATCCGTAATAAGATTAGAGAAGATACGTGAAGAGTTAAGAGACTTAGTACAACTTATTCCATGGAAGCCACCTAAATGGTATGAAATAAATTTAAAAGATGAGTTCTTGAAGATCAGTGAAGATGAACCTCCTATGTATCAAACACTGAACTTAGGTAACTATAGAGATAAGGTGGAAGCATATATTAGAGAGCAAAGTACTAATCCTGTAATTCAGAAAATTTATAATAACGAGAGTATTAGTTCGGCTGATTTGAGTGAAATAGAAAATGTATTATTTCATGATCTGGGTACTGCGGAGGATTATAAGTCTTATTATGGCGAGAAGCCTATAGCTCAATTAATCCGTGAGATTACAGGTTTGGACAAAGCTGCCGTGCAAAAAGCTTTTGCTGAATTCCTAGATACTTATGATTTAAACCGAGACCAAACAGAGTTCATGCGTGTACTTATGCAATACTTCGAGAATAATGGTTATCTCGAAGTAAAACAATTCCAAGAGGAGCCATTCAAGAGCATTGGTAGTATTTCTGTGGTGTTCCAACAAAATATTCAACAGATAAAAGAATTAATTGAGATTGTTAATAAGATTAATTCTAATTTACAGGTTGCTTAATTTTATTAGTTTTATTTTTTGTTGAATTTTCATTTGTTATAGATTTGGTGTCAGAATTAACATTTTTCAGACTAAGTTCGTGTTACTATTTGTTACTGGATATTCTAATAAGGAGAAAGTTACGTGAGTAAAATTAAAAAATATAGCTTAATTTCAGTGATGGCTTTAGTTTTAGGCTTTTTATTTGTGTTTAGTAGTATGAATCTTAACGCAGAGCCTCAAAATGTTGAAGCAGGAGAGCAAAATGAGACCGTAGAAGCTACTAATGCTATTTACCTAGATGGTAAGGCGGGAGATGATAATAACAATGGTAAAAGTGCGGCTACTGCCGTTAAGACTTTTGCTAAAGCTAAAGAGTTGGCAAGTAATAATTTAGATATCAAAACTATATATGTTTCAGGAACCGTTAATCTAGAAGGTGATGTATCTCTAAAGGGAACAAATGCTAAAGTCTATAGAGCTAATGATTATAATAATTATCTTTTTAGAGTTGATAAAGGAAATAGTGCTAAGTTAACTGATATTACAATAAATGGTAATAGTGAGCATGCAAGTAACAGTGCAGAATCTCTATTAGAGGTATTAGGAACATTAACTGTTGCGGAAAATACAATTCTAGAAAACAATAAAATAGCTACTGGAGAGGATATTAATAAATCTACCAAAGGTGGTGCTATTGATGTAAATTCTGGTACTTTAAATATGAGTGCCGGTATTATCAGAAATAATAACGCTACATTCGGTGGTGGTGTTTCTGTTCAAGAAGGTGCCACATTTAATTTTACAGGTGGTGTAATAGAGAATAACGAGGCACTGTCTGGTTATATAAAAGATGCTCCAAACTATGCTGCTTCAGGTGGTGGTATATGTGTAGATAAAGTAGGTGTTCTTAATATATCTGGTGATGCATTGGTACAAAACAATTATTCTCAAGAAACTGGTGGTGGAGTTGCTATTGGTTCACAGGGCGTTACCACGGATGGGGATAATACGCTGAATATGGATGGTGGAGTTATTGACTCTAATGCATCTGGTGCTTGTGGTGGGGGAATTTTTATACAAGCAGGATATAAGACCCATAGAAATAGAGCATATATTAACTCTGGTAGAATTACTAATAATACCATGAAAGGTACAGGGAAAATGCTTCATGCTTTTGGCGGTGGAGGCATCTATGTAAATGGGTTTGGTCCAGGATTTAATTTTTATAATGGAGAACTTTATTTAAGAAATGCTTTAATTACAGATAATAGTTCTAAATTATTTGGTGCAGGATATGCATCTTGCCCAGTTTCTTTAACAAGAATTTATGTAACTAATGGTGTGGCTTTATATGGAAATAAGGCTGAAAATTTTGGAAATGAGTTGTTTATATACTGTAATACAAATCCTGCTCCAGTTGAGAAAGGTGGATATGCTGGCCATGCTGGACACCCAGAATATGATATATCATATAGAATGCTTGGTGGAAATTTATATAAATGGCAAAAAGAAGATGGTTCTTTCTTGAAACCTGAAGAGCACAAAGGCAAATTAGAACAACATAATCAGTACCTTGCGTTACATACCAACGAGCAAGTAAATGAATTTGGCAAAAGTATTAGTAAAGTAATTATATCCGGTAATAGATCTGAAACTTGTGGTGGAGGTATAGGATCCAATGGTACCGTAATATACGGTGTTGAAAAAGAACTTACAAAAGTACCAGTAAGTAAAGTCTGGGATGATAATGATAACAAAGACAAAAACAGACCAGATTCAATTGAAGTTGAATTACTAGCTAGATTAGAAGGTACAAAAGAGTGGTATAGAGTAGAAGTAAGAAAAATAGATGCAAGTACAGATTGGAAAACTGTATTTGATAATTTACCAAAATACAATAATGATAAAAAGATAGAGTACTCTGTAAGAGAAAAAGAAATTTCAGAATACGAAAGTAAAGTAAGTGGAAATATGGAAGAAGGATTTATTATTAAGAATAAACCTAAACCTACAACCACAACTACTACAACGACAGAAACAACAACTACTACTACAACGACAGAAACAACAACTACTACTACAACAGAGTCTACAACCACAACAACTACAACTGGAACAACAGGTACTACAACAGTTCCGACAACAAGTTCTACTGTTCCTACAACAAGTCCAACAACTACTCCAGAGGTACCAACAACAGGTGAGAGAGTAGAAATGTCAATTGGCGTATCATTATTCCTATTAGTAATTTCCGGACTAATGTTAGCAGTTAGAAGAAAAGAAGATTAATTCGCTTTAAATATAATTAAAAATCTTCGTGATATTTTAAAATCAAAGAAGTTGAGAATATAAAATACTCCTAGGATTTAATCCCCAGGAGTATTTTCATTTCTTACATGAATTTTTAAAAATTGCTTTTAGCAAGTTTAGCAAAAATTTAATTAATTAACTACTAAAACCAATTAATATCCAACGCCTATCTATTATTATTGAGGAGCTAGAAATTTATCAGTTGTTAGCTTAATCCTAATAATTTTGGAATCTATTAGAGTATACTCAATACTAATTTCTTTATTTTCGGTGGAGTTGAATTTTATAATAGTTTCGTTATTGCCACCTTTAATTTGGGCAACACTACTATATTTATTAGAATGTGCTTTAATAATATCTTCTCGACTTGAGTCAAAGCTAATACCGTTACCTAGTTTTAGGTTAGAGAAAACTCCATAGTTATTAATAGTAATTGAATAAACTGGTGCAGATTCTACTGGCCTTGGTTTTTCTTCGAGATTGATTATATCGACTGTTACAACATCATCTTTGGCATCACTCTGAATAAAAGGGACATCTAACGCGTAACTATATTGCTCTAGTTTTCCTGTTTTTGTGCTTTCATAACCTAGATCTATCAGGTCTTTTGTAGAAAAAGGGAGTGCAAGAGTTCTATTTTCAAGCTTAATTTGAGTAAAATCGAACTTTTCTTCAGGTTTCTGAGAATTTGCTTGCTCTTTATTATTAGTACTCATACTATTATCTGCTTTAGCTTGACTTGATGTACTTTTAGAACCTTTTCTTACCGTTAGACTAGTATTGTTATCTTTAGAACTAGTTAGACTTGTTAACTCTGAATCACCATCGGTTTTTTTAGAAAGCTTATTAGGAACTGTTAATTTGTGGGTGTTTTCAGTGTCTTTAATATCAGAAGAATCTATTTCATTACCTTCTTGAGGATTGCCACTCGATTCAACTCCAGTTCGTGTGTTGCAGGCAGAGACCATTAGGCTAGCAGATAACATAAGAATTAATCCCAATTTTTGTTTGAATTTTTTCATATTTAGTCCTTTAACATTTAATTGTATCTTCAGTATAATATAAAAATACTAATAATTTTATCAGTGAATGTAAACAAACATATTAGTGTTCTGGAGGTGTCAACGTGCAAAAGGCTAAACGATATAGAGATTTAACTATCATGGATTTTGGGGAAAAGAGTTTAGTGTTTTCCTGTGATACATCCTCAAGTAGTGGGGAGAAGCCTTCAGATTATTTAAAAGTATCACCTGAACTTACAGCAAGATATTGCCTTAGAGTCGCTTTAATAGAATTGCTAGCAATAAATGCTGATCCCACTATGACATTTAATTTACTTGGAAATGAACTTAATCCTACTGGAGAAAAGATGTTAGAAGGTATAAAATCGGAGCTCGAAATAGCGGGATACCCGGAGTTAATGCAAAATGGCAGTACCGAAGAGAATATGCCTACTTTAATGACTAGTGTTTCTATTCTTTTAGTAGGAGAAGTCTCTAATGATAAGATTTTAATAAATAAGGCTAAGGCTGGGAATTTAGTTATTCAAGTCGGTAGAAGAGCAATGGGAACTGAAGTTTTAAAGTTTGAAGAGAAAATGGTCCGTTACGATGATGTGAAAAAATTAAGATCACTACCTGAAGTTAAAGAGATTGTTCCGGTTGGATCGAAGGGGATTTTATACGAGGCTGAGACATTGGCTGAGGTCAATGGTTTGAGTTTTAAACTGGATAATGACTTACAAGAAGACCCTGAATTGAATAAATCTGCTGGTCCTGCTAGTACAGTGTTAATAGCTGTTGAAGAGGAAATGTTGGACTCAATTTTAGAAACGTTTAAGGATAGAGAAGCAAGATTTATTGGCAAATTAATATAGCAGAATAGCAGTGAAATTTACGTAAAGCGAAAAATAAGAAAGGCAGGAATGAGGTCAATATGTTAGACAGTTTCATGGTATATTTACTGTTTTTTACGAGAATACCTATAAGATATGATTTCAAAGATTTTGAAAGAACGTTCAAAAATAGTATTTGGTTTTTGCCAATTTTTGGCTTGATTTATGGGAGTCTGCTTGGAATTATTTTTGGGTTGAGCTTATTTTTGCTAAAATCATTAGAAGTTTCTTTAATGATTTTAATCACGGTAGATGCTATGATTTCTGGCGCCTTACATTTTGATGGCCTTGCAGATACTGCTGATGGTTTATTTTCAGGGAGAAGTCCTGAAAGAATGAAAGAAATCATGAGAGATTCTAGGATAGGTAGTTTCGGTACGGTTGCCTTAATATCCTATGTTATGCTGTTTTTCTTTGTGTTAAAAGAATTTCTGATTCATTTATTTATGCCAAACGGTATTGTGCAGTTAGGAAATATCTTTCCAGCTTCTATATGTGTTGCCGGGATTTATATGGTATCTAAAGCAGGTATGGCGTTTTTGCATTGGAATTACAAGTACGCTAACGAGCAAGGACAGGGTAAGATTTCAGAGGATGTTCCTAAGTATCAGATTATAATCTCTCAAGTTTTAAGTTTAGTCATAATGACTCTGATGTTCTCATGGAGAGCAATAATTGCTTACAGTATAACGTGCTTAGTACTTTATGGTTATAAAATATTCGTACACAAAAAAATTAATGGGATGACTGGTGATACTTTAGGTGCGTCTTGTCAGATTGTTAATGTCGTATTTATTTTGGCAATGCTAGTTATAGATAATCTTATTGATTATATTCATTTGATTTTATAAGTAGCTTATGAATTCCAATAAATTCTTACTTTAATGAATATAGGAGTATTAGTAATATGCGTTTAATTATGGCAAGACATGGACAAACTACTTTGAATCTTGGAAAAAAATTCTATGGAGAACTGGACCCGGATTTAACTGAGCTTGGAAGAAAACAAGCTTTAGATTTGGCAAGAAAATTAGATGAAAATAAATTTAACCCGGACAAAATTTACACTAGTGGTGTCAGAAGAACTATGTTAACGACCCAAATAATAACTGCAAAAAATAACTATACTGCAGAAGTAATACATGATCCGAGATTTAGGGAAAAAAGCTTTGGACACTGGGAAGGTCTTAACGCAGATGAAATTGAAGCTAAGTATCCCGATGAATGGTGGGCGTATATTGAAGATGCGATTAATTTCCAACCGCAAGGTGCTGAATCTTACTTGCATTTTAAAGATAGGATTAATGCTGCATTTATTGATGCTATCAAATCATCATTAGATGAGGAATTAGAAACTTTACTTATCATAGGTCACAATGGGGTACTTAGGGATTTAAGTAATAGATTCTTAGAGACAGACACTGATTACTGGGATATTTATTTTTATCAAGGTAATTTGCATATATATGATATTGTTGATATAGATCAGCTTGGAAATGGGAATCTCCTGCAATATATTGTTTAAATTTAAATTATGTAAATTTAGAGCTGTCCAAGAAAACATAAAGACCATATAAATATTGAATAAATATAGAGCACAATTAGAAATAATAGTGTAGAATACGAACAATAAACATTTTTGAGCAATCAAAAATATGTGTAGGTGAGCAGAATGAATTTTAAACGTAGTGAACGCTTAGTCGACATGACAGCACTTTTGGTGCAGAATCCACATAAGTTATTTACATTAAAAGATTTTACAACAAGATATGGTGCTGCTAAATCCTCTATAAGTGAGGATGTTGCTATTTTGCGCAAAACTTTTCAACACCAAGGTCTAGGTCAAGTTAATACATATATAGGTGTAAGTGGAGGTTTTGAATATATCCCACTAATTCCACGTGAAAAGCAAATTGAGCTAGTTGAATCTATTATCGAATTAATTGACGATGAAAAAAGAATTCTACCTGGTGGTTATATTTATATTTCAGATTTGATTGAGAAACCTAATGTTCTGAGAGAAATTGGTAAAATTTTAGCGAGTCAGCATCCAGACGATGATATCGATTATATAATGACCGTTGCTACAAAAGGTATTCCTATTGCTCAAGCTTTAAGTTATGAATTAAACGTTCCTACTTTAATTGCGAGAAAAGAATCAAAGGTTACTGAAGGTTCTACAGTATCTATCAAATACTCATCTCAATCTAATCCGAGATTGGTAAAAAACATGGAAATCGGAAGAGAGAGTATCAGACCAAATTCTAAGGTTATCTTAGTTGATGACTTCATTAGAGGTGGTGGAACAATAAAAGGTATGGAGCAGTTAGTAAACATCTTTGACTCAACTGTAGTAGCACGATATATTTTCTGTGAAAATGTTGATGCTGAAAAGGTTAAACCTAATGATATTCAATCTTTGGTTAGAATAGACGGTCATGATCTACAAAATGGAATTATTAAGGTAGGACTTGGATCACTATTCGATTAAATGTTCGGATATTACTACCCTAAAATGGTAATTTACAAAAAATAATGTACTTTGGTGCAATAACAATTGTGTAAAAACACGAAAACTCGAAACATATAATAAAAAATTGAATTAAACGTTCGACATTTACAAATTATTAATGTATACTCTTAAGCATAAAGTTCGTATTTAAGAAGGAGTGCGTAAATGGAAAAGTTTTTCAAATTGAAGAAATATGGAACTAATATTTCTACAGAAGTTTTAGCAGGTTTAACTACATTTTTTGCAATGAGTTATATCCTTATTGTTAACCCAAGTGTATTGTCTGCTGCAGGCATGCCATGGGGTGGTGTTTACCTAGCAACAATTTTATCAGCAGCTATTGGTACTTTAATCATGGGTCTATATGGTAACGTACCTTATGCAGTAGCCCCAGGAATGGGATTGAACCAATTCTTTGCTTTAACAGTTGTAAAAGCATTAGGATTCTCATGGCAAGAAGCTCTTTCAATGGTCTTCATTTGTGGTGTATTCAACGTCTTGATTACAGTTACTAGCGTACGTAAGAAGATTATTGCAGCAATTCCAGAAAACTTACAATATGCTATTGGTGGTGGTATTGGTATTTTCGTTGCTTACTTAGGTTTCATTAACGCTGGTGTATTACATAATGTTCCAGCTTCAGAAGCAGGTTCAACAGCTTTAATCCCATCATTAGGATCATTTACAAATCCTGTTTTAATCGTAGCTATGATTGGTTTAGTGATAACAATCGTATTAGCAGTTTTGAACGTTAAAGGTAGTATTTTAATTGGTATTGTAGCAACAGCTATTATTGGTATTCCTTTCGGTGTTACACATCTAAATGGTGATATTGTTTCAGTTAAAGAAGCATTCCAAGGCTTAGGTACAACATTTGGTGCAATTTTCACTAAAGAAGGTATCCCATCATTATTCTCAGGTGGTTGGGACAGATTATTAATCGCAGCTGTTACAATTTTCTCATTCAGCTTGTCAGATGTGTTTGATACAATTGGTACATTCATCGGTGCAGGTAGAAGTTCAGGTATCTTCTCACAAGAAGAAGTAGATAAGATGCAAGAAACAGTTGGTTTTGAAACAAGATTAGATAGAGCTATGGTAGCTGACTCAGTTGCTACATCAACAGGAGCTATCTTAGGTACATCAAACGCAACAACATTCGTTGAATCAGCAGCAGGTATTGGTGCTGGTGGTAGAACAGGTTTAGCTTCAGTAGTTACAGCTTTAATGTTCTTACTCTGCATCTTCATTGCTCCATTGGCAAGTGTAATTCCAAGTGCAGCAACTGCTCCAGCTTTAATCGTAGTTGGTATTATGATGTTAGGTAGCTTTGGTAAAATCAACTGGGAAGATCTATCAGAGGCTATTCCATGCTTCTTCACAAGTATCTTCATGGGTCTAAGCTACTCAATCTCATACGGTATTGCATTTGGTTTCATAACATACGCAATTGTTAAAATAACAAAGAAAGAATGGAAAGACTTGAACCCAATAATTATAGTTTCATCACTTCTATTCATAATTTACTTCATTGTTATGGCTAAACTATAGTTCTGAAAAGATTAGAAGTTTTTCAAACAGCATCTTACTTGCTAGGGTGCTGTTTTTTTGTGCATTGCATTATGAAAATTAGTCGGTAATTTCATGTTTTCATATTGAGCAGTTGACTAAGCAGTTGAAAGTTAAATCAAGCATATGTGCTATAATTTCTTTATTAAACTACAAATATTTAAACACACCTCGATTGACAGGAGATCCTAATGGAAAATACTGATAACAAAAAATCTAGAATGAGTAGAGCAGAGGCTGCAAGAATACTAGGTGTAGATGTCGATGCTAATGACTATGAAATTGAATCTGCTTACACTCGTAAGAATATGACTATGAGAGGTCAGGTTACTGCTGAATCTGCCGAGTTTAATAGACAGATTAATGAGGCTTATGATGTAATGCGAGGTTTTGAGGAATATAGCTTCAAGGGTAGAGAAATAGGTGGAAAAAAAACTGGTGAGTGGGTTAATATCTGGGAGTATGGTAAATATTATCTTTTAGGAGCTGTAGTCGTTTTAGGCTTCATATTTGGTATTATTTTTTCTGTTAAAAATACACCTGAGTATGATATGGTTATTGGCGTTTTTGGTGAGTTTTTGGAAAATGCAGATTCCTTAAAAGTAGATAAAAGTTTAAAAATTGAAAATTTAATTAATGAACAGAATAAGGAAATAAATCATTTAAGAACTAGTTTTAATTTTATTTCAGATAATAAAGAAGCTGAGGCTAGAGTTGTTAACGCATCTTATTCTGTGCGAACTTTGCTTCTCGCTGGTGCAGATCCATTCGATGTACTAATTTTGGATAAGAAACAGTATGAATTTTTCTTGGAAAAAGGGGCATTGATGCCTTTGGATGATGTATATAATCAGATTGAAGTGAATCATCCAGAGTTAGTAAATGATTATTTTAGTATCGCTGTCGGTAGAGTTAAAAGAGAAAATTTACCAGATGATTGGGAAAGTAAATCTCATGTTTATGCTTTTAATTTAAGTAAAAATCAAGCTTTGAATGGAATTGATATTATTGGAGAGGATCAATACCTAGCTGTAGCGTTTAATACCAAACAGGATCAAATGGCCAAGGCAACAGTTTATAATCTTTTGACCAGTATTACAGAGTGGTACAATCCGGAAATGTTAAAGCTAAACAACAAGTCTAAAAATCCCGATCCAGAAACAGAATATTACAAAGCTAAAGATAGAGAAAAAGATGCAGAGTATCAGCAAGCTTTTGATGAGGAGTAGATTTTGGTCTAACTTTTTTGGGGGTCGGTACAGTAACATCATACTGCACGACTTTTTATTACAATTTATCTGCTTTCATTCTAACTGAATCAAGGAGATCAAGACATTCGTCTTTACTCAATTCCCTGATTTCTGATTCAACTTCATCTTGTAATTCAATGGATCCATAACTAACTCTATGTAACACTGTGACTTCTTTACCTAGGGCATGCATAATACGTTTAACTTCATGGAATTTGCCTTCATATAGAGTTAAATAAGCAGAGGTATCTGAAACAATCTCTAATTCAGCAGGTAATGCTTGCTCTTCTTCATTTAACCAGACACCTTGACTAACAGTTTCAACATCCTCTTCAGTGAAAACATGATCCAAGATTTCAACTTCTAAATAATAAACTCTTGGTATTCGATATTTAGGTGAGAGTAGACGATGCATGAGCTCTCCATTGTTAGTAAAAATTAATAAGCCACTAGTATCCTTGTCTAATCTACCAACTGGCATTATTTTCTTATGTAAGAAAATTTCAGGTAGAATTTGTACTAATGCATCATTATCTTCAGTATCCATTGAAGTAATAAAGCCTGTTGGCTTGTTCATTATATAGTAGAGATGTTTACTAACATTAATTGCTTCATTATCAAATAACAAATCATTCTTGTCAGTATCGGCAATCTGAATCTTACCACTACGTAAAATCTCTCCATGCAAACTTATTCGTCCTTTGCGAATAAATTCCTTAACTTCTTTTCTTGTACCTAAGCCGCTATTGGCTAAAATTCTATCTAGTCTCATACTTGTATTTTAACAGAATTAAATATCTTGAAACTATTAAAAATTCACATTTACTGGTAAAATAGTATTTAATTAAGCAAGTTAATAAACGTTTTGAAATTTATTAAGATATATACTAAAGAATTTGAGGAATACTAAATGGATTATTTAGAAGGAATGTTATTACATTCTTGGTGGAGCGATACAGATTATGAAACAAGAAACCATAAGGGGACTTGGCTGTTTTATAGTTTCATTATGTTTTTAGCTTTGGCAGTGAATGTTATTCAACTTAATCTAACAGGTGCAGCGACTTTATTTAAATTTACTGGGTTTATGAGATTTATGATGATTGTCTTATTCTTAATTAGCCCAATAATTTGTAAGATTTACTTCAAATTGCCTTTTGTAGGAAGAATTGTTGCACTGGCTATGTTAGCGTTTAAATATTTGTCATTATTTATTGTTATAATAAACAACATTGCTAAGCTGCTGATTATACCTGAGTCAGTATCTATCAGCTCTATACTTGAGTGGGGTAACACAACAGTTGGAGATTTCCTAACTGAAACTACAGCGAGATTCCAAGTTAGTGGCTTGTTTATTGGTGGATTCATGATAGGAATTGTTAGTTTATTGGTCGGGTTATTAATATTAGCAGTGTTAGTATTTTATCCTATTCTATTGCTACAGGCGTTTAATTTGTGCCAATACATGTGGGATATGGCGTTCTTGTATCTTATGGGTAGAGTAAATGATAAATATTTTGCAAATTCTGCTCAAGAAAAGCTTTTGAATAAAAAGAAAATTACACAAGAGGCTAAAAAAGATATACAATAGATGATGTATATTGTAGATGTGCTTTTGGCTCATCTTTAGTAGAAGAAAGATAAAGAAAAGGAGTATTATATGCGCAAGACAAAAATAGTATGTACTTTAGGACCAGCATGTGAAGCTGAGGACAAATTACGTCAACTAATGTTAAATGGTATGAACGTAGCAAGATTCAACTTTTCACATGGTGACTTCGAAGAACATGGTGGTAGATTCAAAAATATCAAGAAGATTTCAGAAGAGGAAAACATTATTGTTGCAACTCTATTAGATACAAAAGGTCCTGAAATCAGAACTGGTAAATTTAAAGATAAAAAAGTTTTACTAGAAAAAGGTTCAGAAGTAATTATTCGTCACGATGATATTGAAGGTGACGCAACACAATTTTCATGTACTTACAAGACTTTACACGAAGATGTTAAACCAGGCGACGTTATCATGATCGATGATGGTCTAATCGAATTAGACGTAGTTGCTATTGAAGGTAAAGATGTTAAGACAGTAGTAAGAAATGAAGGACCTGTTTCAACATATAAAGGTATGAACTTACCAAACATCAATACACAATTACCTGCAATGACAGACAAAGATAAAGCTGACTTGCAATTTGGTGTAGAGAAAGGTTACGACTTCGTAGCTGCTTCATTCGTACGTAAAGCATCAGACGTTGATGAAATTAGAGCATTCTTTGCTGAACACGGTGATAACGATATTAAGATTATTTCTAAGATTGAGAACCAAGAAGGTATTGATAACTTCGAAGAAATCCTAGAAGCATCTGACGGTATCATGGTTGCTAGAGGTGACTTGGGTGTTGAAATTCCACCACAAAAAGTTCCTGCATACCAAAAATACATTCTACAACGTTGTTTAGAAGAAGGTAAATTCGCAGTTACAGCTACTCAAATGTTAGACTCAATGCAAGATAACCCACGTCCTACAAGAGCAGAAGTTTCTGACGTTGCTAACGCAGTATATGATGGTACAGGCGCAACAATGCTATCTGGTGAGTCAGCAAATGGTGATTACCCAATTGAATCAGTTAAGATGATGAGCTTGGTTGATGAAGAGACAGAAGCTGATTTAGACTACGAATTAAACTTCGAAACAGAATTAAGAGACTTTGAACCAGAAACAATCGCAACATCAGTAGCACAAGCTGCTGTTATGGCTTCATTCAACTTAGAAGCTGATGTTATTGTTGCAGTAACAAATGATGTTGAAGAAGTTGGTCAAATTTCTAAATTCCGTCCAGAAGCTCCAATCGTTATTGGTTTCACAAATCCACGTGCAGCACGTCAATCAATTTTGCACTGGGGTGTAGTACCTGTAATCATTGAAGAAGGCGACAACCAAATCGAAAAAGTTAAAGCAGCAGCAGCAGAAAAAGGCTTGCTAGAAGCTGGACACTTAGTAATTGAATTAGACGGTTGTGAATGTAAAGGTTTAACTTCAATGAAGGTTACAGAATACGAAGGTTAATCTAGACTTTTGAGGCTATAGATGTTTAAATTTCAAAAGTTAAAATCAGTTTTAACCGAAGAATATAAAAATCAAATAGATGTTGCTTGTCCACATTGTGGGCAAGTGACATCTTTTTATTATTCGGAAAAACTTCCTGATCAAGATCAGATAATATGTAATATTTGCAAAGAGGATATAAAGAATGAATTTTTCAGCTTACTTCTGGAAAAAGAAATTAGTTCTCTTGAAGAGCTAAAAGCTTATATGCTAAAGCTTATTATTTTTGCAGTAGTTCTATCTCTATTGATAGGAGTATATTTATATTTCAAGCGTGGTAGTGTATTGGGCTACTTTATATTAGCTATATCGGTTATAGTAGTCTTAGTGACTGTTTTTAAATATTTTCAAGTTAAGAGAAAAGTTACTGAGCTTAAACAATTATCTGATAAGTTTGGTTTGTAATAATTTATTCAAAAAAAGTTATAATTATTATCCAAGTGATTTATATCTTATTCATTTTTCTTTAGTAAACTATGTCTAGTTTTATCGTATTTAATCAGGAGGGGAATAGGATGAGAAGACAAGAGAGTACACAGAAGCAAAAAAGATTTACAAAGGTATTTGCTTCATTGTTAGCTATTAGCTTGTTGATTAGTAGTTGTAATTCTGGTGAAATCCTAAAAACTATCGGTGGAAATAAAAATCAAACAACAGTAACTCAAAATGAACCAAGTCAGGATGATAGTCAGACCAGTCAAGATAAAAATTCAACAAGTAATAATGAACAAAAAGATAAAAGTAAACCAACAGATCGTCACTTTAATTTAGAAGAGGCGTCAAAACGTAAAGGTAAAAATGCATTAGGACATGAACCCTTATCAACAGTAGAAATTGCTGAAAAAACAAAAGCAGCAGTTGTAGCTATTACCACTACTGGGGTTAAAGAATCAGCCTTGGGTATGTTTGAATTTCAAAGTGCAGGTTCAGGAGTATTGATTTCTGAAGATGGTTATATAGTAACTAACAATCACGTTGTAGCAAATGCTACACAAATTGATGTTATCTTGGCAACTGGTGAAACATATAGAGCAAAATTAGTTGGTACAGCACCTTCAAATGATATAGCAGTTATCAAAATTGAGGAGAAAAAATTACCTTTCGTTGAGATAGGAAACTCAGATGATCTAAAGGTAGGAGAATTAGCTGTTGCAGTCGGTAATCCTTTAGGAGACTTCCACGGAACTGTTACAACAGGTATTATTTCTTCTTTAGGCCGTAGATTAGTTCTTGAGGGTTCAGTTGAATTGACAAACCTCATTCAGACCGACGCAGCTATTAACTCAGGTAACTCAGGTGGTGGTCTATTTAATTCATATGGTGAATTGATCGGTATAAATGTTGCAAAAGTAAGTTCTAGTAGAAATGCAGCTCCAGTAGAAGGTCTAGGTTTTGCAATCCCAATCAATACAGTTACTCCTATTGTAAATTCACTAATTAATAAAGGTTACCTAGAAGGAATGCCATCATTAGGAATATATGGTTCTGATGTTTCAGAGAATATGGCTAAAGCTTATCCTGAGATTTTAGTACCAGGGGTATGGATTAGGGATATTGCTGAGAACAGCCCAGTGTTAAAGGCAGGTTTGAAAATCGGTGATATTATCACAGGTCTTGCTGGTGAGAAAATAACAAGTGTAGCTGAACTTAATATTGTTAAGAATAGATATAAGGCTGGAGATGAGGTTGAAATTGAATTCTACAGAAATGGAGAAACTCATAAGAGTAAGGTAACTCTGGCTGAAGCACAACATGATTAAGAGCTGCTAAAATAATTTAAGAAATTAGACCCTTTGTTTAGTTTTAAATAGAGGGTTTATTTTTGCCTTTGTTGGGGGATTTTATGACATTTTTACGTACGATATCTTTGCGTAATACTTGTTTGTATGTTTTCTACTATTTTGGTTATACTTATATTAATTTTATTTGAATTAGGTGAGTATGAAAAAAGAGAGTAAAAAAAGTAGTACAGCATTTTTGAGAATTGCTAGTTATATTAAACCGTTCAAGCTACAAGCGATAGTTGGTCCTGCTGCCAAAATGGTAGAAGCAGTCATAGAGTTATTAATACCTCTAATCATGGCAAGAATGATTGATTCAATCCCTAAACATCAGGGGGATAGTAAATTTTTCTTATTTTCAGGCCTTGGGTTATTGTTAATTGTTATTGCCAGTTTCGGATTTTCATGTCTTTGTCAGTATATGGCTTCTGTAGCTTCACAAGGTGTAGGAACGCATATAAGAAGAGATTTATACGGTAAAATTCAAACTTTTTCTTTCAGACAACTTGATAAATTTGGTGCTGTTAGTTTAAGTAATAGATTGACCTTAGATATTGGAAATATTCAATTTGCAGTTGCAAAGTTTATTAGATTATTATTTAGAGCTCCACTACTCATAATAGGTTCGACTGTTGCTGCTTTTATTATTTCTCCCTCTATTGCTATCATTTTTATACCTATAATAGTATTTATTTTCGTTTTATTAATTCTATTAATGAGTAAGACAATTCCTATGCAAGTGCAAGCTCAAGAGGATACGGATGAGCTAGGAAGTTTAGTCCAAGATCAATTGGGTGGTATTAGAATTATTAGAGCATTTAATCGTTCTAAGCATGAGAAAGATTTTTTCTTGAAGAATAATAAAGCTCTTAACTTTATCCTCGAAAAAATTGGGAAACTTTCGGCACTACTTACACCTGGATCAGCTTTGATTATTAATCTAGCAACTATTTTTGTCTTGGTTCTTGGTGGAGATAGAATCCAAATGCAAACTTTGACTGCAGGAGAATTGATTGCATTAATTAATTACTTAGGTTTAGTTTTGCAAGGAGTTACAGTTCTAACAACTCTTCTAGTAGAAGTTCCTAGAATTATGAGTTCATGTGAGAGGTTAGCTGAAGCTCTAGATACTGAGCCTGAGATTCAGGTGTTAAGCGAAGAAGATATTAGTCTAATTGATAGTGAAAGGTATAGAGCAGGAGATCCAAAATCTGCAAAATTATATGCTTTAAAAGTTGAAGATAAGAAAGATGCAAATCTTTTGTGTGTAAACTCTGTAGATTTTGCCTACGCCAGAGATGCTAAACCTGTTTTGGATAAAATATCTTTTACATTAAACAGAGGAGAAAGCCTAGGTATTATAGGTGCGACTGGTTCAGGTAAGAGTAGTTTAGCTAGAGTAATTCAGAGATTCTATGAAGCTAGTTTTGGACAAATCTACATTAATGGTAAAGATATTCGCAATATGGAGAGAGCTGAGATTATTCAAAATATAGCTTATGTTCCACAAAAACCACTGCTATTTACAGGTACAATCAGGGAGAATATTGGTTTAGGGTTAACCGGATTAGAGGCAGATAAGGGACTTAACTTGGATGAAAAACTCTGGAATGCCCTTAACAGTGCGCAAGCCCAGGATTTTGTTGAAGCTAAGACTAATACTTTGGATGCTGAAGTTGAAAGAAATGGAAGAAACTTCAGTGGTGGACAGAGGCAAAGATTGGCAATTGCTAGAGCTTTGGCTTTACAAACTCCAATTATAATTTTTGATGACTCAGCTAGTGCTTTAGACTATGCTACTGAAGCAAAGTTAAACAAAGCGATACGTAATTTATCTTGGAAGCCTGCAATGATATATATTTCGCAAAGGGTCAGAAGTATGCAAAATATGGATAAAATTATTTTGCTGGATACAGGAAAAATAGTTGCAGAAGGTAGTCACGAAGAATTACTTAAAACAAGTCGATTGTATAAAGAGATTTATTTAAGTCAAGAGAAACCAGTAGAAGTAGGTGATGATAATGCTTAGAAATAAAAATGATAAAAATATTTCCAACACAGCTATTTGGAAAAACTTCCTGCGACTTATGAAGTATGGTAGAAATCATAAGTTATTATTAGGATTTACTATATTTCTAGGTTTATTAGTAGGTGTTTTTCAATTATTAGCACCTCTACAAATAGCTAGAATTCTTGATGCTTATGTTGCAAAAAATTATAATCAACTATTAAATATTTTGTTACTAGTTGTAATTTATATTTTTTCTTTTGTCACGGAATTAATTTTGGGTAGAAATGTGGCTAAATTGAGTAACAGAATAAGCAGTAGCCTGAGAGGTGATACTTTTGCACATTTAACTGAACTTCCAACTTCATTCTACGATAGAAGCAAGCAGGGAGATGTCATTAGTAGATTAACTAACGATGTACAAGCTGTAGCAATTTCTATTCAGAATATTTTGCAGGAGCTATTTTCTGGTGTGGTTATTCTTATTGGTGCAGTAGTACTAATGCTGAGAATGGACTTTTTAGTTGCAGCTTTGATAATTTTATTAACTCCAATTTCATTTTTTATTACCAGCAGTATTGCATTTGCTTCAAATAAGCTATTCTTAGAGCAGTCCAAAGTTACTGGTGAAATTCAAGCATATTCAGAAGAGATGATTACCGGACAGAAAGTAATTCGTGCTTTCTCCGCTGAAACAAAAACTCAAGCAGATTACGATGTTTTAAATGAACAATTATATGAAGTAGGGCAAAAAGCTCAATTCGTGTCTTCCTTGACGAATCCCGGTACAAGATTAGTCAATAATATTACTTATATAGTTGTAGGAGTTATGTCAATTGTTTTAGCTGCAAAAGGAGAGATTAGTATTGGTGCCATTAGTGCATTTCTAACTTACGCCTTGCAATATGCTAAACCTGTTAACCAGATAGCTCAGGTAATGACAGAAATTCAAGCTGGGCTAGCTTCTTCAGCAAGAATTTTTGAAATATTAGATTTGGAAGCTTTAGACCCAGAATTAGATAAACCTAATCTAGTGTTCCAAGGTGGAGACATTGAATTCAATAACTTAAGTTTCGCTTATGAAAAGAATCAAAAATTAATAGAAGACTTGAATCTTAATGTTAAATCAGGACAAACTGTAGCAATCGTTGGTCCTACTGGAGCAGGAAAGACTACTTTGGTAAACTTGCTAATGCGTTTCTATGAGCCGCAGGAAGGTGCAATTTATCTAGATAATCAGAATATTGCAGAAGTAAAGAGAGATAGCGTAAGGGCAGCTTATGGTATGGTTCTGCAAGAAACTTGGCTACTTAGATCATCCATATTTGACAACATTGCTTATGGAAAATCAGATGGTAGTGCGAGTGAAGCAGAAGTTATTGAAGCTGCTAAGAAGGCACAAGCACATGATTTCATTATGCAATTGGAAGAAGGATATCAGACTAAGCTTGCTAGTGCTTCTGCAAATTTATCAACTGGTCAAAAACAGTTATTGACTCTGGCGAGAGTTTTTATAAGCAAACCAGATATGTTAATTCTTGATGAAGCTACATCAGATATAGATACACGTACTGAAATTTTGGTACAAAAAGCTTTTGCAGAATTAATGAAGGGTAAAACAAGTTTTATAATTGCTCATCGACTTTCTACAATTAAGAGTGCAGATCTAATACTGGTCATGAATAAAGGTGATGTAGTGGAAGTAGGTACACATGATGAGTTAATTGGAAGAAGAGGATTCTATTACAATCTCTTTAACAGTCAATTTGCATAGTTAAGAAATAATTTTAAAGATAAAATGAAAGCCTGCGTTGAGATATCTCAGTGCAGGCTTTGAAAATTTAGTAAGAACTCAATTACTTACGATTAAAAGTGTCTTTTAGACCTACTGATTGGTTGAAGACTAATTTATTCTGATTCTCAGGTCTATTATCTCTTGTGAAATAGCCTTTACGCATAAACTGGAAGTGTTCTTCGGCTTCAGTATTTAACAAGCTTGGTTCAGCTTTTGCTTGTAATACTTCTAATGAATCTTTGTTTATTACATCTTTGTAGTTCTCAGCTTCATCTGGGTTAGAAACAGTGAAGAGTGGTGCGTAAATTCTAGCTTCCAAATCAAGTGCTGTTGATTTTTCAACCCAGTGGATTGTACCGCGAACCTTTTCACCTTCACGAGCTTTACCGCCTTTTGTAACTTCGTCATATGTTGCATATACTTTTGTAACGTTGCCATTTTCGTCAGTATCGAAACCAGTACACTCTACAATATATGCTTCACGAAGTCTAACTTTATTACCTACATATAGACGGTTGTATTTTTTTACAGGATCAATCATGAAGTCATCACGCTCTATCCATAGATGTTTACTAAATGGTAGATCACGACTGCCTCTTTCTGAATAGTCAGGATGATTGTCAACTGAGAAGTATTCAGTTTTGTCGTCTGGATAATTAGTAATTTCTAACTCAACTGGTTCTAATACAACAAATCTTCTATCGGCATGTTCATTTAGGTCGTCACGCAGATTAGACTCTAGGAAAGAGTATTCAATCATGTTCTGGCTCTTAGTGATACCTACGCCTTCAGAAAAGTTACGAATTGATCTTGGTGTGAAACCACGACGTCTTAAACCTGCAATTGTTGGCATTCGAGGGTCGTCCCAGCCATCAACCAAACCTTCTTCAACAAGTTGACGCAGCTTACGTTTACTCATAACAGTATATTCAATACCTAAACGGCTAAATTCAATTTGTCTTGGTTTAGAAGGAACTGAAGTATTATCACGTACCCAATTATATAAAGGTCTGTGATCCTCAAACTCCATGGTACAAAGTGAGTGTGTGATATGTTCTAAAGCATCTTCTATAGGGTGAGCGAAATCATACATTGGATAAATTGGCCATTCAGTACCAGTTCTATGGTGAGGAGTATGGCTAATTCTGTAGATGACTGGGTCACGCATATTAATGTTTCCAGAACTCATATCAATCTTGGCACGTAATACCATAGCTCCATCTTCAAATTCTCCAGCACGCATACGCTCAAATAATTCTAAGCTTTCCTCTATAGGTCGATTGCGATATTCTGATTCAACACCAGGCTCTGTTAAAGTACCACGATTTTCACGGATTGTTTCTGCTGAAGATTCATCAACGTAAGCGAGATCTTTCTTAATTAATTCGATTGCAAATTCATACATCGCTTGGAAGTAATCAGAAGCGTAGTAAAATCTATCTCCCCAATCAAAGCCTAACCAATGTATATCTGAAACTATCTGATCAACAAAGTCTTTATCTTCTGCAACTGGATTAGTATCATCCATACGTAAATTACAAAGACCCTTGTATTTCTCAGCAATTCCAAAGTTTAAACATACAGCTTTTGCATGCCCTATATGTAGGTAACCATTTGGCTCAGGTGGGAAACGGGTATGGACTGCCATTCCTTCAAATTGACCATCTTTGGCAATATCTTCATCAATGAATTTTTCGATAAAGTTACTAGTCTCAGTAGTATTTTCATCGTTTTCTGTTAAAGTAACATTATTTTTATTTTCTACCATAAACACCTCGTAAATTTATGAATTTAATTCTTTATTTAATCTGTCTAAACTATGTTGTAAGCGCTTGAGTGATTCTTCTTTGCCTAAGTAAAGTAAAACTTCAACTGTACCACCAGGGGTAACAGTTTGACCAGTAACAGCTATACGTATAGGGAACATAACAGTACCGTTTTTTAATTCATTTTTTTCGGCGTAGTCAATCATTGAAGCTTTGATAGCATTGTCATTCCATTCAGTGTCCTTTAGGATGCTTACAAAATCGCTTAAAACTTGTTGTGATGATTCTAGTGTAGATTTACTCTTTTTATGTACTAGTAATTCCAAATCAAAGTCTTGTAATCCAGCCATGAAAGCTATCTTTTCTGGAATTTCCGTTAATTTACTAATTCTGCTTTGGAGATTTTCTGCTAATAGCTTCATAGTTTCTTCAGACATTTCTGGATCAACTTGTAAGAAGAAATCCTTTGCTACTGCAATAAATTCAGCCAGACTAAGTTTTTGCATATAATGCTCATTGTACCATTGAAGTTTAACTTCATCGTAGGTTGCAGGTGACTTAGCTATACCATCTACACTAAAAGCTTTCTCTAATTCTGGCAATGTGAAAAATTCTTGAGTGCCTTTAGGTGACCAACCTAACATTGCTAGATAGTTAACAATTGCTTCTGGTAAATAACCTTCTTTAAGCAAATCTTCAAGACTAGTTGCGCCATGACGTTTGGAGAGTTTAGTCCCATCATTACCATTAATAAGAGGTAAGTGAATAAATTTAGGAACATCATAACCAAAAGCTTCATATAAATGAATATATTTAGGTGTTGAACTTAAATATTCATTACCACGCACGATATGAGTAATATTCATAGCATGGTCATCTATTACGTTAGCATAATTATATGTAGGAAAACCATCGGATTTTAATAAAACTTGATCCTCAAAAGTTGCATTTTCGAAAGTAAGCTCGCCATAGACTTCATCTGTGTAAGTGATTTCTCCCTCTGTAGGCATAGCTTGTCGAATGACATAACTTGCACCGGAAGCTAATTTTTCTTGAACTTCTTCAGAACTGAGATGCCTACAATGTCTATCGTAACCAATAAAATCTGAACCAGCAGCTTTTTGTTGAGCTTGAACTTCTTCTAGACGTTCTTCTGAACAGAAGCAGTAATAAGCTTTGCCGCTATCTAGTAAGGGTTTAATTGCTTCTTTATAGATATCTTTACGTTCGCTTTGTACATAAGGACCATAATTCCCACCTATATCTGGACCTTCATCATGCTGCAATCCTGTGATTTTTAAAGCTTGATAAATCTTATCAACTGCACCTTCGACAAAACGTTCTTGATCAGTATCTTCAATTCTCAAAACAAAATCTCCACCAGCGCTTTTGGCTACTAAATACTCGAATAATGCAGTTCTTAGATTACCAATATGCATGAAACCGGTTGGAGAAGGGGCGAAACGGGTTCTAACTATATTATCTTTCATAATACTCACTTCCTAAATTCATTAGTTTAAGCCACCAGGGCTCACAGCTCCTACAATTTTAGCACAAAATGCCATTAATTATAATGTTATTAGGTAGAAGTAAGTTAGTAGAGAAAAGAAAAATTAGTCTAACTTGTTCTAGCTATTTTTTTAGCTTGTTCTTGTTGTTAAATAAAAATTTTCTAAATAGAAATAATGCTATTTCGATTAGGATTACAATTAACAAAACAATGAAGAGAGCATAGATTAGTCTAGTTATATTTTCATTTTCGCTAATAGTACTGAGCAAGTTTTCTATAATATTATTTTGGCTATAAATATCATTATTTGAACCTACATCGGCAGAAAATGTGTCTCCGTTAGGAAGAACCATGTTTATAGTTCCCAAGCTTTCTCCAGCGGTAATTGGCAAGTTAATTGTGTCTTGCAATTTAAAACTAATTTGTGGAACAATTTCATTAATAAATGTAGGTTTGAGGTAGTAGATAGTGCTAAGGTAAATTAATTCAACTTGCATACCGTTTTTTAGAGCAATCGTATCAAAGTAATTGCCTTTTTGTACAAGAACGGTACGAATATAGTTAGATATAATTTCGTTGCGAAGTGAACTTGCTTCAATGATTGAGTTGTTAAAAATTCTAGATTTGTCTGTATTATCATCATAGTATTCTGCATTCTGCAACATGTAAATTGCATAGTTATCTCCAGGGAATATGTAAGCAAAACTTGTGCTGTTTTCATCACTTGCACTTAATGCACCAGTAATTTCATTTCGTGTCCAAGTCCATACAAAGTCCATACGATTACGTAAATATAAAGGTCTGTTCTGACCGTCTAGAGGAGATATATAGATTTCACTGTTACTAGTGAAAATTTTTTTAAATAGAGTATTTGTATAAGCTGCTGCGAGCAAGAATCCCATGTCTTGAGAGTTTGTGGAGAGTTTAATAGTATTTTTATCCGTATTAACAATAAGTTTACTATTGTCCATACTTAAGTTGCGAAGCCTAGAATTAACTAATGTTTGAAAGCTTTCGACAGATTCGCTTAGACTCAATGTTAGAGCTTCTAGAGCAGCTTTAGAGTCATAAAAAAGGGTTGCATAGATTAAAAACTGAACTTCATATTTAGATCCAGCATTTAGTATGACGTTAGAAATATTCTCATTTACTGATTTTGTTGCAGTTTCATTACTAATAGTAATAGAGCTATTAATATCTAATGTCTCAATTGCAAGTAGTGAAATCAGTATATTAAGAGCAAGTGGGTCCTCACGCTCAACGAGCTCATTTTTTTTGTAAAGTTTAGATCTATTGAGATTATCAAATACATAGTAGTTTTCAAATTCAGTCTTATAATCTAATGTCCAATCATTGTTGTCATTGTTTTTTGAATTATTACTGGCAGAATTCTCTCTTTCATTACTAGATGAGCTTCTGCTGGAACTAGTGTTTGTACTATTTTCACTACTTGTTTCTTCAGAACGATTGGATTTATCAGTATTATCAGTATTTTCGGCATTTTCAGATGTAGGTTGAGATTTCGTAGTAGTACTAGTTTCATCTGCTAAAAGCAAAGCAGGATAAAAAACATTACCAAAGAAAAATGCAAAAACAATTACTAAAATATTTAATTTTATAAATTTCTTTTTTATCTGCATTTCTTAAGTCTCGACCCCTTTACTTATCTGTTTATTATTTTAATATAAAAACAGAAACTATGCGAACTAAAGCGATGATAAAATCCAACAAAAATTTGAGCAATATATTAAATTAATCTATTATAATGAGTATATGAAAATTCTCTTAATTTGAGTGATTTTGAGAAGTACAGACTAGGAATGAATTTAAAAATATGAATATAAATAATCAAACTATAAAAAAATCAAAGACATCTAATAATTCGAAAAGATCAAGTGCATGGATTGCTATAGCTCTTGTGTGTATTATGTTCCTGAGTTCCTGCCGTAGTAATACAGTTCCAGAAATTTTGAAATATGATGATTATGGCAAAAAAATAGCTCTAAATATCGCAGAGAACTACCCAAAAAGATCTGCCGGCTCCGAATCTGAAGCAGCAGTTGCTGAGTTAATAAGAAAAGAATTCGAAACGTTAGGCTATGATGTCGAAAGTCAAGCAGTGGAATTAGAATCAGGCAACAATAGTCAAAATCTTATTGTAAAAATTCCAGGTAAAGGTTTTATTGCTTCCAAAGGCGTAGATGCTGAAATGGATTTTTCAATATATGAGAGAAGAGCTAAAGAAGAGTATGGCTTATTCAGAAGAAAAGTTATAGTTGCAGCACGCTATGACTCAAATCCTGATGCGCCAGAAGAAAATGATGGTATTTCAGATAATGCATCTGGTATTGGTGCTCTTTTAACTCTAGCAAAAGAACTTAAAGAATATACTATGGGCTATGACATTGAGCTAGTGGCACTCGGAGGAGGATTTGCCAATAATGCCGGTTCTCGTAAATTATTAGCAGATAAGTCAGCTGAAGAAATCAAAAATATTGATGCCTTCTACGAATTTAGAAGTCTATATGGTGGAGATAAATTATATGCTCACTCAGGTTGGTCATCTACCTATCCAAACCAAAAATATAAATTGCGTCAGCCAGCATATCAGTTAGCTGAAACTGCATTTAATGAATCTGTTTCTTACTATACTGGAATAATTCTTTATCAGAACCAAATTTCCTTGCAAATTGACAATATGCTTCTGAATTCTGAAGCGCCAGAAGGGTTTGGCAAAGCTCCAGAAAAGATTGTTTTCAGAGAAATGAGCAAAAATGAATCTGATTATAGAGAATTTGATAAGCTCGGGGTACCAGTAGTATATTTAGAATCATATAATTACTCAGGCGAAAGTATGGATGATATTGTGGAAAATAGAAATCCTAATTTTGCTAGTACTAATTATCTAGTTAGAGGTACTGAATTTGATAATATTGAAACTCTTGGGAATTATTCAGAAGAGGATTTGTTACAGTCTAGAATTAATGCCTCTGCTTTTATGGTATTGAAATCAATCGAAACTGGAGTTATTGGCTCAAATACAGAATATTAAATTTAAGGAATGAAGTTTTCATTAGTGTCATAGGTGTTATGGATTTTATCAATAGGTACATTAGAGATCTACCGCAAGATTCTAAGAGTATAAGACACCTTTTTATAAAAGCACCTTCCTTAAAAATAGATGATTTAACAAAGTACTTAAATAATCTTCAACTTGAGTTTGAACAATGGAAGAACTCAAAGTTTATTTTTAAAGATTTAGAGACCATTTATATTTCAAGCACACAAAGTGATAGCTCTACTTTAGAGAAAATTGCTTTGTGTTTAGAAAATATTTTAAAATCTATTACATTCGCCAATAATTATGAATTTACTGTAGAAGTTTCAGCAAAAGTTATTTCTGAAGAAAGCTTACTGTGCCTTAAAAGACTTGGGGTAAATAGACTGGTTTTTGATTATTATGAAATTCATTTAGATTCTGAGATTAAGTTACTAGATATATGTAAAAGAGCAAGAAAAATAGGTTTTTATAATCTGAGTATTGACTACCTTTATAACCATAATCCAAAGCAAACTTTGAAAGATATAGAAGTAGATCTAGGAGAAATTATTGCTGCTGGAATAAAACATATATATATAGAAGATGCTAAAGCGGAACAAGATTTTAACGAAATTTCAATAACAAAAGAGCGTGAACAATACCATTTTATTAGAAGGTTTTTATTAGAAAATAATTTTCAACAATTTGAACTATTAGCATTTGCAGCTGCAAACAAATATAACAGCAGACATAACTTAGCCTACTGGGAAGGTAAAGATTATTTGGGTATTGGTGCTGGTGCTGCTTCGAAGGTAGCAAATTTTAGGTTCATAAATCAATTTTCTGTAAGTGACTACATAGCAAATTTTAAAGTCGACAGTTTATATTCTTTGGCAGAAATAATGTCAAAAGCAGATCTTGATTTTGACTATTTCTTGCTTACTGTTAATAAATTAAGTGGTTTCAATAAAATAGATTTTTATAGATATACGGGCAAAGATATGCCAGAGTTGTATCTAGAGAAATTAGAAAAGTTAAGAAAGATTGGCTTATTAGAGAAAGTCGGTGAAAACTGGGTTTTAACAGATACAGGATTAGATAAAATTAATTCTATATTAGCTAATTTTATTTGTTGATAATTTGTTCATTAAATATAATAATTATTTTCAAAAAGAAAGTTTGACTTTATTTGTCTTTACTGATAATCTTAATTTAGCACTTGAATGAAGTGAGTGCTAAAAGCAGAAAGGAAGACAAAATGTTAAGCAAAAGACAAAGTCAAATACTTAAATTGATAATTGACACTTATATTGAGTCTGCTGAACCAGTAGGATCTAAGTATATTGCTGATCTTTTGGGACATTCGGTTAGTTCTGCGACTATAAGAAATGAAATGAGTTTCTTGGAAGAGTATGGATTTTTGACTAAGGCTCACACATCTTCAGGACGAGTTCCTATAGATAAAGGTTATAGAGAATACGTAGATAACCTAATAAGTTTAGAGGAAATTAACAGAGCTGAGAGACGAGATCTTACAAAAGCTTTGCAAAATTATGTTTATGAGAACGGTAATTTTATTGAAGCAGCAACAGAAATACTTTCATATACAACCGGAATGGTGACTATAAGTGTTTTGTCAAAATCAAACAAAAGTTATTTAGAACGCTTGAAGATCATTTATATGGAACCAGGTAGAGCGCTGGTAGTTTCTATAGTTTCAAGCGGTGTTGCTCACAATAGGTTTATCCGAATTAGTGAATTATTTGCAGCTGATGATTTAGAGAAAATAGAAAAGATTCTGGAAAGTAATTTACAAGGTATAAATCTTAACTCATTGAGTTTTGAAGATATGAAATTAATAAACTTGAGCAAGAATGTTGATGCTCCAGCAGTTGAAGAATTACTATATGAGATTTATGTAAGTATTAAACAAGCAAATGAACTAGATGTAAATGTAAATGGTTTAGAAAACTTGATGCGCTTACCTGAGTTTGATACTAGTAGCAAGATAATTAATATATATAATGCCTTAGATAGAGATGGTGACTTAATAAATAGTCTTGATAGATTAAATGATAATAATAATGAAGAAGACTTCACTGTCTTAATAGGTGATGAGATAGAGATTGCAGATTTAAACAAATGTACGTTGATCTCTGCAGCCTACAACTTAGGAGATGATTTACATGGACAAATTAGTTTAATTGGTCCTAAGAGGATGAATTATGAATTGCTAATTCCTAAAGTTGGTTTTATCCGTGAAGCTATTAAAGACGAATTATTAGGAAATGAAAAGTAATGGAGGGTTTATGAAGAAGAAAAAGGACTTTGATGAAACAAAAAAGCAAAATCATGACAAAGATTTAGCTAAAGAAGTTCAAGATAACGATAATGTTGAGAATGATAAAGAAGAAATGGCAAATCTAGAAAATTCAGAATCATTGGAATCTGCAGATGCTGAAAAGATTAAAGAACTAGAGGCTGAAATTGCTAATTTGAAAGATAGTAGACTTAGAGTTATGGCTGAGTACGATAATTATAAGCGTCGTTCACAGAAAGAAATGGCGAGAATTTATCAAGATGCAAGTAGTGATATTAATGCTAAATGGCTAGATATAGTTGATAACTTAGATAGGGCTAGTGAAGCAGTAAATCAACTAGATGAAAATGCTGATATAGATGCGATAAATGAAGCCTTGTCTGGGTTAAAACAAATAGCTAAGCAGGCGGATAAAGTTTTACAAGATCAAGGAATAGAAGAAATTGCAGCCTTGAATGAGAAATTTGATCCGAACTTACACGCAGCAGTTCTACAAAATAGTTCAGGAGAACATGAGAGTGGCACAATAACACAAGTTTTTGTTAAAGGATATAAAAATAAGGACAGAGTTATTCGCCACAGTGTAGTGGAAGTTGCAGAGTAGATATATAGAAATAAAAGTGGAAAAATACAAAATAATAACTAAAAGAAAATATTCGTAAAAGCTTGAAAAAAGCTAAAAGGAGGAAATTATGGGAAGAGTTATAGGAATAGACTTAGGTACAACAAACTCAGTTGTAGCAGTAATGGAAGGTGGAGAGCCAACAGTTATTACTAATGCAGAAGGTGCAAGAACAACCCCATCAGTAGTAGCATTCACAAAAGAAGGTGAAAGATTAGTTGGTCAAGTTGCAAAACGTCAAGCAGTTACAAATCCAGATAGAACGATTCAATCTATCAAACGTGAAATGGGTAGTGACTACAAGGTACATATTGATGATAAATCATTTTCACCACAAGAAATTTCAGCAATGATCTTACAAAAATTAAAGACAGATGCAGAAGAATATCTAGGTGAAAAAATTACTCAAGCAGTAATCACTGTTCCAGCATACTTTAGTGACTCACAACGTCAAGCAACTAAAGACGCAGGTAAGATTGCAGGATTGGAAGTTTTGAGAATCATAAATGAACCAACAGCAGCTTCATTAGCATATGGATTGGACAAAGAGCATGACCAAAACATTTTAGTCTTTGACTTGGGTGGTGGTACATTTGATGTTTCCATTCTTGAGATTGGTGATGGCGTATTTGAAGTTTTAGCAACTGCTGGTAACAACCGTCTAGGTGGTGATGACTTTGATAACGCAATTGTGGAATGGATTGTTAGTGAGTTCAAGAAAGAACAAGGTATCGATCTAAAGCAAGATAAAATGGCAATGCAAAGATTAAGAGATGCTGCCGAAAAAGCAAAAATTGAATTATCAGGTGTTAGCTCAACCAATATCAACTTGCCATACATTACAGCAGATGCAAATGGTACAAAACACTTGGATATGACATTATCAAGATCTAAATTTGATGAGTTGACAGCTCATTTAGTCAAGGAAACAGAAGGACCATTGAAACAAGCTCTTAAAGATTCAGGTCTAGAGGCTTCAGAAGTTGATAAAATTCTTCTAGTTGGTGGTTCAACCCGTATTCCAGCTGTTCAAGAAGCAGTTAAAAGAATCTTTAACAAAGACCCATTCAAGGGTATTAACCCAGACGAATGTGTTGCTCTAGGTGCTGCAATTCAGGCAGGTGTTTTGACAGGTGATGTTGATGACCTAGTACTTCTTGACGTTACACCTTTATCATTAGGTATTGAAACAATGGGTGGAGTATCTACTAAGATTATTGATAGAAATACAACAATCCCAACCAAGAAGAGCATGGTCTTCTCAACTGCAGCAGATAACCAAACTCAAGTGGATATTAGAGTATTACAAGGTGAACGTGAGTTCGCAAAGGATAACAAAGAACTAGGACAATTTATTCTTGGTGGAATCGCACCAGCCCCAAGAGGTATACCTCAAATTGAAGTTACCTTCGACATTGATGCTAACGGTATCGTTAATGTTTCAGCTAAAGATTTGGGTACAAATAAAGAAACAAGTATCACAATTACATCTTCTACGAATCTATCTGATGATGAAATTGATAAAGCTGTTAAAGACGCTGAACAATATGCAGAAGAAGATAAGAAACGTAAAGAAGAAGTTGAAACTAAGAATAATGCTGAGTCACTAGTCTATCAAGCAGAGAAGTTGATTGAAGAGAACGGTGACAAGATGGAAGCAACAGATAAAGATAACATCCAAGCAGGTATTGACAAAGTCAAAGAAAGCTTGAATGGTAGTGATTACGAACAAATGAAGACAGAAACAGAAGCATTACAAAAATCTGTTTTCGAATTTAGCCAAAAGCTATATCAACAAGCTGCTCAAGAAGCTCAAAATAATCAAAATGCTGCAGGTGGAGAAGGTGCTGGTAACTATACAACTGACTTCACTGAAAATGATGATGCTGAAGGTAAAGAATAATTAAAATAAAATATAAAACTAATTAAAGTTTAAGTTTAAAATCCAGTCTTCTTGATTTACACTATTGATTGAACATAGAGACTGGATTTAAACTTATTAAACAAGATTGGAGATTTTATGGCGCAAAACAAGAGAGATTATTATGAGATCTTAGGTGTTGATAAGAACGCGAGTGACAAAGAAATTAAGAAAGCTTTTCGCCAGGTTGCAAAAAAATATCATCCGGACCTAAAACCTGATGATAAAGAAGCTGAAGCTAAATTTAAAGAAGCTAATGAGGCTTACTCTGTATTATCAGATCCTGAGAAGCGCAAGAAATATGATCAATATGGTCATGCTGGTGTTGATGGTCAAGGATTTGATCCATCAAGTTTTGCTGGTTTTGAGAGCTTTGAAGATATTTTCTCGGACTTCTTTGGTGGTTTTGGAGGATTTGGAGGTTTTGGTTCATCAGGTAGAGCCGCTCGTAATAATGCCCCACGTCAAGGAAATGATACTCGTTATAGAATCAGTATTGAATTTATGGAAGCTGTGTTTGGCTTAACTAAAACAATTGAAGTAACACAAAAAGATACTTGTTCTACATGCAATGGTAGTGGTGCTAAACCAGGAACTACTGCAAAAACCTGTGGTACATGTAAGGGTAATGGAACAATACAAGAAAGAGCTCAAAGTCTCTTTGGAATGTCAATTCAGACCAGAGTTTGCCCTGATTGTAGAGGAAAGGGTGAAATTATTGAGAACCCTTGTGTCGACTGTAATGGAAGTGGTATCAGGAATAAACGTAAGAGTTTGACTGTTAAGATACCTGCAGGTATTGATAATGGTGAGGTGTTAACCTTGAGAGGACAGGGTGAACCAGGAATAAATGGTGGACCTTACGGTAATCTATATTTGGAAATCATGGTTAAACCGCATGAGATTTTTAAACGTCAAGGCTATGATATTTACTGTGAAGTCCCAATTTCGTTTGGTCAAGCTGCATTGGGAGCAGAAATAGATATTCCAACTGTAGATGGTAATGTTAAGTACAAGATTAACGAAGGGACTCAACCAGGAGATGTAATAACTCTCAAAGGCAAAGGTGTACCTCACGTGAACAGAGATGAAGTCAGAGGTAATCATTACGCTACAATTGATATTGAGGTTCCAACTAAATTGACAGATGAACAAAAAGCCTTGATTGCAAAATTTGATGATGAAACGACTGCCGAAAATTATGAAAAGAGTAGTAGTTTCATTGATAGGATCAAGAAATTGTTCTCGTAAGGTTATTAGTTCAAAGGAATTCAAGTACATGAATAAAAATTATTATGAATTTACTATTAGACTTAATTCAGAAGTTGCAGATATTCTTTTGTCCAAGCTTGAAGATTTGGGCGCTTTGAGTATTTTCACAGTTGATTCTCATGAAATTGAAACTGAAATAATTCCGATGCTTGAACAAGATAAGACCAATGTCTTTGATGACTTTGGTCTTTTTTCTGCTGAAAATGTTTTTGATCAAGCTGTTATTAAAGCTTACTTCTTAGAGCTAGATAATAATGTAGCTGTGAATTTGTCTATGGATGTTGGTGAAATTTTTTTCAACGAAAAAGATGAAATTTTTACCGTCGATAATATTCCAAAACATCAATTAAGCCCAGAAATGATGGCTAAACGAATTGAAGATGAGATTGATTTTATATCTGAGTTTTTTGAAGACTTAAATTACGAAGTTTCTTACAGGTTAATTAAATCTAAGCAAATAGAGGAGTTTACCAACTACAAGCCAGAAATATTTCAACTTTCAGATAGAATTTTTGTCAATCCTAGTGTCGATGACTTAGATTTTTCAAGCCAAGAAAATCAAAAGCTTATTAAAATAATTCCTTCTTCCGCTTATGGATCAGGTAGGGATGAAACTACTTCTTTAGCGGCAATAACTTTGGATGAACTACTACTAGAATTAGGGAGACATCGAGATTTAAAAAGTCTTCAAGTGCTTGACTTGGGAACTGGGTCAGGTATTTTATCTATTATTGCGGCGAAATTAGGAGTGCGAAGTATAAAAGCTGTTGATATTGATCGAGATGCTATTAAGATAGCAAAAGATACTGCTAAATTAAATGAAGTTTCTGAATTTATTGATTTTGCTAATGAAGAATTAGTTCATCAGGGCAAGTTTGATTTAATTTTGGCTAATTTATCTTCTGAACTTATAATTAGTTTAACTAAAGATTTCCCTAAACATTTAAATAATGAAAGTTATTTAATTTTAGCTGGTATAAATCAGCTTGAACTAGAGAAAGTTATATCTGAATTCAGAAAAATTGGAGCTGAAAACTTTAAGATTTTGAAAACTTCTGAGTTAAACCAATGGGTTACTTTACTTTTGTCTTACAAAGCATAGAAATTATGCTTATAATAGATATATAAATCTTTTCCTAATGAAAGGGGATAATTATGTTAAGAGTAGGTATGTTGACATCAGGCGGAGACTGTCAGGGTCTAAACGCAGCAATGAGAGGTGTTGCCAAAACTCTATTTGAATTGAATGATGATGTAGAGATTTTAGGTTATCAAGATGGTTTCAGAGGACTAATTGAGGGCGATTATAAGATTATGAAGCCAAGTGATTTTTCAGGAATCTTGACTTTAGGAGGTACAATTTTAGGTACTTCCAGACAGCCTTTCAAAGAGATTGATAATTTTGTTAATGGCAAGGATGGTGAGACTAGATGTGAAGCTATGGTAAGAAATTACAAAGAGCAAAATCTAGATTGCTTAGTTGTTCTTGGTGGTAATGGTAGTCACAAATCAGCAAATCGCTTATCTGAAGAAGGCTTGAATGTCATTACATTGCCAAAAACCATTGATAAAGATATCTATGGTTCAGAAATGACTTTTGGATTCCAAAGTGCTGTAAATATTGCAACAGATGTTATTGATGGAATTCATACTACAGCAACTTCACATGGAAGGGTTTTTATTATTGAATTAATGGGAAATAAAGCAGGTTGGTTAACTTTACATGCTGGTGTAGCTGGTGGTGCTGATATAATTCTAATTCCAGAAATTAATTATGAAATGGATAAAGTTTTAGGAGCTATTGAAGAGAGAAATAAACAAGGTAAGAAATTCTCTATTATTGCAATGGCTGAGGGGGCAAAGAGCAAAGAAGATTCTAACTTATCTTCTTCAGAATATGTAGAAATGTTGAAGGAAAAGGGATATCCTTCAGGAACATATAAATTAGCTGATGAATTATCAAAAGAACTTGACCAAGAAGTTAGAGTTACCGTACCAGGACATTACCAAAGAGGGGGTGCACCTTGTCCATTTGATAGAGTTTTTGCAAGTGAATGTGGTGCCTATGGTGCCGAATTGATTCTAAAAAGTAAATTTGGAAGATCAGTTGTTCAAGTAAATAATGAAATTACAAGTTTGCCTATTGATGAAGTTGCAGGTAAGAAAAACTTAGTCCCAGCAAATTGCGAATTAGTTAGAGTAGCAAAAGATATGGGAATAAGTTTTGGCGATGAATAGTTTTAGCCTATTAGATTTAATAATTTTTTTAAAACAAATTAGCTATAATTTATGCACTGGATATTTAATCTGGTGCATAATTTAATAGAGGGTTATGGTGAGATATTTTGACAAATAATGTTAGCGACAATTCAAATATTAAAAAAAGTCAGGCTGAGAGAAATTCTAGAGCCGACTTGTTAGCTAGGCGTCAAGAGCAAGAAGAGAAAAGACTGCGTCAACGTTTTTATATTATGATTGTTTTTGTGGTCGTAATAATAATACTTGCTATTGCTATGATTAACATAATTAGGTCAGAATCTAAGCCTAAACCTCAATTATATATACTTGTTCCAGGAAATTTGGAGAAGAATATTGAGAGTAAGTCGCTAATTCTACGCGATGAGATCCAATTAGAAGCCAGCAATACTGGTGTAATGGTAGCTGGGGTAACTAGCGGCGAGAAGATTGCTGTCAATGATCCAGTTGCTAAAATTATTGATTTACAAGCGGAAAATGAGCGTAAGGAATTAGCTGAGGTAAATGAAGAAATTTCTATACGACAGCTTGAGCTATTGAATGAACACAATTTACCGGACGATGGTTTAGTGGAAAGAATTTATTCTAAATATGACTTGCAATTAATAGATTATATTAAAACTTTGTATGACATTGCTAATGACAGGTTGCCAATGGACAACACATCCATGATCCAAGAAGAGTTGAGTTTGAAATTGAAAGAACGTAGCGGAAATTTAAATACTCTTGATTTTAACGATGAGAAGATTATTAATTTGCAAAGTAAGAAGACTAATTTAGAAAAATATTTAAGAGATTATGAAACTCCTATAGTAAGTAAAAACAGTGGATATGTGAGCTATTTAATTGATCAATATAGTAAAAAAATAACTCAAAAAGATATAGATAGCATTGAGCCAGAAACCATTATAAATGCAGACATAGATGTTCATAAAGAAAAAAATATGCTTAAACTAAATCTTAATAAAGGACAAAGCGCATTAAGTTTAATTACTAGTTTTAATCAAAATTTCGTAGTCCCTGTAGAGAGAAAATATGCCGATAAATTTGAAGTTGGTAATATATATGACCTTAAGTTTCCAAGAGAGAATATGGAATTAAATGCAGTTAGATTAGATTCAATAAAAAATCAAGGAGAATACGCCGTTTTGACCTTTTATACTAGTCAAAAAATTGGAGACTTTGCTGACTTAAGGTATACTCCTGTCAGTCTGAAAATTAGATCTGTTCAAGGTTTAAAAGTTCCGCAATCTGCAGTTGTTAGATCTAAAGATGGCAAAAAAGCTTCATTAATGGTACTGAGAAGAGCATATATCTATGAACAAGAGATAGATATATTAGCTGAGGATGATGAATATGTAATTATTGCTGATAAAGAAGATTCTGAAAATGAGCTAAAAGATGGGGGCGTAATTGTTCAAAATCCAGAAACTGTTAAAGCGGGCGAAAAGTTAATGTCGTAAAATATTCGAAATATTTAAATTTGATATGCGATAAGTCTTTAGAAGGAAGGTGAAAAACCTTCCTTTTTTGTTGTCTATGATTTGTGGAAAACAGGAGTATAAAATGGAAATAATGATTAAAAAAGTGTCTATGGAGAGAAAACTTATTTAAATTTATATAGTAATGTGGAAAAGTGTTGTTGGGACGAATACAAATTTGTGGAAAACTAGACTAAAAATAAAAATAAAAATAACCTGATAGATATAAGGTTTTGCTTGAATTTAATATATTATGTTACAAATGAGTTACAAAATATAAATCCGCCTTAAGTGGACTTGTTTAATGAAAAGTGTATGTATATAATAGACATATGAATTAGTTAGAGGAGTACTTGAGACATGGGCATTTTCAAGAATAGTATAGAAAGTATAAAAGATATG
This sequence comes from uncultured Fastidiosipila sp., assembly GCA_947253875.1. Lineage (GTDB taxonomy): Bacteria > Bacillota > Clostridia > Saccharofermentanales > Fastidiosipilaceae > Fastidiosipila. The sequence goes on along the minus strand of CAMYAM010000004.1, from coordinate 79,452 downwards.
TTTTCTAATTATGAAGACGAAGATTACGTATCAAATTTAATAGTAGAAGATGATGATTACTACGATTATGATGATCAGGATGCAAGCGATTATGAAATTAACGATTATCATGAATATGCTGAGCCTTCAAATTCAATAAATGCCTATGAGGATGAGCTAAATATAAATACTTCTTCAAATGACATGTATAATATGAAGATATTTACCGAGCCGGCAAGTGAGATTATTAATTCTAGAAAATTTAATTTTAATAAAGCTGATAGAAAAGAGGCAAGTAATATGAATAATCAAGAACCACGTTTGGTAAATTTCAAAGATGTAAACTCTCAAAAAATGATTGTAATTAGACCTAACTCTCTTGAAGAAGGTCAAGAGGTTGCAGCGCAAATTAGAGCAGGTAAAATCTGTGTTGTAAACTTTGAAGATACAGATAGTAGATTAGCTCAAAGAATAATTGATTTCCTAACAGGTGCAGCTTATAGCTTGGGAGGAACTGTTTCACCAATTTCAAGTTTAATTTTTGTTGTTGCTCCATTAAATGTAGCTGTTTCAGAAGGTTCTGGTGACAGCAGTAGATATGATGAAAATAGAGATTACTCAGATTTAAGAAGAGTAGTAAATGGTCTATAGTTTATAAAGAAACCTTTGTCTTGTTCAACTCCTTTTGATTACGAAATTCTTTATAAAGTATGACATTAGCAAGGAACAGTTAAGCGGTAATTCGTTTAGCTGTTCTTTTGCATTTGAGTAGATTTATTTAAACCTATTTTATTAAACATAATATTAAAAGATAGTAGCTAATAGTATAGGGATTATAAATTTAATATTTAAAAAACTCTTAACTTAAGAATCTATATAATATTTTAAGTAAAGAACAAGGGTAGGTATATATAATGAGGGATAGGAAAACTAGAAAATTTATTAATATAAATATTTGGAAGCTGATTTGCATACTAATCATTAGCTTTGTTTTGCTATTAAGATTATATTTTAGAAATAATTCTGCTGCTGCCGAAGCTTATGTAAGAAATATTTATCCAACGATTACGGCAATTTGGAGAACTAGTAATAATGTAGTTCCTTTTTCGTTAAGTGAAGTTTTTGTAATATTGTTACCCTTGTCTTTTATAGTAATATTGATATTTAGTATAATTTACTTAGTTAAATCAAAAGACCGAAAAACATTTCTAATTAGTTATTTTAAAAAGTTTTTGTCTATAACTTTAATAGTAGTAACATTATTTGTAAGTACATTCTTTTTTAATTTTGGATTTGCTTATCACAGAGAGCCGCTTGCTAATAATCTAAATTATGATGTAAGTCCTATAAGTGTTGAACACTTGGCAGCGACTACAGAAATTCTAGTTGCTGAGTTGAATGACTTAGCTGATGAGGTTTCCAGAGATGTAAATGGACAGTTTGTCTCGAACATAGATTTAGATGAATTATTGAAAAATATTTACCAAGAATATAAGCATTTGGCAGAGGTTAGTGATAATGACTTTTTGAAAAACTACCTATTTTATGGAGCAGTTAGATTAAAACCAGTATATTTGTCACATTACTGGTCTTATACTGGAACAACTGGTATGTTCATGCCTTTTTGGATGGAATCAAATGTTAATGTTGATGTTAGTCCAGATGAATTAATTTTTACGACTTTGCATGAGATTGCTCATAGTTATGGTTTTGCAAGAGAGAATGAAGCTAACTTTTTAGCTTTTTTAGTTGGTAGAACTAGCGAATGTATAGATATTAGATACGCCGCTATTTTGAATGCCTTTGTATATTTGAGCAATGCTCTCTACTCGGCAAATTATAATCTACATGAAGTTATTTATTCAAATTTAAATGATAAGATCAAAATTGATTTACATCGAAGAAATGTTTATTGGAAACAATTTCAGGGACCAGTTAAAAAAATAAGTAATAAAGCTAATGATATTTATTTGAAATCGAATGCACAAGAATCGGGAATACAAAGTTATGGTGAAGTTGTGGACTTAATTGTTGCATTTTATGACAAGCATGAAACTTCAAATTAAATATAGTTGAAGATGAAAAAATAACGCTAATAAGCTAAAATTATTTTATGATAAGTAATAGGAAAAGGAGAGTAGCAAATGGCAGTAGAAATAATTGCAGCAATTGATATAGGTTCTAATGCACCAAGGCTAATGATTGCTGAAAAAGGCAAAAATAATGAACCAAGGGTTATAGAAAGCTTGCGTGCTAATTTATCATTAGGAACCGATACATATAACAAGCAAGTTATTAGCGAAGACAAATTATCAGAACTGTGCGAAATCCTTAATCGTTTCAAAGAAAAACTCAAGGAGTATAAAGTTAAAGCTGTTAAGGTTGTAGCAACTTCGGCTGTTAGAGAAGCTCTAAATAGAGATTTTATCATTGCGAGAATTAAACAAAGAACAGGTTTTGATTGTGAGATATTAAGTAACTCCGAGGAACGATATCTCCATAATTTAGCTTTAACAGAGAGTTTTCCTGAATTTGAAAAAATGAGTGAAACTGGTTGTATATTTGTTGATATGGGTGCCGGAAGTCTACAAGTATCAGCGTACAAAAATAAACGTAGAAAAATGAGTCAAAATTTGAAGTTAGGTTTCTTGAGGATGAATGAAGTGTTTAGTGAAATACAAGCACGATCAAGCAACTATGATCAAGTTATGAATGACTACATTACAGCTAAACTTTCATCCTTAGAACTTTATGGTTTGAAAACTGAAGAAACTACTCTTCTGGCTGCAGGGAATGACCTAGAATACCTAAATAATTTTTCTGAAGTAGTTGAGTTTGAGGATAATTTTATTACTGATGTAGAACTAAATAAGCTTTATGACTTTTTGTTACATACATCTCCATTGGAGTTGACTCTGCATTACAATATTCCATCTGACGTTGCTGATAACATGTTGCCTTTAGTCATGATTTTAAATAAATTTTTAGAACCGTTGCAAATTAAAGGAATATATTTACCAAAAGTTTTATTGAGTAATGGTTTACTTATGGAAATGGCTAGAGCTACATATGGCTACAAAGTAAAGCATGATCACGTTGGCGATATTGTTTCAGCGGTTAATGTAATGGCTACTAAATTTGGTGGGAATTTGAAGCATTTAGAAGCAAAGGAAAGAGATGCGGTAGCAATTCTACGAGTGCTAGAGCAGAAATTTAAATTTGCTCCGAATTTTGAACTGCTACTAAAAGTAGCAGTTCGATTGGGAGAAGTTGGTAAATTTATTCTTCCTGAGGATTATCAAGATGCTAGTGCTTCCATAATTTTAAATAATGAGATTATAGGTATCAGTTATAGGTCTTTGGAAATAATAGCTGATGCAGTAATGTTCTCTGTGGGTAACGAAGTTCCTAATAATGATAGACTTAATTACAGAAGTTATGGCTATCGCCTACAAGTATTACAGACGGCTGCGATATTGAGAGTAGCTGATGCTTTGGAGTATTCTGCTAAAAATAAAATCAATAATATTGAAACTCGTTTGAAAAAGAGTGATTTAGAAATAATTGTTGATACTGATGAAGATATTACTTTGGAACATAGAATGCTAGGAATTAGGTCCAAATTATTAGAAGAGATGTTTGGAATTAATATTGATTTAAGAGAAGCTTAATTCGGAGGATTTTAAATGACTAGATATTTAGATAAACAAGAAAAAGTTAAAGACGAAAAAGACATCATTTATCCAGGACACGAGAGATTTATTAATAGAGAAATTAGTTGGTTGGATTTTAATGAAAGAATTTTATATGAAGCCAGTGATCCGATGACTCCACTCTTAGAACGATTAAGTTTCCTGTCAATTACTCAAACTAATCAAGATGAGTTTGTTAGTGTGCGTGTTGCTGGTCTAAAAGAACAAGTGAAAAACAATGACTATTCGCGCGATATTGCAGGAATGACTGCACATGAGCAATTAAAAGCTCTTAGCAAAAAAATGCACGATTTTGTGAAAGGTCAGTATGAAACATATAACAAGAATCTTATACCAGCTTTAGAAGAAGAGAATATTTTTATTCAAAATTTCAAAAATTTAGTTCTAGAACAGAAAGAATTTGTTTATAAATTTTTTAAAAATAAGCTATATCCAATTTTGACTCCTATGGCTGTAGATCAAGGAAGACCTTTCCCGTTATTGCCAAATGAAAGTCAAAACATCGCCGTACTTCTTGAGAGTGAAGATTATAAAGAGGAAGATGGTAGCGAACAAATTCAATTTGCAACAGTACAAGTCCCTGTAGGTATTAGCAGATTACTTAAATTGCCAAATAAGCAATTTGCAGAAGAACGTGAATTAGACACTAGAGAAACTCACTGTTATATTCTTCTGGAAGATATCATTTATCATTATATTGACGAGCTTTTTTCAGGGTACAAAATTTTAGCTAAGTTGAATTATAGAATTATTAGAAATGCCGATATGTCAATTGATGAAGCAGAAACTTCAGATTTGCTTGAAGAGATTCAGAAGAAGCTTTATCAGAGACAGTGGGGTGAGGTAATTAGATTAGAAATTAGAAGTGATTTCGATGTAAGTTTAAAGATTCTTGCCATGCTCCAGGATTTAATGGATATTAAACAAGATGATATATATCAAATTCCTGGACCTCTAGACTTGGCTTTCTTGGGCAAATTAAGTAGAAACCCTGAGCTAGATTACAAATCACATTTGCATTATCCTCCATATAAACCTCAAAAAGCTGCCATGCTTGTAGGTGAGGATATGAGTGATATTTTTTCAAGCATAAGAGAAAAAGATATTTTCTTAAGTTTACCTTACGAAAAATTTGACCCAGTTCTAGAATTTGTTAAGCAAGCAGCTAGAGATCCAAAAGTTTTAGCAATTAAGCAAACTTTGTATAGGGTTAGTAGTAATTCTCCTATCATCCATTATTTGGAAGAAGCTGTTAAAAATGGTAAGCAAGTCCTTGTTTTGCTTGAACTTAAGGCGCGTTTTGATGAAGGAAATAACATCGAATGGGCAAAGAAATTAGAGAGAGCAGGAGCTCACGTTATTTATGGTCTCGTTGGACTAAAAACTCACAGTAAAATTACTATGGTGGTTCGTGAAGAAGAAGAGGGAATCCGTAGATATGTTCACTTAGGAACTGGTAACTATAATGACTCTACAGCGAAAATATATACAGATACAGGTTTATTTATAGCTGCTGACGCTTATGGTAGTGATGCAACAGAGTTCTTTAATATGATTTCAGGTTATTCAGAACCAAATGGTTTCAAAAAATTACTTGTAGCCCCAAGATATTTACGTTCTAGTTTCTATGATCTAATTGACAGGGAAATTATTAATGCTAAAGCAGGAAAATCAGCTTGGATTGTAGCGAAAATGAACTCTTTAGTCGATGAGGGTATAATAAAAAAATTACATGAGGCTAATGCTGCTGGTGTTAAGATTCAACTCATCGTAAGAGGTATTTGCTGTTTGAAAACTGGTATTCCAGGAATTTCAGATAATATTCAGGTTAAATCTATAGTTGGTAAATATCTAGAACATAGTAGGATTTATATCTTTGCCAATGCCGACGACCCAGAATACTTCATGGGAAGTGCTGACTGGATGGATAGAAACTTAGATCGAAGAGTTGAGATTGTATTTCCTGTTGAGGCAGAAACCGTCAAAGAGAGAGTAAAAGAAATAATTGATTTGCAGTTAAATGACACTGAAAGATCATTTATAATGCAAGCTGATGGAAGTTATGAGAAGTATAGATCAAAAGATAATCCTATTGATAGCCAAGCTGCTCAGCAAGTCCTTGCAATAGAAAGATCTGGAGAAAGTGAAAATAATAAGTTAATTGAACCATTAAAAGTTGCAGAAAATCCAGATATAGACGTTGATTTGCAGGAGTATAGCTATAGTTCATTTGCAGAAGAATTTAAATCAGAAATTGGTGAGATTGATGATTAAAGATTTGCTATTTGAGCTTTAATTCTTCTAATCTAAGTAATTGAGAATGTATTGATCCCCAAAATCTGAACGCGTAAAAGTAAAAAGATGGAGGGGTTTAAATATCTGAAATTATTGCATAATTACTGCAGTTTAATAGTAAAGTTACAATCAAAGTTAAATTTCATTAATTTGCTTGCAAAATGGTTTTACTTAATGTATCATATTCAAGCATTCGAATTTGAAAGAAATGAGTGCATTTAGATGCAGGTGTAGTTTAATGGTAGAACCTCAGATTTCCAATCTGACCGCGAGGGTTCGATTCCCTTCACCTGCTCCATCTTTTTATGGGTCCATAGCTCAGTTGGATAGAGCAACAGCCTTCTAAGCTGTAGGCCGGAGGTTCGAGACCTCCTGGGCTCACCAGAAGAAAAGCTTGTAGTAAAATACTACAAGCTTTTTCTTTGCTTTGATTTGCGCATTAATAATGTAAAAATAGCATTTTAGAATTCTATAATAACGATAGTTCCATCTCTGCTTTGAACATCAACTAAGCGTAAGCCTTTGTTCTGTCTGGCTGATTTTTTTAATACTTTAAATATTTGTTTGAATTCTGATTGCTTTTGTCTCTTATATAATTTACGGTATTTACTTAAGGCTCTATTGAATTCTTTATCGTTATCAATTTTTAATTTTTTTATTTTTTCTGTGTATACGGCTAAATCTTTTCCTGAACTGTTAAATAGAGAGAAAGTATTGTTTGTTTTTGAGTAGTCTTTAATTATCTCGTTGTTTGAGTGTGAAGTTTTGTTTTTTGATTTAGCATAAGATTTTATAATATTTTTATCTTGGACAACGTCTGACATCTCTCTTTCGATTGTGATTCCATCTGCAAAATTAAGAGTATATTTTCTTTCGTCTAACTCTGGTTCTTTTGAGTTATTTATGTTAGATGAATTTTCACTATCAATATTTTTCAAAACATTGGCAAGTATTTCAGTAGACAACTCTTTCGGGGTATTTAGAGTTGAAGAGGGAAGCTCTGAACTGATTTTTTGATCATCGCTTTCATAAGTTTTTATCAAGTTTTCAGATTGAATAGACTTTTTAGCGTCTTGTAACGCAGAATTATCTTTCAAATCTTCTAAGGCTTTTATAATTTCTTTCTTAAAATCACTAGTTAATGCAGATGCGGCAATTCTAGCTGTAATTCTGTTTAAGAACAGCCCAATGGGAACTCTATATTTTTTAATTATTTCTTTATCTCCATCGAAATAACGAATATATATTTTCATAGGTAAACCTTTATAATTTAAATCTGTATATTATTCAACATAAATTTCAACATTTGTGCCATCTTGGGTGCTGATTGAGACAATCTTTCCTAGAACTCCGCTTTCGATAAGTTCTACAATTTTTTCAAAATCCTCATTCATAAGCTCGATTTTGCTGGAGCTGGAGCCCATAGTTAGGTTAGAAAAACTACTATTTCCACTAGCAAGCATTTGCTTTACAAGTAAAAATGGTACATTAATATTAACTTTATCCTCTTCATCAATAACTCTAATTTTGAGTATTAGCTTACTATAATCTCTTTGATTTTGCTCTGGTACAAATATAGTTTCAGGTTCTTCAGCGTCTTCGTTAAGTAAAAAATCTATTGAAGTATCTAAGATTTTTGCAAGTGGTGCTAATAGACTGATATCAGGAGCTGCTTGATCTGTTTCCCATTTAGAGATAGCTTGAGCAGAAATGTTTAATTTTTCGGCTAAAGAACTTTGTGTTAAGCCTTTTTCTTTGCGTAGTGTTGCAATCTTATTTCCTAAAGTTTTCATATAAATTACCTCCGTAACTTTTATGTGTATATTATTGACTATGTTATTTAGTTTGAAAACATTCCAATAGTTGAGTTGAAATTTTAAAATCAACCATTAGTTGTAAATTCACTCGAATTTCATTCGATGTTATCACAATTCCTCACATTAATTTAACTTAAATATCAAATTAATAGTGTTTAATATAAGTAGCGATAAAACTTAGCATTTAGATTTACTTAGTGCTATAACTTTCTTATTTTTCCTCAAAATGGGTCATGTTATAAATATGGCCCTTTTTCGTATATTATTATTCTGGGAATTTGTAAGGAAATGTGTTAATTTATTAAATTGTAAATTATTTTAAGGTTCAAAATTAAGCTATATAAACTTAGTAATTCGTAATAAAAATCAAGGAAACAGCTTATTTTCATGAAAAGAGGTGCAATAATGAAAAGTGATATTGAAATTGCTAATTCAGCAAGCTTAAAGGATATTAGAGAAATAGCTAATTTTTTAAATATATCAGAAAAGTATCTAGACTTATATGGTAAAAATAAAGCAAAAATCAACTTAGATATTTTAAATCATGCTAATAATAGTAACGATAATTCTAAACTTATTTTAGTTACATCGATCAATCCAACACCAGCGGGTGAAGGTAAGACTACAGTAAATATTGCTCTCTCAATGGCATTGAATAAGATAGGCAAAAAAGCTTTAAGTGCACTTAGAGAACCATCAAAGGGACCAGTTTTTGGAATGAAAGGTGGAGCTTGTGGTGGTGGTTATAGTCAGATCTTACCAATGGAAGATATCAATCTGCATTTTACGGGAGATATAGCTGCAATTGAATCAGCACATAACTTGTTAGCTGCAATTATTGATAATCATATTTATCAGGGCAATCAACTTAATATTAATCCTAAAAAAGTTTTATGGAATAGGGTTTTTGATGTAAATGATAGGGCTTTGAGAAATATAGTTATAGGTATGGGAGCAAACACAGATGGTGTTATGCGTGAGTCTAAGTTTGAAATTACTGCAGCTTCAGAAATAATGGCGATTTTATGCCTGGCTGAGGATTTAGAAGATTTACGCACTCGTTTGGGAAGAATTATTGTTGCTTACAGTTATTCAAATGAAATTATTAGAGCTGATGATTTAGGTGCAACAGATTCATTATTATTACTTTTGAAAAAAGCTTTGGAACCTAATCTAGTTCAAACTATTGAGAATACTCCAGCTTTAATTCATGGTGGTCCTTTTGCTAATATAGCTCACGGTTCAAACTCAGTTGTTGCTTTGAAATTGGCAAGACAATTAGCAGATTACGTTGTAACTGAGGCGGGTTTCGGTGCAGATTTAGGTGCAGAAAAGTTCTTTGATATAGTTTCTAGAAATGAAGATGTAAAGGCTAATGCCGTTGTTTTGGTAGCTACTGTTAAGGCACTAAAATATAATGGTGGTCAGAAGAAAGAAGAATTAGAAAATGAAAACATTACTGCTTTAAAAGAAGGGTTTGCTAACCTTAAGAGACATATGGAGAATATCAAGAAATTTGGTCGTCCTTTCATTGTAGCTATAAATAAGTTTCCAACAGATACAGAGAATGAGATTAAAATCCTGCAGGAGTTAGTTTCTGATTTAGGTATAGAAGCTATAGTTACTGATCCATATAATTTAGGATCTGAGGGAGCAATAGAGTTGGCAGAGAAAGTAGTAGAGATTGCTGAGAATGATGCTGCAGAGGAGTTTATTTATGATTTAGATGACTCACTAGTTGATAAGATAGAGATAGTAGCAAAAGAAATTTATCGAGCCGATAAAGTTATGTATGCATCTGGAGTAAAGAATAAATTGCGTAAGTTTGAGAGAGAAGGATTCAAGAATCTTCCAATTTGTATCGCAAAAACTCAATATTCATTCTCTGATAAAGCTAATAAATTAGGTGCTCCTACAAATTTTGAATTCGATGTTACTGATGTTGAGCTTAAAGCAGGAGCTGGGTTCGTTGTAGTAAAAGCAGGAAACATTAATACAATGCCAGGTTTACCACAAAAACCTGCTGCATTAAACATTAAAGTAGACGAGGATGGTAGAACAACAGGATTGGCCTAGCAACTTTCATAGACTGCTTGAAACTAGTGTTTATCTGCTATAATGTCTTTTAGTAATTTATTTGATGGAGTAAATATGCCAAAGAAAACAGAAATAAAACAGAATTATGATAATCAAAGTATTTCTCAATTAAAAGGAGAAGATAGAGTTCGTTTGAGACCGGCAGTTATATTTGGTTCAGATGATATTGTTGGTGCACAGCACGCTTTTTTTGAAATACTATCAAACTCAATTGATGAAGCTAGAGAGGGCTTTGGTAAGAAGATTTTTGTAAAAAGATTCAAAGACTATAGTATTGAAGTTACCGATGAAGGTAGAGGTATACCGTTGGACTACAATGCCAATGAGGACCGCTATAACTGGGAGCTAGTGTATCAGGAATTATATGCAGGCGGTAAGTATAATACTTTAGAAGGAGAAAACTATGAGTTTTCTCTGGGCTTAAATGGTTTGGGTGCGTGTGCTACTCAGTATGCCTCAGAATTTTTTGACGTGGAAGTTGTTAGAGATGGATTTATTTATAATTTGCATTTTGAAAAAGGTGTAAATCAAGGTGGCTTAAGTAAAAAGAAGACCAATAGCAAGTTAACTGGTACTAAACAGAAGTTTAAATTAGATAAAGAAGTTTTTACCGATATTGAAATTTCGCATCAATATTTTGTGGATGTATTGAAACGTCAATCCATAGTTAATGCGGGAGTAGTTTTTGAATTTGAAGATGAGATAACTGGTACAAAAGAAGAGTTCTCATATCCAGATGGTATTAAGGGCTATGTAGATGAACTGAATGAAGCTAATGCAATTACTCCTGTAATTATGTGGGAGGATTCTGGTAAAGGTCGTGATTCAGCAGATAGACCTGAGTATAAACTGAAGTTACAGTTGGCGTTTGCTTTTAATAGGGAAGTATCAATACAAGAATATTATCACAACTCTTCATATCTCGAATATGGCGGCTCTCCGGAAAAAGCTGTAAGAAGTGCTTTTACTAGCGCTATTGATAAGATCATTAAAACAAAAGATAAGTATAAAGGTAATGAAGCTCATATAACTTGGCAGGATGTTCAGGATTCTTTGATATGCGTGGTTAACTCTTTTTCAACACAAACAAGTTATGAGAACCAAACCAAGAAAGCTATTAATAACAGATTCATTCAACGTTTTATTACAGACATGTTAAGGGAACATCTTGAAGTTTGGTCAATTGAGAACTCTGAAGATGCTGATAAAGTTATTGATCAAATTCTTATTAATAAGCGTAGTAGAGAAAGCGCAGAGAAACAAAGAGTTAATGTTAAAAAGAATTTAATGGGTAAGATCGACATTAATAACAGAGTCAAGAACTTTGTTGATTGTCGTTCCAAGGACATTGATAAACGTGAGCTGTATATAGTTGAAGGTAACTCTGCTTTGGGTTCAGTAAAATTAGGAAGAGATGCTGAGTTCCAAGCTGTTATCCCGATAAGAGGTAAAATTCTAAACTGCTTAAAAGCAGATATGAACCAAATCCTAAAAAATGACATTATTGTTGATCTAATTAAAGTAATAGGAACTGGAGTTGAGATTCAGGGACTAAAGAATAAGAATATTCAAACTTTTGATATAAACAATTTACGTTGGGACAAGATTATTATTTGTACAGATGCGGATGTTGATGGTTTCCAGATTAGAACTTTATTATTGGCAATGTTCTATAGGTTGACGCCAACTTTATTAGAAAAAGGGAAAGTTTATATTGCTGAGTCACCTTTGTACGAATTAACGTATAGGAATTCTGGCAAAGAAGAAACTTATTTTGCCTTCGATGAGAAAGAAAAGAATATTTTAATAAATGATCATGGTACAAAGAACCTACACATTCAAAGATCAAAAGGTCTTGGTGAGAATGAACCAGAAATGATGTGGGAGACTACTATGAACCCAGCAACAAGAAGGCTAATACAGGTAATTCCTGAAGATAATGAATTGACAAGAGCAAGTTTTGAATTATTGTTGGGTGATAATTTGGATGGTCGTAAAGAGCATATTGCTAATAACGGACATATCTATCTAGACCAACTTGACTTGAATTAAGGTTCTTAGATTTGATCATATTGAGCAAATATTTGTAAGTATTGAAATGGAGTATAAATGAGCAAAGAACGTAGACAAAATGATATGGTTTTAAATAACGATGAGATTATTATCCATGAACAAGCCATTACAGAAACGCTTGAAACTAACTATATGCCTTATGCTATGAGTGTCATCGTATCTAGAGCAATTCCAGAGATAGATGGTTTTAAACCCTCACATAGAAAGTTATTATACACAATGTATAAAATGGGTTTACTAAAAGGTAATAAAACAAAATCTGCTAATATCGTTGGACAGACTATGAAGCTTAATCCACATGGTGACCAAACTATTTATGACACAATGGTCAGGTTAACTCGTGGAAATGAAGCATTGCTACACCCATACATTGATTCAAAAGGGAATATGGGCAAGCAATACTCCAAGAATATGCAGTATGCTGCGCCAAGATATACAGAAGCTAAATTAGATAAACTTGCAGAAGAACTTTTCCAAGATATTGATAAAGATGTAGTGGATTTTGTCCCAAATTATGATGGTAGCTTAGAAGAACCAACCTTATTGCCAGTTACTTTCCCAACAGTGTTAGTTAATGCCAATCAAGGTATAGCTGTTGGTATGGCATCTAATATTTGCCCATTTAATTTAGCAGAAGTTTGTCGATCTACCATTGCTTATATAAAAGACCCTGCAGTGGATGTCCTAGAAATTATGCCTGCTCCTGATTTTCCTGGAGGTGCAAGTCTAATCTATGATGAAGAAAAGATGCGTGAAATCTATGAGACTGGTAGAGGTAGTTTTAAATTACGAGCAAAGTACAGAGTAGATAAGAAGAATAATTTAGTTGAAATTTACGAAATTCCATATACTACCACAGTTGAAGCTATTATTGATGCTATTGTAGATAAAGTTAAATCTGGTGAAATTAAAGAGATAAATGACATTAGAGATGAAACTGACTTGCAAGGTTTAAAGATAACTATAGATTGCAAACGTAATACGGACTTTGATCTTCTAATGCAGAAACTTTACAAGTCAACTCCTATGGAAAGTTCTTTTGCTTGCAATTTCAATATTCTTATAAATGGCTATCCGAGAACTTTAGGAGTTAAAAATATAATTGCTGAATGGTTAGTTTTCAGGAGAATGACTGTAAAGAGAGCTAAGCAAGATAGCTTAAGTGAAAAAGACTCTAAGAGACATCTTTTAAGAGGTCTTGAGGCAATTTTATTAGATATAGATAAAGCTATTAGTATTATTAGAAATACCGAGAAAGAAGCTGATGTTATTCCTAATCTTTGTACTGGTTTTGATATTGATAAACTACAAGCAGAGTATGTTGCTGAGATTAAGTTGCGTAACTTGAATAAGGAATATATTTTGAAGAGGATATCTGAAATAGAGAATCTTGATAAAGATATTGCCGAATTAGAAAAGATTATAAAGAGTCCTAAATTAATAGATAAAGTTATTATTAATGAATTAGAACAAATAATTAAAAAATATTCGCAAACTCGTAAGACAAGTATTGTTGACGAAGAGAATATTGAGGAATATGTTGAAGAAGAATTCATTGATGATTTCAATCTGAAAGTGTTCTTGACTGATCATGGATATCTTAAGAAGATGGCCCTTACCTCATTAAGAAGTGCTGGTGACTTGAAGTTGAAAGATAATGACAAGATAATCCAAGTTGAACAGGGAACTAATGCGGATTTATTGTTCTGTTTTAGTACTGCGGGAAATCTTTATAGGATTGCTGTTGATGATTTGGAAGATAATAAACCTTCAGATTGGGGTAATTATTTGCCAAGTACTTTGGATTTGGAACCAGATGAATCAATTTTCTTCGTTGTTCTTTATGGTGGGGATAGAGAGAATTATGCTGGTGAGATTCTAGTGGCTTCACAAAATGGTAGAGTTTCTAAAATTGCATTGAGCGAATATGAAACTAAGAGTAGACGTAGGAAGATCCTTAATGCAATTAATGTGAAAAAACCACCTATAGGTGCTGTGTATCTTAAACCAGGAAAAACTGATCCAGAAAATCCATATGAGCGAGAAGATTTAGAGTTAATGTTATTTGCCGACGATAATAATGAATTTGCAATTATTAATGATCAGGAACAAATGTTAATCTTTTCTGCAGATGATGTCGAGTTGGTTAATTCAAGGTCAAACCTTGGAACAAGGATTCAGAAACTTAAGAGAAATTCTTCTAGTACTGTATTTAAACCTCTAACAAATTTACAGGTTGAAGATCCAGATTACTATAGAGCTAAGACCTTCCCACAAAATGGTAGATATTTACGCGGAGAGAAGAAGTTAGCAAAACAAGTAGGAATAGAGGATATGAAGTAGGTTGTCAGATGAAAATATTACTTACAGGTTTTGATTCTTTCGGTGGTGAGAAAATCAATCCGTCATGGGAAGCAGTAAAAAAAGCAAATATAAATATTATAGGTGTAGATGTATTTAAGCTAGAGCTGCCTACAGAATTTATAAGATCAGCAGTAGAGCTTAAAAGAATGATTGCTGAAATTCAGCCTGATGCAGTACTCTTATTTGGTCAAGCAGGTGGAAGAAGTAACATAAGTATAGAGAAAATAGCTATTAATTTTAGAAACAGTAAAAGTCCTGATAATGCAAATTTTGTTCCTGAAAATGAAGCTATTTCTAATCAGGGAGCAGATGGTTACTTTAGTAATTTGCCTATTGAATTATTACTAGAGAGATTAAAAGAAGCCAATATACCTAGCTCAATTTCTTATACTGCAGGTACATTTGTGTGTAATAACTTGTTTTATTCATTGATGGAGCATATTAATAACTCTAGTTCTAAAATTAAAGGTGGTTTTATTCATGTGCCTTACATTCCAGAACAAGTAGTAGGCAAAAATTTGCCATCTATGAGTTTAGAATTGATAAGTTCAGCTATAGAAGTTCTAGCAAAAGCTCTAGTTGAAGATTATAGAAATAATATAAAGTAGATCTTTGAAGAGCAAAGAAAACGAGGATGATAGATGTTTAAAAAATTAATTCCAGCAGCGTACTATAAAAATTTATCTGACGTAGATCCTTCTGCCTATAAAGCACAAGGATATAAAGTTGCTATTTTTGATTTTGATAATACGCTGGCTAGTCATGGTAGTCGTGAATCAAGTGATTATGCAAATCAGCAAATTGAAAAATGGCAAAGTAATGGATTCATTGTAGCTATTATTTCTAATGCAAAGCAAGATAGAGCGGATGAATTGGCAAAAAATTTACCCATTGATATTATAGGTAACGCCAAAAAACCAGGTACAACAGCTTTTGAAAAGATACAAGAAATGTTTAATACTTCAAAAACAGAAATGCTTTATTTTGGTGATCAGATCTTCACAGATGTTTGGGCAGCAAATAATTTTGGCATAAAAGTTGTTTTGCTAGATCCTTTAAATAAGGAAGAACCCTTTTATATTAAGTTAAAACGCTTTTGTGAGAGCATTGTCAAAATACTTACAAGGAAAAATGACTATTTTGATGACATAATCGCATAAAGCTAGTAAAATATAAATAATTATAATTAGGAAAAATAAATATTAGGAGGAAGTCGCATGATTTCAGCAGGAGATTTTAAAAAAGGAACAACATTTATGATGGACAATAATATTTGTCAAGTTATTGAGTTCCAACACGTTAAACCAGGGAAAGGACCAGCTTTTGTTAGAGTTAAATATAGAAACTTGGATTCGGGCTCAGTTATCGAAAATACATTTAATCCAAACTCAAAATATGAACCAGTAGTTTTGGAGCATCATAACTTAGATTATATTTATGAGGACGGAAATTTCTTCTATTTTATGGATCCAGAAACTTTTGAACAAACACCGTTAGATAGAGAAGTATTTGGTGATCAAATTAAGTTCTTAAAAGAGGGTATGACCTGTACAATTAAAGTCGCAGAAGGTCGAGTAATCAGCGCAGAATTACCAACTTTTGTTGTCTTAGAAGTTACAGAAACTGAACCAGGTGTAAGAGGTGATACAGCAACAAACGCAAGCAAAAACTGTACAGTAGAGACAGGTGCTGTTGTTAAAGTACCTTTGTTCGTAAACACAGGTGATAAGATTAGAATTGATACCAGAACTGGTGAATATATGGATAGAGCTAAAGATTAAATTAGCTATATATGAAAATATTAATTTAAAATAAGGATTTAGAGATGCCAGAAAATATTAGGAAGGATAAAGGCGAGCGTTCGATGTCTCTGGGCTTTATTGCCCAGTATGCAGCTGAAGCTTCTTTAAATGTAGAAGGTGTTGCTTCTTTGGAAAAGAGCACTATAGCGACAATTAAGGAATCTTTTGGTGTTTGGCACGAAGGACAAGGAGTGGAAGTATCATTCTTGCCAAATAATGCTGAGCTCGTTGACATAAATATCTATCCTAATATTTTTTTTGGTTTTAATGTCCCAGAGGTTGCATGGCAAATCCAATCGAGTGTTAAGGCTGATGTTGAAAAATATACAGGTTTGGATGTGAATTCGGTAAATGTTTATGTTAGAGATATAATTTTAAGCGATAATTACGATAAGATTTCGCAACTCGAAAAGGAGTTTGAAGATGAATAAGTTTTGGCGTTGGGTTTTAGCGGTAGTATCAGTATTAGGAATTGTTTATACCTTTTTAGCCTTTTCACTGTTATCAAAAAATTCAGCACTAGCTCAAAAATTAATGATCTACTTAGCTAGTGAGAAACGTTTTTGGACTGGATTAACTACATTTATAATTTTGCTAATGATTTTTGCAGCATTTAGCTTTGGATTATTTTATGCTATTTATGGCGGTAAGTTTAAAGGCCGTAGAAGTACAAATAGTGATTATGGTGTTGTTGAGATTGGATCTGTTGCAATTGAAAATATAGCTCTTAATGCGGCAAAAACTGCTCAGGCTGGAATAAAAAATGCTAAAGCTAGAGTAAGTAGTGATGATGAAAATTCGTTGAATTTAACTCTTGATGTAACATTGTATTCAGATGTTGAAATCCCTCAGCAAATGCGAAAAATTCAAGAACGTGTTAAAAAAGATATTGAAAAATATACAGGGTTTGCAGTAGCAGAAGTTAGGATTAATGTAAAAAAAGTTGAAGTGTTAGGAACTGTTGTCGAAAGATAATAGTTTTTAGGCGCATTTATAAATCAGGATTGTTTATGAAAAATTTATTTGAACCTATTTTTAAAATACTACACGGTAAGGACGCTGGTCTTATTGGTGGTGGAGCAGGTCTAGGCTTAGGACTGCTTTTAGTTATTTTTGGGTTTTGGAAAACTTTATTTATATTATTTTGTGCAACTCTGGGCTTTGTATTGGGTGCTAAATTTATCAAAAACTCAGAGGATTTCAGAGAACTTTTGGATAAAATATTCCCGCCGGGACGCTTTAGATAGAACGTTTTAAATATAAGTCAATATTAATATTAAACTTTAAATTTTTAAAATTATAGAGGAGGAAAATTATGAGTCGTAAAGCTGCAAGAGAAAAAGCAATGCAAGCCTTGTATCAATTAGATAGTCAAAGTAATGACCTGGAAAAACAAATTGAAAATTTTATCAAGGTTAGGATTATTAATGATGCTGATACGACTTCAAGTGAGTTGAATGCTGTACAATCTGTTTTTGATATTGATTCAAGTAATGAGGTCGCATTAGCAAAAGCAAAACAAGCTGAAACTGATAGAGAAGATTTGGCCAATGGAATTATTGTTGAACTTAATGATTCTAATTTAAGGTTTTTTAAAGATTTAGTTTATAACGTTTGGAGAAGAAAAGATGAGTTGGATGAGATTTACTCAAAATATCTAAAAAAATGGACATTAGACAGATTACCAAAATTAGAAAAAATCTTATTAAGAATCGGTACTTATGAAATTCTTTTTAGTGATGAGGTACCAGATTCTGTAGCAATAAACGAGATAGTTGAACTTTCACATATGTATGTTGATGATAAATCATATTCATATATTAATGCTGTACTTGGTAAAATAAGCGAATCTAAGGATAACTAATATTTGATTAGTATTTAATTTAAAAATAATATAAAAGCTTTAAAATTCTAAAATTATTTAAAGGTGAAATATGCAAGAGAGTATAAAAAGTATTACAGTTTCCCAATTAAACCGTTATGTATTCCGTTTATTAGGAAACCAGTCTGTCTTGCAAAACATTTCTATTGTTGGAGAATTAAGTAATGTAAAAGTCTATTCTTCAGGACACTGGTATTTCAATTTAAAAGATCAAAATGCTCAAGTTTCGTGCGTTATGTTTAAGTCTGCTGCGAGTAGCTTAAATTTTAGACCAAAAGATGGTGACGCTGTAGTTTTAACCGGTAAAGTTTCCCTATATGAAAGAGATGGTAAATTCCAAGTTTATGTAAATAAGATGGAATTGGATGGAAAAGGAAATTTATATTTATTATTCGAGCAGCTTAATAAGAAGCTGCAAGCGGAAGGATTATATAGAGAAGAGTTTAAAAAGCCAATCCCAAAATTTCCAAGAGTTATTGGTGTAGCAACTTCAAGATCAGGAGCTGTTATTCAAGATATTATTAACGTTAGTAGAAGACGTTGGCCGCTTAGCAAAATTGTGTTGGTTCCTTGTAGTGTTCAAGGAGAAAATGCCGCACCTACTATAGTTAAGTCAATAGAGAAATTAAACGAAATGAAAGAAGTCGACGTAATTATAGTTGGTAGAGGTGGAGGGTCTTTAGAAGACTTGTGGGCCTTCAATGAAGAAGTTGTTGCTAGAGCTGTTTTTGCATCAAAGAAACCAATAATATCTGCAGTTGGACATGAAAGTGATACGACAATTTGCGATTACGTTGCAGATCTTAGAGCACCTACACCATCTGCTGCAGCTGAAGTGGCTTTGCCAAATCTTAATGAGGTTATAGATTATCTGAGAAACAAAGAGCTACAAATATCTAGACTTTTATCTGCAAAAGTAGAGTTTGCTGAAACCAAGTTGTTTAATTTAGAAGATAAATTAGAATATAACATTATAAACAAAATTAAACTCTTAAATCAGAAGCTTACTCATTTATCTGAGAATAGATTTTTACTTAATCCATATGAAAATTTAGATAGAAAAAAAGAATTTGTCGATATTAATGCAGATAAATTAGAGCAGAGAATGGTTTATCTCTTGAAGACTAAAGAACAAACATTGGCTCATAAAATTGCTAGTCTGGATGCTCTTAGCCCTTTAAAAGTTTTGGGTAGAGGTTACTCAATGCTTACTAGGGCTGGAGAGAGTAGACCGTTAGTATCTACACAAGCTATAAGAAAAAATGAAATATTGGATGTTTTTATGCAAGATGGGAAATTAGAAGTTGAAGTTTTAGAAATAGAAGTTAACAAGGAGAAAAACTAATATGTCAGATGAAAAATTCAATATAGATATCGATGAAATGTTGAGTGGAAATTTAGAAGATAATCAAGTTGGAGCTGATAAAATTTCTGATAAGGTTGTAGAAAAGAAGTCTAAAAATAGAGATGAATCTGAAAAGCCTGACTTTGAAGAATCATTGAAAGAATTGGACAGGATAGTGGAAGAGCTTCAACGCAGCGATTTGGCCTTGGATAGATCAATGTATTTGTTCAGAAGAGGTACAGAATTAGTGCAGATTTGTAGGGAACAATTAAACGCAGCTGAACATGAAGTTAAAGAACTTTTAGCTGATGGTAGTGAAGTTGACTATGTTCCAGAAAATTAAGAGCATTTTGTAATAAAATAGTTTATATCATTCATATTTAATGTTGCAGAAACGCCGAGGAGGTTACCTTGAGAATTGGTATTGTAGCTGATAAGTATAAAGACCCAAACTTCTATATTTTAGAAAAAACTGCGCAAATTCTTTCTGAATTAGGAGTAGAAGTAGTGTATCCAGATCAGAGAGAAGAACATCGCTATGTTGGTACAGGCTCTGAATTTCAGGATTCATGGGATAACGTAGATATAGCTATTTCAATAGGTGGAGATGGAACTTTTCTTTACACGTGTAGAGAAATATATGGCAAAGATATTCCGATTATTGGTGTAAATAGAGGCTCATTTGGCTTTTTGGCGGAGATTGATTCAGAAAAACTGGAATCTTCATTAAGGAAGTTGATTGCTGGAGATTTTACGAAAAAAAGCAGATTAATGCTAGACGTTAAAGTAATAAATATGGATGGTAATTTAATATATCAAGATTACGCTTTGAATGATGCGGTTCTATATAGAGGTGATATAAGTAGAATTATTCCTTGCGAATTAAACATAAATGAGAGATATATTCAAACTATTCCTAGTGATGGCATTATAGTAGCTGGTCCAAGTGGATCAACTGGGTATGCCTTATCTTGTGGAGGACCTATAGTAGATCCTGAACTAGATCTAGTGCTAGTTACTCCAATTTCACCGCACACGCTACAAAATAGGACGTATGTTGTTAAAAGTTCAGATTTAGTGGAAATTGCAATAAAAAGTGACTATTTGTTTCAACCATATCTTAGTGTTGATGGCAGAATTGCAGTGAAAATAAATAATGAACAAAAGATACAGCTGCGAAGAGCAGAAAAACAGATGGAGATAATTTGTATTGAGGATAAAGAGTTTTTTGCTGAGTTGCCAGGTAAGTTGAAGGCTCGTGGAATATAACAAGTTAGCGAAATTTATAGAGGTATAAATTATGAAATTAGGTAAACGTGATAGACATAAAAAGATCTTAGAAATTATTAATGATATTGAAATTTCAACTCAAGATGAGTTAGTAGAGCAATTAAAAGAAGCTGGTTTGAATGTAACTCAAGCGACTGTATCTAGAGATGTAAAAGAACTAAATATTGTAAAAGCTAATACAGCTAATGGAAAACAAAAATTTGTTGCTATGCGTTCAGTTAATGATCCTGGCACAGATAAATTGCTTAAAATATTTTCTGAAGCTGTTGTTTCTAGTACACATACTGGTAATTTAGTAATCATAAGTACTTTACCTGGTATGGGCCAAGCGTGTGCTTCTGCAATTGATGCGATGCAATCTAATAAAATTGCAGGTACTATTGCAGGAGATGATACAGTTTTTGTAGCAATACATGAACACTATAATGTAGAAGCAATTGAAGAACAAATAATGCAATTTGCAAAAACAGGAGAGTATTTAGACTAATGCTGAGCACATTGGACATTAAACAATTTGCATTAATAGAATCCGCTAGCCTTGATCTTGAACCTGGTTTCAACTGTATTACTGGTGAAACAGGTGCGGGTAAGTCACTTTTGCTTGGAGCCATTGAAGCTATCACTGGTAAACAAGCTAATCGAGAGCTAATAAGGAAGGGTGCAGATTTAGCTACTGTTGATGCAGTTTACACAGATGTTTATAGCTTATTATCTCGAGATGCAGAAATAGAATCTTACTTGGATGAAGATGAAGATCAAATAATCTTATCTAGAGAAATTAAATCTAATGGTAAAAATCTGTGTCGTATCAATGGACGTCCAGTTACTCTTAGTTTATTAAAGTCAGTAGGCGATAGACTTGCAGATATACATGGTCAAAATGATAGACAATTGATTTTTGATAAAGATAAGCACTTGGAATTATTAGATCGATTTGGTCACCAAGAAATTTACCCTGCTTATGAGAACTACCAAAAAGCCTATAAAGCTTTACAAGAAGTTAGACGTCAAGAAAAAATTTTGGTTGCGGACCCAGAAGAACGTAAAGCTTTATTGGAGAACTTAGAGTATCAAATTAAAGAAATTGAAGAAGTAAATCCTCAAGTTGGAGAAGATGAAGTACTAAGAGAACAAAGGGCACTCTTACAAAATAAAGAAAAAATTAAAACAGCCTTGTTGCAAAGCCTAATTTCTCTTGAGGGTGCTGGAGAGAGCAATGGGGCAATTAATCAAATGGAAGAAGTTAGCGCAAACCTTCAGGATTTAAGTATTTGGAATAGTGATTATGAAGGTATTTTGATAGAAACTAATGACTTAATTGATAGTATATATAATTTGAAAAATAAGCTTCAAGATGATTTAGAGTATATTGAATCACAAGGGAATCAATTAGATGATATTATTAGACGTTTGGATAAAATTTCTAGGCTGAAAAGAAAATATAATTTTACTATAGAAGCGGTATGGGATTTTCATGATAGAGCAGTTAATAAAAGAAAAGAATTGCTTGATGCTGCTGATAATGTAGATAAACTTCAAAAGAAAAAAGAGCAAGTTATAAAAATTCTGTATGAAAGAGCAACGATACTAAGTGAGTTGAGAAAAAAATGGGCAAATAAATTACAAGATGGTATAGAAAAAGAACTTAAAGATCTTGGAATGTCTGCTGCTCGTTTTAAAGTTGAGTTTAAAAAGTTTTCATTATCTGATGCTAAGTCTTATGGACTTGAAAATGCTGAATTTATGATTGCATCAAATAAAGGATCAGATTTTAAACCTTTATCTAAGACAGCATCAGGTGGTGAAGCCTCAAGAGTAATGTTAGCTATTAAGGTTATATTAGCCCAAGCTGATGAATTGCAACTCTTAGTATTTGATGAAATCGATACTGGAATTAGTGGCGAAACTAGTGCAATTGTGGCAGAGAAACTTAAACTTTTGGCAAAAAGTCATCAAATATTATGTGTAACTCATCAAGCACAAATTGCGGCAGTGGCTGATCAACAATTCTTTATTTACAAAGAAAGTGATGATGAGACTACAAAAACATTTATCAAACCATTAAGCCAAGCTGAGCGAGAACATGAGATTGCTCGACTTTTGAGCGGTAATTCTGATGATAAACAGTCCTTGATTTTGGCAAGAAAGTTGTTAAATAATGCATAGAACATTAATATTAATGTTTTTAAATTCATAAAAGTACTTAATTTAGAAAGATGATTTTTTAATGTATTTAAAATACAAAGTGGATTCTATATATGATGGAAAGACAGCCCAATTTATTCTAAAGAATGAATTAGGGCTTTCTACTAGGATGTGCAATAGAATTAAAGTGAATCAAGGCTTAAAAAGAAATAATAAATTTTGTACAAATAAAGATATTGTAGAAACTGATGACATTCTTGAAGTTGAGTTGGACTTCCCTGATGAGCTTATTGGTAATATTGAAAATCCATATGATATAGAAATTATTTTTGAGGATGAATGGTATGTTATTGTCAGCAAACCTGCTTTGTTACCTACGCATCCTCGTTTCTACGGTGATGATGGTTTGTCAACAATATTGACTAAATATAAGCTTTATCCTGCCAATAGACTAGATGTAGGAACTTCAGGCTTAGTTATTATGGCAAAAAATCCCTATGCACAAGATATGATAAGCAAAACATCTATAAAAAAGATTTATTTAGCTATGACTCATAATCATTTTCCTGAAAAAGCAGGAGTAATAACTGCACCTATTGGCAGAGAAGAGAATACAATAATTTTTCGTAAAGTTACTTCTGAGGGAAAGAGTACTTTAACTCATTACAGAGTAATTGCTGAGTGGAAAAGACCTAAGGCGAGTTTAGTAGCATTTTTACTAGAAACAGGTAGGACTCATCAAATTAGAGTGCATTCTCGTCATTTGAATTGTCCCTTAGTTGGTGATCAGTTTTATGGTTGGGAGCAAACATATCGTTACTCTAAAGAAATACGGGAAAATGGTAAATTAGGATATTATTTAAATACAGATCATAGGAACTATCATGACCCTAGTATTGCTAGAGATTTTGAGGCATTGAAATTAAATAGAGAATTACAAAGACAATTTTTGCACGCTTATATGTTGGAGTTTAATCATCCTATTACTGGTGAAGCGTTACATTTAAAAGCTGAATTAGCTAATGACTTAAAAAATTTATTGTCAAAAATACAAAAAAATGAAAAAGAAACTTTACATTTCGAGAAAATTGCTGAACTTCTTCAAATTGAAGTAGAACCAAGTGTTAAAAAAAATTAATATATTCTTGCGGGCGTGTGGCAGTCGCATTTTTGTGAGAAAAGTAAATTATTTTTATCAAATTATCTCTTATTAATTTGCAATACTTACAAATTTTTAATAAAATTAATGTTAGTATTCTATACAAGTGAGAGATTTAAGACATCTCAAACTAATTAATAGAGAAAGTTAAACAGTTAAGAACTTAAATAATTATAAACTGTGAAATGTACTTTGAAAATTTAATATTTGGAGGTGATTACCAATATGGATTTAACGTCTTTGATTATTGGTTTGGTAGTTGGCCTCGCAGGTGGTGTCGCATCGATACTGATTTACTATAACTTAGGATTCAGCAAGAAAAAGACAGAAATTGAAGCTGAGAATGTAAAAGCAAAGAAAAAAGCTGCAACATTATTAGCAAATGCAGAGAAAAATGGCGAGAGTCGCAAAAGAGAACTGCTCCTGCAGGCAAAAGAAGAAATTCACAAAGCCAAACAAGAATTGGAACGAGATTCTAGAAGTCGTCAAAGTAGCTTAGATAAAGAGCGAAATAGAATCGAACAAAAAGAATCTGAAGTTGAAAATCGAGAAAAGAAATTAGATTCTAGAGATGAGAATTTAAGCAGATTGGAAAAGGAAGTTGAGGATCAATTAGCTAAAGCAAATGAGTTAGTTGAGAGTCACAATGCTGAGTTAGAGAAGGTTGCTAGCTTGTCTATGGAAGAGGCTAGAGAACAGTTATTAACAACTGCAGAACAAATCTATCGTAGAGACTTAGCAGCAAGATATGTTCAATTAGAAGCTGAGATTGATGAAAAAGCTGATCGATATGCAGAAGAGGTAATTGTAACTTCTATGCAAAGATATGCCTCAGACTTTGTTGCTGATAATACAATTTCAGTTGTATCTTTACCAAGTGATGAGATGAAAGGTCGAATCATTGGTCGTGAAGGTAGAAACATTAAGACTTTCCAAAAAATTACAGGTGTAGATGTCATTATAGACGATACTCCAGAAGCAATTACATTATCGTGCTTCAACCCACTTAGGAGAGAAGTTGCTAAAGTTGCATTGGAGAAGCTTGTTAAGGATGGAAGAGTTCATCCTACAAGTATTGAGGCAGCTGTAGAAAAGGCAGAAAATGAAGTTAATAAAACTATTAAAAGTGTTGGTGAAAAAGCCAGCCTAGCAACAGGTCTAGTAGGAATAACTCCTGAAGAGATTGAATTGTTAGGTAAACTGAACTATAGAACAAGTTTCGGACAGAATGTTTTACAACATTGTTTAGAAGTTTGTGAGTTATCTGGTCTCTTAGCAGCAGAATTAGGCTTAGATGTCCAATTAGCTAAAAGAGCTGGATTATTCCATGATATAGGGAAAGCGTCAGATTTTGAAATGGAAGGATCTCACGTCGAGTTAGGTGTTGAGATCGCTGAACGTAACAATGAAGATGAAGTTGTTATTAACACAATTGCTTCACACCATGGTGATACAGAGCCAACCTCTGTAATCGCAGTATTGGTAGCTGCAGCAGATGCTTTATCCGCAGCTAGACCTGGTGCTAGACGTGAAAGTGTAGAAACTTATATGAAACGTGTACAAGGTCTGGAAGATATTGCTAATAGTTTCTCAGGCATTGAAAAGAGTTATGCAATTCAAGCTGGTAGAGAGTTAAGAGTTATAGTAAACCCTGAGCAAATGAGCGAAGAGGAAATGAAATTAACTGCTTATGAAATTAGCAAAAGGATAGAAGAAGAGTTGAATTATCCTGGTCATATAAAAGTTAATATGATCCGAGAGACAAGATTCACCAGTCAAGCAAATTAAAGAAAAGGTCGGAAATTCCGGCCTTTTTTTATGCTTGGAATTACTTATAGGAGTTGAGTGCTTTATGCGACAAATATTCTTATTTAAGTTAAAATGTAAAGCAAGCAATAATATATAGTAAAGGTATTAAAATGAAAAAAGTATTTAATGAGAATCAATTAAGAGAGTTTAAACCAGAGGTGTCTTTGAAAAGATCTTTTGTGTTTTTGATATTAGCTGCAATTTTAGTAGTTTTAGATCAAGTCAGTAAATTATGGGCGGCTAATAATGTAGAATTACAAAATGGTGGAAAGATTGAAGTTGTACCAGGCTTTTTTCAATTCATATATACATTGAATTCTGGAGCTGCATTTAGTTTTTTGAATAATCAAGACTGGGGAATATACCTTTTGACTGGAATTTCAGTTGTGACTACGATAATTTTTCTAGTTCTATTATTTAAATACAGTAATTGGCCAGCTATTTTTCCGTTAGCACTTTGTATTCTATTAGCTGGTACTGTTGGAAATTTAATTGATAGAGTCAGGTTAGGCGCAGTTATAGACTTTTTAGATTTTCATTATAATGGCTGGCATTTTCCAACATTTAATGTAGCAGATACTTGTATTACTATTTCAGCAACGATTTTATTTTTCTACATAATGTTCAGGTATGATAAGGATCTAGAAAATTATAATTTGAAAATTCAGAACAATGTTAGATCAAGTGGTGAGGATAGCTTTAGTTTGCAGTAATGAAAAAAATTGTACTTGTAAAAAAAAGTGATAAAAGATTAGATAAAACTTTATCAAGTTTATTTCCGGAAATATCTAGAAGTGAGCTTTCTCAAATGATTAAAGATGGAAAAGTTATTTCACATCTAGGTACTATGAAGCCTAGCTTTAAGGTTGATGAGGACCTGGAGCTTGAAATTGATTTTGGTAGTTTAATTGAAAATAATGATTCAATTGAAAATCCTCAACCAGAAAATATACCTTTAAACATTATTTACGAAGATGAGGATATAATTGTACTTGATAAAGAGGCAGGTATTACTGTGCATCCAGGTGTAGGGAATGAATCTGGAACACTTGTGAATGCTCTTCTAAGTCATTGCAACGGTAACTTAGCGATGATAAATGGTAAAAATAGAGCAGGTATTGTGCATAGGTTGGATAAAGATACTTCTGGAATATTACTAATTGCAAAAACAGATGATGCCTTAATTAATTTGCAGAAGCAATTTAAAGCTAGAGAAATTACAAAAATTTATGAAACAATAGTTCATGGTACTTTTAAAGAAAATAAAGGCTTTATAAATGCTCCTATAGGCAGAAACCCAAAAAGAAGACAGGAAATGTCAGTTATAGAAGATGGGAAAATTGCTAAGACTGAGTTTGAACTTATTGGGGAAAGTGATAATACATCCTATCTAAAAGTTAACCTATTAACAGGTAGAACTCACCAAATAAGAGTGCATATGAAGTATATTAATCATCCTATTCTTGGTGACCCTATATATGGATATAGACAAGACAAATTAGCAAAAGAATTATGTTTACATGCTAGAAGTGTTAAGTTTAAGCATCCTGTAAGTAATGAGGAGATGTATTTTGAGTCACCGTTACCAGCGAGAATGATTGCAGTTTTAAAAAAATTAAATTATGAATTAGAATTTTAAGGATAATATAAACAAGGATTTTAATGTGAGGTGAAGCTAAATTGGATATATTAAAAAGATTTAAAAGATTAATTTTAATAAAATTAAATAAATTTACTTCTCGCTCAAATAAACTTGAGAGTACTAACAAAAAATCTGGAAAATCTAAGTTTAATAGCAATAAAATTTCTTTTTATCTAACATCATTTTCTACAATGTTGCTAGTTGTTTTTATTTTGCTGCTAGCCCATAAAAACCTACAAGCTCAAATAAGAATAAAAGAAGAACCTTTAAATAGAATAAAAGAACTACAGAAAGAAATTACTGCGAAGGAAGAGCAAAAGAAAAAACTTGAGCAAGAAAACTTAAACTTAAATAAAGAGTTTGAAGAAGTAAGAGCTGCTAAGATTCAGAATATGAAATTCGAATCTACTGAGTTAAAACGTTTGATCAGTGAGTATGATAAAGTATTGCATATTGCAGGTATGAAAAGCTTTAGTGGGCAAGGAATTAGAGTCACTTTAGCAGATAAAGAAGGAATAGCCTATGATTCTACAACTGATGCAAGCGAAATTGTTCATGATGGTGATTTGAGGATAATTGTTGATTTTTTCAAGGCTAAATATTTTAATGCAATTGCTGTAAATGGTGAAAGAATTTCTCCAATGAGCCCGTTATTATGTACAGGACCATCAGTACTAGTAAATAGAGTTTATCACTCTTCGCCTTTTGTAATAGAAGCCGGCATGGAGAATCCGGATGATTTAAAGAGTGTTTTTAAACAGATACAAGATCAACAATTTATTAAATCAATAAAAGATAGAGGACTTAAATTAGAGATTGAATTAGTTGAAGATTTGCAATTAAGTCCAATGAAAGATGAAATATACATAAATACACAAGTTGATCGACTTGGAGGGTATGAGAATGAAATCAAGAAATAAATTAATTTCTAATATATTATTAGTTGTAATAAGTGTATTGTTGGGTGTATTGATAGCTTGGCAAATGAAGAATATAAATTCTTTAGAAGGCTCAACTATTTTTGGGAATACAAACCAAGCTGATTTACAAGAGAAAATCCAACAATTGAATATTGTTAATGCTGAGCTTGCACAGAGGAATGCAGAATATAAGGAAAGTCTCCAAAAGTTTATAGAACTTGGCGATGATGAAAATGCACAACTTAAATATTACCAAGATCAACTTAGTAGAGCCAAAACATATGCTGGTTTAACAGATGTTAAAGGACCTGGAGCTATTATTAGTTTAGATACCAGTGCTAAAGATGCAGAAGTTAGTGTGTCATCTTTGTTAGTTATAGTTAATTCTCTTAAAGCCAATGGCGCTTATGCTATCTCTATAAATGGCGAGAGAGTCGTTGCTTTGACAGAAATTAGTGCAACTGGAAGTGGTGAAAATACTAAAATAGTTATGAATGGTACTAACATTACAAGTCCAACAGGCTATGAAATATCTGTAATTGGAGAGGTGAAAAAATTGCAAGATTATTATAGATTCTCTAGTCAAATCTGGAATCACTTGCAAAGTCAGGGCGTTGTTGTAAATATGGAGTATCCACAAGAAGTTAAAATACCAGCACTTTCTGAAAATAGTCCTGCATATAGACAAAATTTACTAGAAATTATACCTGAAGATACTACGAATGGAAATAATCAGGAAAAATAATAAAATTTTAATACAAATCATAAATTTATTAAAAGGAAATACAATACTAGCTTAGAAGGAGAGTTGCATTTGGAAAAAATAATACGTATTGATGAACAAAATATAATTCAAAGCATTATTGGTGTTAATAATAAAAATGCTAAAGCAATTGAGAACTATTTAAATGTAATTATTGAACCAAATCTACTGGGAATTAAAGTAATTGCTGAAACTGAAGAAGAATTAGATTTAGCTGATAAAATCGTTAGCAAAATGCTACATATATCTAAGAACAAAGGTGAAGTAGATGAACAGCTAGCGAATTATTTAGCTGGGATGAGCAAAGAACAGAAACAAAATATTGCAGTTTACAATCCCGACTGGATAGGATTAAATGCAAAAGGTAAAGCAGTCGTATCTAAAACTTTGGGGCAAAGTAAATATATAGAAGCAATACGCAATAATACAGTTACTTTTGCAATTGGACCTGCTGGTACTGGAAAAACCTATCTAGCAGTTGCTATGGCAGTTCAAGCTTTTAAAAATGAAGAGGTGGATAGAATAATTCTAACTAGACCAGCTGTTGAAGCAGGTGAGAACTTAGGATTCTTACCAGGAGATTTACAGACTAAAGTTGACCCTTATATGCGACCTTTGTATGATGCTTTGGCAGATTTGATGGGATACGAAACTTATACCTTAAATATGGAGAGAGGGTTAATAGAAGTTTCTCCATTAGCTTATATGCGTGGTAGAACTCTTGATAATTCTTATATAATTCTAGATGAAGCTCAGAACACAACCCCAGAACAGATGAAAATGTTTTTGACTAGACTGGGCTATGATTCTAAAATTGTAGTGACAGGTGATGCGACACAAATTGACTTACCGAGGAATCAACGTTCAGGTTTAATTCATGCTCAAAGAGTTCTTAAAAATGTTAAAGGAATGGCATTTGTAGAGCTAGATGAGAGTGATGTAATGCGTAATCCGATTGTTCAAAGTATAATTAAGGCATATGATAAATATGATAGAAACTTTGAGGCAAAGAAGCAAAAGAGAAAAGAAGTTGAGCAATAAATTTTAATAAACTAAATATCAAATCTTTATTACTGATTTTTAAGATTAAAAGTTTTTGATTTAGCTTTATAATATAAACAGTAGAACAAAAGGAGTAAATAAGTGAGAGGTAAATTTAATTTAAGTAGTTTTTTAATGTTTTTATTAACTGTACTTATATCTTTTGCAGTTCTATTTGTTTTATACTCAGCTACTATTCCAAAAAAATATGATTTAGCTGTTGGAGATAAAGCACCTGAAAATATTGTATCTTCAAGGGCAATAGTTAATAAAGAAGCAAGTCATCAAAGAGCATTAGAGCAAGCTCAACAAGTTCCTGATATTTTTGTAAGATCTGAGGCTTTATCAGATGAGAGTATGCGTCAGATAAATGCTTTTTTTGATACTGTTGATAAGTATCGCTCAACACTTTATATTGAAAAAGTTGAAAATAATACTGGTGAAACTGCTAATGAAAATGAATCTTTAGAAGCAGAAAGTATAGATAATGAATCCAGTAAGGTGAAAAATAAGAATACAGAAACTGTTGTTACAACTAATAAGAAAGAGTATAAAGGCAGGATCCCTACCGATAACGAAATAAGTGAAGCTAAACAAAAAATAACTGAAGAGTTGCAAAACGAAAAAAAAATAGATGTTGAAGACTCGATAATCGATGCATTTTTGAGAACTAATCCATCTATCTATGCAGCTGTTAAAAATAATGCAATTAATATTGCAGAAGCTATTATGCTTGGGGAGCATGACAATACTAGTCTTTTGGTTAGTATAACAAGCAGAGTAAACACTTTAATTGAGAGCAATTCTTATTATAAAAATGAATATAACCAAATTTCTACGTTATTAAGATTTTTATTAAAACCTAATATGATATTTGATGAAGTAGCAACCAAAGCAGCGAAAGAATCAACGTATAACAAAATTTACAATGATCCTGTTTTGATTCCTGCTGGTAATACTATTGTCAATAAGGGCGAAACGATAACTGCAGAAAAGTATCAAATGTTAGACGATTTAGCATTAATAGAGAAAAATAGTATAGATTGGGCTACACTTAGCTCGCTAGTATTGCTTTATGCATTGGTATTATTTTTAGTGTGGGTCTACTTTAGATATCAAGAGAATTTGAATTTGAGAACGTATAATGATTGGGCTGTTTTGCTAACAATATTGCTCTCTACATTCTTTGCATCGACTTATTTGTCTGGTATATCTCCTTTAATTCTGCCAGTCTATTTTGTATCAATATTAATAGCATCTTATTTTGGATTAAAAGCAGCGTTAGTATTAGGTTTGGCTCTAGTTGTTCTACTATTACCGGTAACTCAGATGAACCTGCAGTATTTATTTATAGCTATTTTGGGAACTATAAGCTCAGCCTTAGTAGCATCAGCTTCGAACTCTAGACAGAATAATACTTTAACAATTATAGGAACTACGGCAACAAACTTTGTGGCGTCTATTTTATATTCTTCATTAATACAACATAGTACATATGTTATGTTACAGAACGCTATCTTAGCAGCTTTGGCAGGTTTCCTTTCAGCTGTTTTAGCTATAGGTGTTGCCCCTATAGTTGAGTTGTTCTTAAGCACAGTCGCTCCGACTAGATTGATAGATTTAGCAAATGCTAACCATCCACTCTTGAAGCGTTTGTTCTTGGAAGCTCCAGCAACATATCAACATAGTATGATGGTGGCTAATCTAGCTGAAGCGGCAGCAGAAAGAATTGGTATAGATACTTTGCTAGCAAGGGTTGGAGCTTATTATCATGATGTCGGTAAATTATGGAATCCGCAAATGTATACTGAAAATCAAGGTAATTTTAATCCGCACTCACTATTAATAACTAAAGAAAGTACTAGAATTATTTTCAAGCATGTTAAATTTGGTCAAACTATAGCAAGAGAATATGGTTTACCAGAGACAGTAGTAGAGTTTATTCAACAACATCATGGTACAACAATTTTGCAGTATTTTTATACACAGGCTTGTGATGAAGCAGAAGAGATGGGTATACCTCTTCCAGCAACTAATGAATTTAGGTACCCTGGCCCAAGTCCAATGCGTAAGGAAATTGCTGTAGTTATGCTAGCAGATACAGTAGAAGCTGCAATGAAGTCGACGGGATTAACAGACATTGATGAAGTTGAAAAATTAATTAGAAAATTAGTTAGAGGTAAAGTTGATCAAGATCAACTAGTAAATTCTGGTCTTTCATTTAAAGATGTAGAGCAGATTATGAGTGCCTTTATCCATGTTTATGAGGGTTTATTACACGAAAGGGTTAAATATCCAGATGATACTAGAATTAAACAAGCAAATTAATAATTATGATATTGATTTTATTTTCCCTTATATTGAAGAAGCATTAACTTATGCTCAGAAGAAAGTTATTTCAGAGAATTATAGAAATTCAGAATTAGCGGAGATATTACCTGAAAATATAGATTTAAATGATTTTGATTTTTATCTAAATATAACTTTTGTAGATGAAGAGACTATAAGAACGCTTAATAGAGAAAATAGAAATATTGATAGCGTTACGGATGTTTTGTCTTTTCCAGCTTTGAATATGGACTTAGGTAAATTTTCAAATCTTGCAGAATATGATTTCGTGCCAACTTATGAATATAGTGAAGAAGTAGAAAATGATTCAGATACAACTCAGAGTAAGGATTATATCTTAAATCTTGGAGATGTAATTATTTGTGTTGAGAGAGCGATTGAACAAGCTGAAGAATATGGACATTCGCTTACCAGGGAGATGACGTTCTTGGCTTTACACGGTTTATTGCACGTAATGGGCTATGATCATGAAGAATCTAGAAGTACCGAAGAATTAATGTTTAGATTACAAGATCAGATTTTGAATGATGTGAATATTACTAGAGATATTCAGGATGAAAAGAAGATTGAATTACAAAGTTTTTATTCTAATTTAGATCACTTAAATAATAGTCTAGAATTAGATGATAATGAGTTAGAGTCTGGGGAGAATTTTAATCACAATTTTAAAACTGGATATATAGCAATTCTAGGTAGACCTAATGCTGGGAAATCTACTTTATTAAATAATTTATCAGGAAATGTTTTAGCCATAACCTCACCTAAAGCTAAGACCACTAGACATAATATCAAAACTGTTTTAGATGATGGTGTAAGTCAGATGATATTTATTGATACTCCAGGTATTCAGAGAGCTAATAACAAACTTGAGCGTTATATGGCAAGCTCTGCTTGGGGAGCCTTAGAGATTGCTGATGTAGTGCTGTTGCTTGTGGATCCTAGAAGAGGAGGTATTACAGAGGTAGAACAGACAGCCTGTAAAAAAGCTGAAGAATTAGGTTTGCCGCTAATTTTAGTTTTAAGTAAAACTGATATAGCTAACAAAGAAAAAATGCTTCCTTTAATAAAGGAATACACAGACAAATTTAACTTTGTAGATGTAGTACCAATATCTTCAAATAAAAATGATAACATAGATGTACTTTTGGAAGTTATTAAAGAGCATTTGCCAATAAGACCTAGGATTTATACAGAAGATGCATATACAGATCAATCAGAGAAAGCTTTAGCAGCAGAATATATAAGAGAAGAAATTTTGAACTTGCTTTATCAAGAAGTGCCTCATGATGTAGCTGTTAATATAGATAAATTTACTGAAAAAAATAATTACCAAGGCGAAAGAAGTTTAGTCATTGTTGAAGCTACAATCTTAGTAAATAAGCCTAGTCAAAAAGGTGTTATTCTCGGTAAATCTGGTCGTATGCTTAAGAGAATTGGTAGTAATGTAAGGAAAAAACTTGAGGATCTTTATGAAGCAAAAGTTTATCTAGAGTTATTCGTTAGAGTTCAAAAAAACTGGAAAAATGCAGATAATGTTTTAAGAGATCTTGGTTACACAGAAGGTGGTAATGGGCCAGCAGAGGTGGACATAATTCAATAGTCTTTTATAGTGTGATAATATTTTTCTGAAATTTTAATTATAAGAAAATGAAATTAGAAAGGATTATATTCTTATATGGCTAATGTCAAAGTAAAAGGTATTATAATCAAAATTACTAATTTCAAAGATTATGATAAATATATTAGTGTTTTAACCCAAGATTTAGGACTTATCTCTGTATATTGTAAAGGTATTAGACGTCCCAAAAATAGACTTAATAGTTTCTGTCAGCTGTTTAGCTTTAATGAATTTGAGTTGTTTTACAATAAAGAACGTTATAGTCTCGATGATGTGTCTAGTATTCAAACTTTTAAGTCAATTCAGAAAGATATTTATCTATTAACAGCTAGCTCAGAAATTGCCGAAATATTGCTAGATAACCTGCCTCAGGGTAATAAACTTCAAGATGATTTTAATTTTTATGAATTTTTATTACGTTGTCTATACGAATTTGAAAAAGGTGAAAAAGATCCACGTTTTATCAGTAATGTTGCTGAATTTAAGTTATGCTCCGTATTAGGTTATAAGCCAATTTTGGATAAGTGTTTCTATTGCATTAAAGATTTAAGCAAGAATGATGATATAGTATTTTTTGATATTGAGAACGCTAGAATCTATTGTGATCAACATGCACACGACGTAATTTCTAATAGAAAAAGTAATTCTTGCTATAGAATAAGTCCAGCACTTCTGGCAACAGTTAGATATATTGTTAAATCTGAAAGTAGTAAAGTATTTTCTTTTAAGATAGGAGATGCAGTCTTGCAAGAATTGGGTATATTAACTAAGCATTATTTATCTGAACACTTTACAAAGAATTATGATAAATTGGCAAAGCTAGATATGTTTTTCTAAGATAAACTATCTTGTCCTAATAATTCTTTTAGTTCTGACATATTATTTGCTGTTTCTATTTCCCAATTTTCAGGTAACAATTGTCGATATTGAGGTTTGTTGTAACGTTCATCAATAAGCAGGATAAAACCTGTATCTGTTTCAGAACGTATAAGTCTACCAGCAGCTTGAAGTATTTTACTTATTGCTGGATAAAGGTAAGCGAAGTTGAAGCCGTTGTGAAACTTATAATCATAATATTCTGACATAATATTTCTTTCAGGGCTTACTTGAGGAATGCCGACACTAACAATTGAAACACCTGTTAAAGTATCTCCAACAAGGTCAATTCCTTCTCCAAAAATTCCACCAAGCACAACTATCCCAACCACGATTTTATCAGAGTCTGGTTTCGCAAATTTATCTAAGAATTTTTGACGATCACTTTGACTCATGTTTCGCTCTTGTTCTACCCAAAGTATATTTCTACCTTTCAAGATTTTCTTAAGTAGAGGAACAACGAGATCTATATATGCAAAAGAAGGGAAATAGACAAATTGTTGGCCGCCTTTAAGAAGAATAGACAGAGCTAGAGTTTTTGCAACTTGAGCAGCACTAGTTTTTCTATCTTTGTATGTTGTTTTAACATAATCTGCTATAAATACTTCAAGATTTTCTGGTGGGAAAGGAGAGTATAGGCTTAAAGTATTAGGTCTATTATCTCTTTCACTTCCACAAAAGTTGAAGGCAAAATATTCCATTGGGGTTAAAGTAGCTGAGAAAAAGACAGCAGCATGTTTATTTATATATGTTTTACTAATCTCAGTGGAGGTATCTAAACAAATTAATTTTAAATAGATAGAGTTTTTGAATTTTTTTGCGCAGGCTATATAGGCATCGCTCCAAAATTCATCTGTTATTCTTGTGAAAAATTTAACTTCACCAATTATTTCTATTAGCTTACGATGAGCTTTTGGATCTATAATATCCTCCAAAAAATTCCTAGCATGCTGTACCCAAGCTAGTAGAGCTTCATTTAAATTACTTAGCTTAGAGTTTGTAGCGCGAAAGTTCTCAGCTTGTACGACTCTTAAATTTTGAGGTGAATCAGAATATTTGGAATCTAACTCAAGTTCATCAAAACCATCCTTGCTTTCAATAATTGCATGATCAAGTTTGCTTAAATAATTAATTATGTATTCATTGTATGAGAATAACCTCATGTTCTCATTAGGTAAAAGAGTTTTAACATAATTGAAATATTCTTTATCTAACGTGGCAGAGTACATATCTCTAGACCTATCAATCAAGTTATGAGCTTCGTCTACAAGAACAATTTGAGACTGTGCCTGTTTAGAAAAATAACGCTCAAGTTGAATTCTAGGGTTGAAAACATGATTGTAATCACAAATGATTACGTCACAGTGCAAAGATGCATCTAGACTCAATTCAAAAGCACAAACTTTATGTTTTTCAGAAACTTTCTTAATTATATCGGCATTTAAATCCTGAATTGGCCAGAGATCTTCCAGTGCATCTGGTAAATTGTCGTAATAGTTTAATGAATAGGGACAATCTGTTGATTCTTTATGATATGGGCAAATCTGTTCTTTTGCCATCAATGTTATAGATCTCAAAAAAAGACCTGAGTTTCTACGAAGATCCTCAATTGCATTTTCAGCAGCTGCTCTAGTAGAAGTTTTAGCTGTTAAATAGAATATATGCTCAAATTTATGATTAATTAATTGTTTAATAGCAGGATAGAGAACAGAGATTGTTTTACCAGTTCCTGTTGGAGCTTGAGCTATTAATGGTGTTATAGTTTGTATATTTCTATAAACTTCTTCCATTAAATCTTCTTGACCAGAACGTACCTGGGTATAAGGAAATTCCATATTTTCAATACTTAGATCTCGACGATCTTCACGCTCTTTGATGCTAAGTGCCATATTCATGTATTTATTACATGTTTCAATAAACCAGGATTTTAAATCTTCCCAGTTAATATACTTGAACTTGAAATCACATTCTAAACTTTCAACAGAAACGTAGGCAAGAGCATAAGGAATTGAAGCAGGAATTTCATGTCCAGCTTTTATTTTGGCATTCCAGTACATATATGTGTAAATCTTTGACTGGAGCCAGTGAATTTTTTCGCCCTCGTAGGGTATTTCGCTAAGCGGTCGGTTAACAGTTTTAACTTCAATGATAAAATCTTCTTCAGGATTTTCTTCAAAATTAAAAAAGCTAATATTATTTTTATCATGAATAGGTTGCAACAGTAGATCTGCACGCCCTGATATTTCGAGAGCGTCTATTGAAAAAGACTTTTTCTGAAAGGCGAAAGTTGAATTTTCGTTGCTGATATTACTTGTAAAGTTATAATTAGTTTCTAATTTTATTTCAGAATTAATATCATAATTTCTAAATTCAGATTTTATTTTATTAGCAAAAGCTTGGTGAGTTCGAGTGCCTTCTCTAGCACTTAAACTGGAGTAGTTAATCTGATTAATGCTACCACTTCGATAAAGAGTTTCAACTAAATTTCTTGCTGCTACGTGAATAGTATTATTGTCGTAGGAGTTTTCAATATTATCTTGTGGGCTTTTGTTTAAGATGTTTTCAGATTTAGTTGAATTATTTTCCAAAGCTTTTCCTTTCTTGTATATAGATTGAGTAAAAAATACCACTAGATATAGAGTTTAACACTAATCTAGTGGTTAATTATATAATTTTAGTTTTTAACTATTCTTTGGCAAAATCTTTAAGAGCGGATTTTACTTCTTCCTTATTAGCTTTAATCAAATCAATTCTAGCTTCGATTTGTTTTGCAGACATTTCAATATTTCTCTTTATAGCAAAATTATCCAATTCGGATTTGAAGAAATCATTGAACTCTTGCAACCTTTCTTCAGTCTTGAATACATAACCAGGGATTCTTACAAAACTGTCAAAACTCATGTCACCGCCGAGTGCAACTTTTAGCCATTCCCAATTATCACGACCCCAGTTCCAAGCAGCTTCTTGGCAAAAATCTTTGTGTAGAAAAGCAAAGTACCAGGAGGCTAAGTCTTGAGGTTTAACAATATCTTTGTTCTTCCAAGTACTTATAATTTTTTTAAGATTATTCTGATCTTCTGTGAATGCCAAAGCTGATTTAATGTCATCCTTGAATGCAACATTGCTACTATTTTCATATAGTTTTAATAATTCACTAATCAAGTCTTCAGACTCAAAGTGCTTGACTTCAGTTCTTAGAACGAAGAAACGAATTGATGCTGGAAGTTGTTCAAGATTGTTTTTATGTTCGTTAAATAGTTTATGTGCTTCAGTAACTGCAGGTTTATATTCTGCAAAAAGCATATTACTTATAGCTACTTCTCTGACAATTTCGTCATCGAAATTATCATCTTCTTTTGGTAAGAAACCTAAGCGGTTGTAATTATTTACATTAGAAAGTAATGCTAAAGCTTGTAAGTTAGACTTGCTATCATCTTCATCATCAATAAATAACTCCAAACCTCTTAGAATTCTATTGCTTAATCCAACTAGCATGTAAGCTTGCTCATCGCTAAGCTTCTGAACAAATTTAATTAAATTTGCATAAGGTATGCGTTGACCTTGAGCTAATAGTAATTGTTCTTGGACTAACTGATATTTATTGATTTTATCGTAAGTCTTGAAATTGTCTAAAATATCTTTTAACAAAGTCTCATCATAGTTAGTGATGTAGTGAGCCATATTATTAAAATTCAATCTGAAAGCTACTTTATGTTTTTCTCTTAATTCAGAGTATGAACTTATTTCAGTTTCCTTATCACTAAAAGTAAAGTTAATATCTTCCCAAGTACTGTTTAGTGGAATTTGATATAGTCTATTTTTATCTTGATGAGGGCCGATAAAGAATTGTTCTTGTTCTAGTTTGATTGTATCTTCATCGAGCTCTGCATTAACAACAGGATATCCAGGTTGAGTCAACCAAGAATTCATAAATTCACTAATATCTTTGCCGGAAACAGAGGAGAGAGCAGACCATAAATCTTCACCGCTAGTATTTTGGTATTGATGCTCATTGAAATATTTATTTAGACCTTTTGCGAACACTTCATCACCTAGAGCATAACGAAGCATTTGTAATAAACGGCTGCCTTTAGCGTAAACAATAGCAGCATCAAAAATTGTATTTACTTCATCTGGGTGTTTTACTTCAGTTTGTACGGACTGTACTCCATCAGTAGCATCTCTATTAAGGGCTGCGGGGACATCACTGCTTTGGAATGATTCGAAAATATTCCAGTTTGGTTCTAATGCGTTTACACAGACATATTCCATCATGTTTGCAAAACTTTCATTTAACCATAGATTATCCCACCAATTCATGGTGACAAGGTTACCAAACCACATGTGAGCTAATTCATGTGAAATGGTTAAAGCAATTCCTTGTCTGTGTTGCAAACTAGTGTTTTCGTCTGCGATTAAGTACATTTCACGGTAGGTTACAAGACCCCAGTTTTCCATTGCTCCTGCTGAAAAGTCAGGCAAAGCTACATGCAAAGATTGTGGTAGAGGATATGGGAAGCCATAATAATCTTCAAAAAACTCTATAGCTCTTTTAGCGATATCTAAAGCAAAATTAAGGTGGTCGAGCTCATGAGCTTTGGTTGAATAAACAGCAACTTTTGTTCCATTATTTGTTTCTGTTGATATAGATTGAAGATCACCCATGGCGAAAGCTAGGATATATGTAGACATTCTTGGAGTGGTCATAAATTCCCATAACCCTATATCAGCACCTTGGCCAACTTTAGCTTCTGGCATATTTGCAAGAGCAATTTCGCCATCTTTTTGGTCAAACTTAAGTTTTAAATCAAATGTAGCTTTGGCAATAGGTTCATCAACACAAGGGAAAGCTTGTCTAGCAAAATGGCTTTCGAATTGTGTAGCAACTAATTCTTTCTTTTGACCGTTGTGTGTGTAGTAACAAGGATAAATACCATCCATGTTATCTGTAATATTTCCTGTGTAATCAATCTCGATTGTAATATCACCAGTTTGATCTGCTGAAATTACAATATGATCATTTTCATTATCAAGCTCAAAATTTACTGGTCTACCATTTATTTTTACTTCAATGATATTTAAATCTTTTTGATGAAGTTTGATAGTTTCAGCTTTTGCATTTGCTTGAATAATTGTTTTACCAGAGAAAGTTTTGCTTTCACGATTAATGTCGAAAAATAAGTCGTAATGAGAAGGGACGAGCTTATTTATTAAATGTTCTACTGTTTTCATAATATCTCCTTTTTAAAACGTTTAAGATATTTTTCATAATACCTTTAAGTAATATTAAACTTTTTATACTTGATTACCATTGTAATAAAAATTGTAATAAAAAACTTTGAAATATAGCTTGATATTTTTTTTATTAACATATATACTGTCATTCACGCTCTATTTTATTAATTGATTGTTGATAATAAAAAGAGCTTGACTGAAAGAACTTTGGTTTATATAATCTTATTCGTTGCTTGATGAGTTGAGCGGCACGGGCCTTTAGCTCAGTTGGTTAGAGCAGTCGGCTCATAACCGACCGGTCCTGGGTTCAAGTCCCGGAAGGCCCACCACAATATACAGGCAATTACATGGGGGAGTTCCCGAGCGGCCAAAGGGGGCAGACTGTAAATCTGCTATCTACGATTTCGATGGTTCGAATCCGTCCTCCCCCACCAGAAAAAACCACCGGTAAAACGGTGGTTTTTTATATTGATAATAGTTATTTGCGACCATGGCGGAATTGGCAGACGCGCTAGCTTCAGGTGCTAGTGTCATTTTGACGTGCAGGTTCAAGTCCTGTTGGTCGCACCATAAAAGTCTGAAACTATCTAGTTTTCAGACTTTAGTTTTATTAATTTCAAAATATATACAAACTACTAAGTTGATTTATGAAAAATTCTTCAATATATTAACGAAAGGGTAGATAATATAGAGACTAAAATATTAAATAGCTTATTTAAACATGTGATAAACTTATATTACTTTATGCAAAGGAAACGATAATATGAGCTTAACATTCATGATTGAAGCTTTAAAATTTCATAAATTAAAAAGCAGTAATACTATCAAGTATATTTTTGTACTTGCTTTTACTTTAAATTCATTATTTTTATTATTCCCGTTAGGAGATAAGGACTTATCGCCATTTATAGATTGGGTTTATAATGGTGGCAATTTGTTTAATGAAAGTGAATATCTTTTGCCAGATCCAAACGGCAATAGCATCTTATCTTGGGGTAATGTTATTTACCTAATATCTCAACTTTTAATGAAATTATTGAATTTTGCATTTGTTTTCTTTTATGGTTGTATCGCTCTTGGAGATTATATGAATAAGCCGAGTTCGGAAAGTGTTAAAATTTATTTAAAAAAACTTCCTCAGTTATTATTATTTTTGGCTTTATTGATATTGCCTTTTATTTCAGGAGCATTTTTATTGATGCTACCTTTCTATATAATTTTAACTAAACTGATTTTTAGTATGTTCTATGTATATGAGGGGAAAGAGAAGCTAAGCACAGCTTTGTCAGAGAGCTTTTATCAAACTAAGGGAATAACTTTTAGCTTAGTCTGGGCATTAGTTATTTTGGAATTTGTATTAAGCTTAATTAGAAATTTATTGGCATTACTTGTACCAGCTAATCCTGTTGGTTACAGTTTAATAACTGCTTTTTCAACCGCAATATCTGTATTTGTTATAGGCAGATTATTTAGTTTGTATTATATTTATTATGCGAAATTAAATCCGCGAGGACTCGTAAGAATTGAAGGTTCTGTATTTGATATAGTAGATAATATTAAACATATACAAGAAGAAATTTCAGGAGAAACTCGAAAATAATAAGCTAGAGCATTTGATTTTTACGATAGAGTAAAACTTGTTATAATATTTCTA
Organism: uncultured Fastidiosipila sp.; assembly: GCA_947253875.1. Classification (GTDB taxonomy): domain Bacteria; phylum Bacillota; class Clostridia; order Saccharofermentanales; family Fastidiosipilaceae; genus Fastidiosipila. Next base: position 37,584 of record CAMYAM010000004.1, on the reverse strand, counting down.
GTTTTTTGAATTTTAAATTGTATTAGGAGAAGTGATGGCAGATTACACTTATATAAAAAGTGAATTGAGAGATTATGAAGACAAGTTATTAAGTTTGGAGAAAGCTCTTCATATTGATACACAAACCTCAAGGTTGGAAGAGCTAAAGCAAATATCTCAAGAGCCTGATTTTTGGGCAGATCAGGATAGAGCCATTAAAATCCAAAGTGAAATTAAACAGGTAGAGACGAGCATAGAGGATTTCAAGAATTTGAAAGAAAAATATGATGATCTGTTTGTTTTAATTGAATTGGGTGAAGAGTCTAGAGATAATACTATAGATGATGAGTTAATAGAAGAAATAGTTGAATTTAGAAAATTATACGAACAATTATTTATGGAAACTTTATTTACAGAAGCATATGATGAAAATAATGCATATTTAAGTTTGCAAGCTGGAGCTGGTGGTACTGAAGCTATGGATTGGGTAGAAATGCTTTTGCGTATGTATCAACGTTATGCTGAACAAAATAATTTTGTGTTTAGAATCAATAATATTTTGCCTGGAGAAGAAGCAGGTATAAAGAGTGTTGATTTTTCAGTTGAAGGGAAATATGCTTATGGATATTTGCGTTCTGAAATGGGTGTACATCGTTTAGTTAGAATTAGCCCTTTCGATTCATCAGGCCGTAGACACACATCTTTTGCATCGTTGGAAGTTGTTCCAGAAATAGATGACAAAATAGAAATAGAAATTAATCAAGATGATTTAAGAATCGATACTTATAGAGCTTCAGGTGCTGGAGGACAACATGTTAATAAAACGTCATCAGCAGTTAGGATTACTCACTTACCGACAGGGATAGTAACAGCTAGTCAAGCAGAGCGTTCTCAACACCAAAATAAAGAAGTGGCTATGAAGCAACTTAAATCTAAGTTAGTGTCATTAGCTCAAAAACTAAATAAAGAAAAAATAGAAGATTTGAAAGGCGAGCAACTTGATATCGCTTGGGGAAGCCAGATAAGATCTTATGTTTTTCAACCATATACAATGGTAAAGGACCATAGAACTAATTTTGAGACTGGTGATGTAGATGCAGTAATGGATGGCGATATTCAAGGATTCATATTAGCGTATTTAACAAGTGAGAACGAAAAATCTTAATTTGAAGATATTAGATAAAGAGGTATTATGGCAATTGCAATATTTGGCGGAACTTTTGACCCGATTCACATAGCACATGAAAATATAGTAAAAGCAGTAAGCAATTTAAATGACGTAAAAAAAGTTTTAGTTGTTCCTGCAGGAAATCCACCACATAAAACTGATAATTGGGTGTCTTTTGCAAGTTATAGATTACAAATGACTGAGATTGCAGTTGCGAGTCTAAAAAAAGTTAAAGTTTCTCGATATGAAATAAAGAGAAAGAATAAATCTTATACGCTTAAAACTTTAAAACATTTTAAGAAAAAATATAAAGATGAAGAAATTTATTTAGTAATTGGGGGAGATTCTTTCTTTTCTTTTGAAAAATGGTATAAATTTGAAAGTATCTTAAAAATAGCTACGCTCCTAGTCGTAAAAAGACCTGGTGAATCTGGTAACTTAAATAAGCATAAAAAATATTTAGAGAATAAGTATGAAGCCAAAGTAAAATTCTTAAAAATGGAAACTCAAGATATATCTAGCACAGAATTAAGACAAAAATTAATAAAAAAAGAGTATGACATTGAAGGTATTAATGAAAATGTTTTGAATTATTTAAAACAAAATAAGATTTATAGAAAGAAAAGAGATTTAAACAAAATTTTTTCTGAGGAACAAATAAATGAACTTAGAGAATATGAAAGAAAATTATTCTCCTTATTGTCTACTTACAGAGTTGGTCACTGTGTTAATGTAATGTACAAAGCTATAGATATAGCTGAGACTATGGGAGAGGATTTATATACTGCAGCAGTTGCAGGGTTACTACATGATTCTGCAAAAGAAATTAAAACTAGCGATTATCAAGATTTTCTCGATAAAGCAGATGCTTCATATGTTGAAATAGATAAAATTACCCATGGTCCCTTGGCAGCATATCTATTGGAGCCAATGTTTGGCATTAGTGATGAAAATATATATAATTCTATTTATTATCACTCGACTTTAAGAGGTGATCTTAGTAAGTTAGATGCTATTGTATACTTAGCTGACAAAACTGAACCTGCTAGAAAATATAATGGTGTAAAGAAGATAAGAAAATTAATTAAGAAAAATGATATTAAAGCAGCACTATTATTAAGTCTTAAATTAAATGCTGATAATCTAGCAAATAATCGCCAAAAAGCTCACAAAAATTCAGTAGCTGCTTATAATAAAATAAGAAGTATGTAAGAAAAGAGGTCTTATGTTAGATAAAAATACTTTAACTAAAGAAGATATTAAAAAACTTGCTGATGCTGTTGTTGAAGCACTTGAGAATAAAAAGGGCCATGATATTGAAATCCTAGATATTACTGGAAGTTCACTTGCAGATTATTTTGTATTGTGCACAGGTAATTCAAATACTCAAATTAAAGCTCTAGCTGATGAAGTTGAATTTAAGCTAAAAGAAGATTTTGACTTGGAAGTAAGAAGTAGTGAAGGTTTTGATACTAGAGAATGGATACTTCTTGATTATGGTGATGTGATTGTCCATATATTTAGCAAAGAAGCCAGAGAGTTCTACCAATTAGAGAGGCTATGGGCCAAATAGTCTAAACTCTACTTGTTTACATTTGTTACTAATTGTGAATTTATAATTGGAGCTCTTCTCATAAAATTGTCTCATGGAGGTGATTTTATGAAAAGTAGTACCAAGTTTTGGGTTAGCAATTTAGCATTTATTACAGCTTTTATAATCGGGGTTTTGTTTTTTATAAGAAAAAATAATTCTGAAGATTTGTTAATAAAGGCTGAAGGCAATAGAGCTGAAATTATTAATAAAAAAGAAGTAGATCTTACAGATGATAATGAGAGCGATAAGATAGCTTCAGATACAAAAAATGAAATTGTTAACGCTTCAGAAAAAGTAGCAGAAAAGTACCCAATTTATATTACGGGTGAAGTCAATAATCCAGGTATTTATCATGTTGAAGAGAACAGCTATGTTTACGAAGTAATTGAAATGGCTGGCGGATTTACTGAAGAAGCAGCGAAAAGTTATCTAAATTTAGCTGCCAAAGTTAACCGTGAATCTCATATTTTCGTTCCTAATATTAATGATAGTGAAATTGAAGTATTAACTAAGTTTAGTGGGATTACTAACCTAGGATCAACAAATGAATCGTTGGATAATAAACTAGTAAATATAAATAATGCAAGTGTAGAAGAACTTAAGACGTTGCCTGGTATCGGTCAAGCTATGGCAGAAAGAATAATTACTTATAGAAAAGAATCGGGTAGTTTTAAAAGTAAAGATGAGTTAATGAATATTAATGGTATCAAAGAAAGCAAATTTAATAAGATTAAAGATCTAATTACTACATGATTTTAGGAGTGAATAATGGAAATAGTTGTATTAGTTGATGATAATTGGGGAATTGGTTACGCAGGTGATCAACTTATTAGAATAAAAGAAGATCTCCAAAATTTTAAACAGATAACAAAGAATGGTGTTGTAGTCTATGGTCGAAAAACTTTGGATACTTTCCCAAAAGCTAAAGTATTAAAAGATAGAGAAAATTGGATCCTCTCGCGAACAGTAAAACAGGTTGAAGGTGCAAAAGTTTTCCATGATATTAAATCTTTAATAGAGAAAATCAAAGAAGCGGAAGACGCTGGAGAAAAAGTTTTTTGCATAGGTGGTACAGAAATCTATGAGCAATTACTTCCTTATGTTAATGTATGCCATGTGAGTAAAGTGCATAAGAAGTATCAAAATGTTGATAGGTATTTTCCTAATCTCGATGAAAGTGGAGATTGGATATTAGCAGAAAAGTCTGAAAGTAAGTATTCGGAATCGGCTGGAGTAAATTATAGCTTTAATAGATATGAGAGAAGAAAATAAAAGAATTAAGATATAAAGTTTATTTTATGGTGCTGCTTGACTAAAAATTTTAAATGCTTTAGAATGCTCATTGTTAGCAATTGCGAAACGGTCGCAATAATAACAAGGAAAAGAGGAAGAATTATGAATATTAAAAAATTTGGAAGAGCAGGATTAGCTTTACTCTTAAGTTTTGGTTTAGTAGCTTGTAATGCTGCTGGGGCACCAAGTTCATCAAAAGAGAAACAGAGTAATGATTCTACTAAGTTAAATATTGCAACATCTTTTTATCCAATGTATGAATTTACTAAGGCAATTACAGGTGAAACTGCAAATGTCATAAACATTATGCCTGCAGGAAGCGCATCTCATGGCTGGGAGCCATCAGCAAAACAAGTTGCAGAATTATCAAAAACAGATTTGTTAATTTACCAAGGTGCTGGAATGGAAGAATGGATTGAATCTGTTAAAGCGAGTTTGGAAAATGAAGGTAGTAAATTAAAATGGGTAGAAGCTGGTGAAGGTATTGAGTTATTACCAGGACACTCACATGACCATGATGACCACGATGATCATGACCATGATGATCACGACCACGACCACGATGACCACGACCACGACCACGATGACCACGACCACGACCACGATGACCATGACCATGATGATCATGAACATGAGCATACTCACACATATGATCCACATTTATGGTTAAGTCCAAGAAATAGCAGTAAAATGCTTGAAAATATAAAAAATGCATTAGTAGAATTGAATCCTGAAGCTAAAGATATTTACGAGAAAAACTTTAACGATTACAACATGAAATTAAAGGAATTAGATAAACTATACAAAGAAAAATTAAGTGAAAATAATGTAAAAAGTTTTGTTATAACTCATGAAGCTTTCGGATATATAGCAAAAGACTATGGACTAAAACAATATGGCTTAACAGGAATGGGAACTGAACAAGATCCAAATCCTGAAAAAATGAAAGAAATGGTTAATTTAGTAAAATCAGAAAATATGAAGGCAATTTACTTCGATGATGCAGGTAGTGATAAGATCGCCAAAGTATTAGCTAATGAGTTAGGGGATATAAAGGTTTTACCATTAACTACAATGCATTCACCAACTGAAGCTGAATTAGCTGCAGGAGAAACCTACTTTACTAAGATGGAGAGAAACTTAGAAAATCTCTGTGTAAATAATCAATCCAAATAGTTGTAATCTAATAACGTAATTTATATAAACTCTAGTATATATCTGCATTTTGTAGTTACTAGAGTTTTTATTTTGTAATTTTAATCGCACTTAGAACAATTGTTAAAATGCAAAAGCACTTGACTATATTTCTTTTAAAAGCTAGAATTTAGCTTAAATACGATGACTGGAAGAGTAATTCTAGACGATGAATACAGAGAGTCGATGTAGCTGGAATATCGATATCTAGTTTAGGATGAAGATCATCCACGAGTAGTCAAGGTGAAAGGGATATATTTATGCCAATTAGCTTTGACCGGTAATACCTGTAGAGGCTGTACCGTTATCACTGATGAGTGTTTCTGAACGTTTATGTGAGCGCCGGAAATAATCGGGTGGTACCACGCTTAATTTATTTAGGCGTTCCGATGTTGGGGCGTTTTTTTCTGCCTAAAAATAATAAAAATTGGGAGAGTATTATGTATAAAAAAATAAATTCTGATTTAAACTTTAAGGAAAGAGAATTAGCTATCCAAAAAGTTTGGAAAGAAAATAATATTCAAGAAAAATTAGAAAACATGAATTCAGATGGGCCAAGTTATACCGTCTATGATGGGCCTCCAACAGCAAATGGTAAACCTCACATTGGACATGTATTGACTAGATCAATTAAAGATTTAGTTCCAAGATATAGAAGAATGAAAGGTTATCATGTTGAGTTTAAAGCAGGTTGGGATACTCATGGACTTCCAGTTGAGATAGAAGTAGAAAAGCGCTTAGGGCTGGATGGAAAAGAAGACATCGTTAAATATGGTGTAGAGGATTTCATTAAGCAGTGTAAAGAAAGTGTTTGGAAATACCAAGATGAATGGGAACAACTGTCAAATCGCTTGGCTTACTCTGCAGACATGAAAAATCCATATATCACATATGATAATAAATTTATTGAATCCGAGTGGTGGGCAATTAAGCAAATCTGGGATAAAGATTTATTGTATAGAGGTTTTAGAGTTGTCCCTTATTGTGCACGTTGTGGTACAGCTTTATCGAGTCATGAAGTAGCACAAGGATATAAAGAAGTAAAAGATGTTTCAGCTTTTGTAAGATTTAAAGTTAAAGGTGAAGATAACTGGTTCTCAGCTTGGACTACAACTCCATGGACCTTACCTTCTAACGTTGCATTGACAGTTAATAAAAACTTCGACTACGTATTAATTGAATTAAATGAAACAGCTGTAGAGCATAATCATAGAGGTTCCGAATCTGCATTGGCAGCAGGCACAAAATATTATGTTGCTGAAGCTTTAGCTGATTCAGTATTTGGTGAAGGCTCATATAAGATTGTTGCTAGATTTAAAGGTGAAGAATTAGTGGGCAAAGAATATGAACCTATTCTTCCATATGCAAACAAAACAGTTGCTGAGCAAGCCGATAAAAAAGCTTTTGTAGTTTGTGAAGCTGACTATGTAACTTTGAGTGATGGTACTGGTATAGTACATACAGCACCAGCATTTGGTGAAGATGACTCTAAAGTTGGTAAAAAATTTGATCTTGCATTTGTTCAATTAGTTGACTCAGAAGGTAAAATGACCGAAGACGTTACAGATTTTGCTGGTCAATGGGTAAAAGATGCAGATGCAGGAGTTTTGACAAAATTATTTGAAGATAACTCATTATTAAGAAGTGAAAAGTATAAGCATAACTATCCACATTGTTGGAGATGTTCAACCCCATTGATTTATTATGCTAGGGATGAATGGTTCATTGAGATGACAAAGGTCAGAGAGAACTTATTAGCAAATAATGACAAGGTTACATGGATGCCTGAGACTGTTAAAACAGGAAGATTTGGTAATTTCTTAGATAATGTTGTAGATTGGAATATTTCTAGAGAGAGATTCTGGGGAACTCCTCTGCCTATCTGGGAATGTAAGTCATGTGACAAGTATCATTGTGTTGGATCAATTGAAGAATTACTTAAACTATCTCCAGATGCAAGTGCAGATATAGAGTTACATAAACCATATATTGATGATATAACTGTTAATTGTCCTGATTGTAATAATAAGATGACAAGAACACCTGAGGTTATGGATGTTTGGTTTGATTCTGGTTCAATGCCTTTTGCTCAATATCATTATCCTTTTGAAAACAAAGATAAGTTTGAAGCTAATTTTCCAGCTGGTTTTATTTCAGAAGCAGAAGACCAAACTAGAGGTTGGTTCTACTCATTAATGGCAATTAGTACATTATTATTTAACAAAACACCATATGAGAGTGTATTGGTTATGGGGCTAGTACAAGATGAAAATGGTCGTAAAATGAGTAAGCACCTAGGTAATGTTGTAGACCCTTGGTCAGTACTGGATGCTCAAGGAACTGATGCTGTACGTTGGTATTTCTATACGAACTCAAATCCTTGGCTACCAAGTAGATTTAGCTCAGAATCTGTTACTGAGGGAATGCGTAAGTTTATGGCAACAATTTGGAATACTCTAGCATTCTATACAATGTATGCAGATATTGATAAATTTGATCCATGTGCTTACGAATTAGAGTATTCAAAACTGCCAGTTATGGATAGATGGTTATTAGCTAAATTAACAGAATTAGTTGCAAGTGTTGATGAAAAGCTTTCTAACAAAGATATGGATATTACAGGTGCAGCAAGACTCATGGAGAAATTTGCTGATGAGTTAAGTAACTGGTATGTAAGACGTTGTAGAGAGCGTTTCTGGGTTGGTGAAATGGAAGAAGATAAGATCAATGCGTACATGACTCTTTATACAGCTTTAGAGCAAGTAGCTAGATTAGTAGCACCATTTACACCATTCTTAGCAGAAGAAATTTATCAATTTGTTGTTAAGACAACTAATTCAGAAGCACCTGAGAGTGTTCACTTGTGTTCATACCCAGAAGTGAATCAGGATTGGGCTAACCAAGAACTTGTAGATTCAATGGAGTTATTGATAGATAGTGTTCAATTGGGAAGAGCGGCTCGTAATGATTCAGGCATCAAGAACCGTCAACCATTGTCAAGAGTACTGATCACTGGCATTAAAGCTTTTGATGAAGAACTATCAAAAGTTTTAACCGAAGAAATAAATGTAGATGAAATTGATTATGTTGATAGTTTAGAGTCTTTAACTACTTATTCATTTAAACCTAACTTTAGGGTTCTAGGTAAGAAAATAGGATCAAGAATTCCTGCAGCTAAACAAGTTCTAGAAAATCTTGATGGTGATAAAGCTTGGAAAGAGTTGCAAGAGACTGGTTACATTAAAGTAGAAATTGATGGAGAAGAATTTGATTTAGTTGAAGAAGATTTAGAAGTAGAAGCCAATAATATTACAGGCTATCAGATTGAAACAAGTCCAATAATAAATTTAGCTCTTGATTTAAACTTAGATGAAGATTTGATTAAACGTGGCTACATAAGAGAGATTGTTTCTAAGGTGCAAAATCTAAGAAAAGATTCAGGATTTGAAGTAACTGATAGAATTAAATTATACATTGCTGGAACTGATAAAGTTCTAGGAGCGATAAATCAGTATGCTGAGGAGTTAAAGGCTGACGTGCTCGCAACAGAATTAGAAGAAAGCAAGATTGAGAGTTCTATTCGAGTTGATATTAATGGTGAAGAAACATTCTTAGGTGTAGAGAGAATTTCCTAAGCTTAAAGGAAAGTCTTTGGCTTAAGTAATGAAAACCAAAACATAGATTTTTATTAATAGAGGGTATAGATGTTTAATAATTTTGATTTGAGTTCATATTTAATAGGTTTATTTGTATTGTTTTTATCAATTAGTGTCCATGAATGGGCTCATGCATACTTTGCTTACAGAATGGGTGATGAGACTGCTCTTAGAGCTGGTCGAATCACTCTTAATCCTCTTAAACATTTTGAGCCTATAGGATTGATGTTAATTCTTTTTGGTGCGCCGGTAGCTTGGGGTAAGCCAGTACCAGTAAACTCTAATAATTTTAGAAGAGATGTTAATCGTAAAAATGCTATGCTCTGGGTAAGTTTAGCGGGAATTACATTTAACTTAATTTTGGCTGTTATCTCAGCAGCATTGTTTTACACATTAATACTTTTATACAATATTTTGATGCTTAATTCTGTGGAAATATCATTGTTTGGCTTAACTTTATTTAAGACCTTACAGCACATTAATTACTCATTACTATTTTTAAATGTTAACTTAGCAGTATTTAACCTATTACCTATACCTCCACTAGATGGTTTTGAGTTAGCGAATCGCTTCCTGCCAGACAAATGGAGTTATATCATTAACAAAAATTCAAGAAATATAGGCTTTGTTTTGTTATTGGTTATAGTCTTCTTTAATGGACCGTTTTCATTGTTTTTAGGAAAGATTATTACACCAATTGTAAGTTTAATAGAATGGCCATTTAAAGAGCTAACAACATGGATTTTTAGATTAATTGTTGGCTAATCTAAACAACTTGAGTCCCATGAAGTTTGAGAATTATCATAGTTGTTAAATTAAGGAAGAGATGTCAGATTTAGATAATAAGAAAAATGTCATGAATATAGTTGGAAATGAAACTAAAGGCCCAGAACTTCATCTAGGAGATTTTTCTGGACCTTTAGATCTTTTGTTATATTTAATCGACAAGAATGAAATAGATCTTTTTGACATACCTATAGCTGAGTTAACTAACCAGTATTTAGAATACTTAACTTCTTTATCTGAAATAGATCTAAATAATATAGCTGATTTTCTTGCTGTAGCAAGTGATTTAGTACAGATTAAATCTAAGATGATTTTACCATCATACAAGGATGAAAGTAGCTCAGAAGATCCAAGAGATGAGTTGGTATGGAAGTTATTGCTTTATAGACGCTGCAAGCTTATTGCAAAAGAATTAGAAGAAAGAGAAGAACGTTTTTCAGGAGTTGTTTTTAGAAAGCGCCTCCCAGATCATGAGTTGGGCATAGAAGTAAAAGATAGAACCGTTTTTTATGCTAATGAAAGCGAGTTTAAATCGTTTAGGTTTGATGAGGCGGTTCAAAATATTGCAGCAAGAAATCAAGCACGTTATCAAGATTTAAGTGAAAAGATTAACTATATTGTTAAGCGTAAGCATTTATCCATATTAGATCAAATAAATAATCTTAACGTTCAGCTTAATAATCATACAGTCATAAACTTTAATAAATTATATTCAAAGAGTGAATCAAAAGCTGAGCTATTAACAGGTTTCTTAGCTGTATTAGAACTATTAAAAAGTAATGAAATAATAGCCACACAAAAGCAAGCTTTTGCAGATATAATTTTAAGTAAAAATAAAGGAGTTAATGCTAGTGATAAAAATAGCATTAATGACGAAAATAACGGAAATAGTAATAAAAAGGAAGCAACAGAATAATGACAGAAATCGAAAAGAATAAGCAACAATTAAGTGTATTAGCTATTCTTGAGGCAATAATTTTTGCTTCTGGAAAGCCAGTTGAAAAATCTGATTTAGAAGCTTACTTTGACTTAACTAGTAATGACATAGATGATTTATTAAAACAATTAAAAATTAAGTACGAAGATCAAAAGCATGGTTTTGAACTGCGTATAATTGGATCAGCAGTTGCTTTTGCAAGCAAAACAGAAGTAAAAGATGAGCTTGCTGGATTTTTTAATAGTGAGATAAAAAGGACCAAACTAACTCAAGCTAATTATGAAACTTTAGCAGTAGTTGCTTATAATGAGCCCGTTACTAGAGCAGATATAGAAGAAGTTAGAGGAGTTAATTCCGATAGTGCTTTGAATAGATTGATTGAAAAAGGTCTAGTCGAAATGACAGGTACTTTAGATGCTCCTGGACGACCTGCATTGTTTGGAGTGACAGAATTGTTTTTACAACTTTATGGTATTGAAAACTTAAATCAACTTGAGCCTATGGATATGTTGATGTATGAAACTATTAGGGATTTTGAAACTTCATATCATCAAGAAAGTAATTTAAGTGAGAAAGAACCAGTTGATTCTGGAGAAGATTTAGGAACAGTATATTAAAGAGAGGTGTAGTTATGAAAGATATTTTTACAATAGCAATTGATGGACCTGCGGGTGCTGGCAAGACCACAATTTCAAGAGATTTAGCAAATAAATTAAATATTTTGCATCTTGATACAGGTGCTATGTATAGAGCAAGTGCTTTAGCTTGTCTTCAAGCTGGAATAAAAAAAGGCGATACAAAGGAAATTATTAGAGTTGTTAATGACAGTGACATTACTGTAGAATTCCAAGATGGTGAACAAAAAACTATGCTTAATGGTGAATGTGTTAATCATCTCATAAGAACTCCAGAAGTTTCTTTATGGGCATCAGATGTAAGTGCAGTACCAGAAGTAAGATTGAAGTTAGTTGAGATTCAAAGGGATCTATCAAAGAAGATTAGTATGGTTATTGATGGTAGAGATATTGGAACTTATGTTCTTCCTGATGCGGATTTTAAAGTTTTTATGACAGCAGATCAGAAACTAAGAGCTGAGAGAAGGTATAAAGAGTTAATTGCGAAAGGTGTTGAAGTAGACTTTGATGAGGTTCTTCAAGATCAAATTTATAGAGATGAGCAAGATACCAACAGAGAATTCGCACCTCTAAAGGCTGCTGATGATGCTTTTATTTTTGATACAACTGGATTAAGTATTTCTGAATGCGCAGATATCATTATTGATTATATGAATAGAAAATGGGAGCATTAAATGTTAAGTGATAGAACCAGAAAAAGAATTTCTAAAAACATGGAAAAACCTTTACCAGAAGATGAGAAAAAAATGTTTAGTTTTCTGAGAAAGTTTGTTTTGGGAACTGTTCGATTGTTTATTAATATTTTCTATCCAATGGAATTTGAAAACTTAGACAATTTACCTGATGAAGGAGCTGCAATAGTTGCAGGCAATCATGGTAGTAATTTAGATGCACCATTTCTAATGTTTGCAATTAATGAGAGAAAGCGGTGGGGATATTTTGTAGCGAAGGAATCTTTGATGCGTTATCCATTATTTGGAAATTTGTTATTAAATTTTGGAGTAATTCCTGTCAATACAACAGAGGTTGAAGCATATAGTGTTAAAGCAATATTTAACGTTTTGAAACAGAATCATGTGCTCGCAATTTTTCCTCAAGGAACAAGATGTAAAACTGCAGAAAAAGAAGCAAGAGTAGCACCGAAAACGGGTGCAATTTCATTTGCTCTGAGAACTAATTCACCAATTGTTCCAATTGCAATTGATAGTGAATATAAACTATTTAAAAAAAGTCGTATTATTTTCGGTGAACCATATTACGTTAAGTCAGATAAAAAAAGACTTAGTGAAGCTGAAATGATGGCAGAATCCATTATTCTAATGGAAAAAGTTTATGCACTAATGGATAAAGAATATCCTTTGAAGAAAAAAGATAAGTTAACTGAAGGTATCTTGTCAAATGACAATTAATTAACTTAATTTTATATAAAATTGTTATTTCTTCATCTGAATGTAAACTTGTATTTATAGGTAAATTGACGATTTTTAATTAATTTATACATATAAATTGCAAAGTTCACGAATAATGGTAAAATACTGTAGAACTATACATTTTGGAGGTTATGCGTAATGAGCGAAGAAAATAAAGATGCTTTGCAAGAGAATCAAGCAGTCGAAAATGAGTTGGAGGCTGCAACTAATGATGTAACCTCAGCTGAGACAACAAGTGTTGAAAAGGAAGTCAAGCCTGCTCAAGAAGAGCAAGAAGCTAAAACGTCTGAAACTTCAACTGAAGAGTCAGCTGAAGTTGCTAGTGAAAAAGAAACAGAGGCTTCAGAAGTTAATCAAAACAAGAAGTCTGAAGACGTAAATTTCATGGATTATATTGACAATATTCCACAATTACGTAAAGGTGCTGTAATTAAAGGTGTTATTGTACGTTACGATGATGAATTTGTCTATGTAGATATTCGTGATAAGTCAGAAGGTAAAATTAGTCGAAGCGAATTCGATAGAGATCCAAATTTCGACCTTGACAAGGCAATCGCTGAGAAAAATCCAGTAGAGGTTTTTGTTAAGAATATTCGTTTTACCGATGCAGGCAAGGATATTCAATTAAGTAAGTCAAGAGTAGACTTTGTAAAACATAAAGAAGAGCTAGAAAAAGCTTTCGAAAATCATGAGCCTGTCACTATTCATATTGATAGACAAGTTAAAGATGGACTCATTGGTACATACGGAAGTATAGATGTATATTTACACAGAACACAAATAGACAACCGTACAATTTCAGATGAAGAGTTGGCTGAGTATGTTGGTCAAGATTTAGAAGTATTAATTACTCAATTTGATGCTAGAAGACGTTTACGTGTATCTGGTTCAAGAAGAACATTAATTACAGAAGTACGTAAAGAGCGTGCAGAAGAACTATGGTCAAGTATTGCTGTTGGCGATATTTATGAAGGTGTAGTTAGAAACATTACAAAGTTTGGTGTTTTCGTTGATCTAGGTGGTGTAGATGGTTTAATTCATATTAGTGAATTGAGCTGGGGTCACATTAAGCATCCGTCAGAAGTTGTTAATGTTGGTGATGTAGTACAAGTATATGTTAAAGACTTTGACCAAGAGCAAAACAAGATTTCTTTAGGATATAGAAAACTTGAAGATGATCCATACTACAATGTAGAAGAAAAATACCCAGAAGGTACAACCGTTTCTGGTAAAGTTGTAAGAATTGTAAACTTTGGTGCCTTCGTAGAGATTGGAGAAGGCGTAGATGCACTTTGCCATATCTCAGAAATTTCAGACAGACACTTAGAATCACCTAAAGATGTTTTAGTTGTAGGTCAAGAAGTTGAGGCTCAAGTATTAGAAGCTTCTAGCGAAAAGAGAAGAGTAAGCATTAGTATCAAAGCAGTAGAACCACTAAATGAGTTGCGTGGTGCAGCTGCAGAACGTCAAGCTAAACGTGATGCTGAAAAAGCTAAGCGTGAAGCCAATAGACCTGCTAGTTCTTATGTTGATAATTCCGCGAAGGCAGATGCTCCTTCAGATATGGAAATTGCTTTCCAAGCAGCTTTAGCTGAACAAGCACAAGAAAGTGAAGCTACTGAAGTAGTTGAAGAAACAGTAGAGGTAGCAGAGCCAGAGACAGTTGTAGAAGAAGTAATAGAAGCTGAAGAGGTTGAAAATTCTGAAGAAGCAGAAACTTCAGAAGATGCTGAGTAATAGTTTATAATTTATATGTTTTGACTGAACAGCTATTTCAAAAGATATGTAATCAGTAAAAACAAAAACAGTTGGGGTAAACCGAATTGTTTACGAAATATTTTATAATTATGGTAATTTTATAGCTAAAATATAAGGGAATGTAATTTTAACTAATTATGTTCCTTTATTTTTGGAGAAGAGAAAAAAGAAAAGGAGACTTTTATGAGTAAAAAGAAGTTAAAGGATTTCTTTAAACAGTCCATAAGCAGTCACATTAAGGCTAACAGTGGACAAGATGTAAGTCAGGCTACAGAGGCAGAAGTTTGGGCTGCACTCTCACGAGCAATTATTGAGCACGTTGCTGATAATTGGGCAGAAACAAAAAAAGCATATGATAAAACAAGACAAGAGCATTATCTAAGTGCTGAGTTTTTAGTAGGACGTTCAACATTGAATAACCTAGTCAACTTAGACATTTATGATGAAGCAAAAGACGCCTTAAAAGATTTAGGATTTGATTTAACATCTATTTTAGAAGAAGAAAATGATGCTGCATTAGGAAATGGTGGTTTAGGTAGACTTGCTGCATGTTTCATGGATTCATCAGCTACTTTAGATATGCCTGTAACAGGATATGGTATTTTATACCGTCACGGTCTATTTAAACAAGTATTTGATAATGGTTATCAAGTTGAAACACCAGATGTTTGGATGGAAGATGATTTCGCACCTGTAATACCTCACAGAGATGAAAAGCAAAGAATAGAGCTTGCAACAGGTGATGTATATGCAGTTCCATACGATTTACCAATTACTGGTTATCATACAGATAACGTAAACACATTACGTTTATGGAAAGCTGAACCATTAACACCATTTGATATACACGACTTTAATGCAGGTAACTTTGAGGAAGCTTTAGAAGAGAAAAATCAAGCTGAAGATATCTGGAGAGTTCTATATCCAAATGATACGACTCATGAAGGTAAAGTATTGAGATTGAAACAACAATATTTCTTCGCTTCAGCTTCTGTTAAAGATATTATTAGACGCCACAAAGAAAATCACGGTGATCTTCGTACATTTGCAGAATTTAATTCATTGCAATTGAATGATACTCACCCTGTTATAGCAATTCCTGAATTAATTCGTTTATTTATGGAAGAAGGAATTGAGTTTGATGAAGCTTTAAAAATTGCTAAAGAAACTTTCGCATACACAAACCATACAGTTCTTGCAGAGGCACTAGAAAAATGGGATATCAATATCGTTAAAGAATTAATTCCTAGTGTATATAGCGTTATTGAGATGATTGATGATAAATTTAGAGCTGAATTGGCTGAAGTTGACGCTCATCCAGGTAAAATTGAGTACATGTCAATGATTCATGATGGACAAGTACACATGGCTTGGTTGGCTTGCTACGTAAGTTATTCAATCAACGGTGTTGCTCAGTTGCATACAGATATCTTGAAAAAAGATACATTACACGATTGGGAAGATATTTATCCAGGTAAAATTAATAACAAAACTAATGGTGTTACACCTCGTAGATGGCTAAGAAATACAAACCCTGAATTATCTAAATTAATTACTAAACTTTTAGGTAATGAAGATTGGGTAAAACATGCTGATAAGTTAGAAGAATTGTTGCCATATGCAGATGATAAGAAAGTATTGAAGAGTTTCTTAGAAGTTAAGAATATTAAAAAACAACAACTTGCTGACATGGTTGAATCAAGCATGGGTATTAAAGTTGATGTTGATGCACAATTTGATATTATGATTAAACGTTTGCACGAATATAAACGTCAATTATTAGATGCATTCTATATCTTAGACCTTTACTACAGAATTAAAGAAAATCCACAAGAAGATTGGACACCAAGAGTATTCTTCTTTGGTGCAAAGGCAGCTTCTGGATATGTAAGAGCAAAGACAATTATTAAATTCATTAATGAAATTGCAGAGTTAATTAATAACGATAACGATGTAAATGACATTATCAAAGTAGTATTTGTAGAAAACTATAATGTATCAAAAGCTGAAGTATTATTCCCAGCAGCAGATCTTTCAGAACAGATCTCAATGGCAGGTAAAGAAGCTTCTGGTACAGGTAACATGAAGTTCATGATGAATGGTGCTTTAACTATAGGTACACTTGATGGAGCTAACGTTGAAATTAATGGTCAAGTTGGTGATGAGAATATGTTCCTCTTCGGTGCAAAAGAAGAAGAAATTGTTGAAATTTTACCAAACTATAATCCACAAGTTCCATATGAAGAAACACCAGGCCTTAAGAGAGTTGTTGATACATTAATTGATGGTACATTCTCTGATGATAATCAAGGATTGTTTGCAGATCTATACAAGAGCTTAATGGAAGGTGATTGGGATCAAGCAGATCAATACTATGTTCTAGGTGACTTCGCATCATATAGAGAAGCAAAGGATAGAGCAGCAGTAGAGTTCAATGATAAAGAGACATGGGCCAGAAAAGCATGGATTAATATTAGTAAGTCCGGTATATTTAGTTCAGATAGAACAATACGTGAATATGTTGAAGATATCTGGAAGATTGAAGAAACAAAAATTTAACAAATAAATTACGTAATATTTAAGTATTATATTTAATTTGTTCTGAAGGCTAGCTTATAATGAGTTAGCCTTTATTTATATTAAAGATAATTTCTCCCAGTATATTTTTTAGTTTTTAATACTTATGCTTGGAGAGTTAATGGCAGAGGAGAGTTAGATGAAAAGCAACAAGGTTGATAACGTTTATTTAAATAGAGACAATATTGATGCAAAAAGCATTAGCGATGCTTTACCAAATGAAAAATCTTTAGAAAAAAAGAGTAAGAAAAAACGCTCAAAATCTAAAACTAAAGCTAAAAAGACATGGGTTTCAAGACTTTTAGATTTTGTTATTGTTGCATTAATTGCTATAGGTCTATTTTTAATTATTAGACCATTTTATGTAGCTTACAAACAAGATAGAGTTATGGATGATCTAACTCAACTTATTAAAACAAAAAAACAGAATGATAAGAAATCAAACAATACGCCAAATCATATTAATGGTACTTTAATTGATGGAAATGGTATTTGGGTTGATGCCAATGCTAACAGAATTGAAGGTGAAGCACTGGAAGACTTTGGTCAAGAAGAAGATCCACATGCAACCACTGCTCCTTATTACTACCTTGAACCATTAGGCATGATACAAATTGATAGTATTAATGTTAACTTACCTTTGCTTAAGGGCGCAGGATATGTTCCTTTAAGATATGGTGCTGGTTGGTATGAAGATTCTGCTGAAATTGGCAGCCCTGGTAGAGCGACTATTTTAGGACACTCAGCTTATACAAATGATAGATTTTTCTCTAAATTGAAGAATGTTAATGTAGGTGATAAAGTTAGGATTGTTAGACAAGATAAAATTTATGAATACAAAGTCTCCAATGTTGAAGTTATCCCACAAGAACAACTAATTAATTATCTTACAAATTCTGAAGTACCTTCACAACTATTACTGATAACTTGCCATAATGCACCTTCATGGAGCCAAAGACTTTTGGTATTTGCTGACTTGGTTAACGTGAAAAATGTTAAATAAATTAACAGCAAACATATTCATTTTCACTTACTTGGAGAACTTATGAGAAAAGAAAAAGTTGATGAAATAATTGATAATATGCCGGAAGATGTAAGTCTATATGGATCGCTATTTACTGTAGCTAATAGAATTCAAGCTGCCGGAGATAAATATCTGGAAGATGTAACGATGCGTCAGCAGTTTTTATTATCTTGCTTGGAATTATTTGATGATTCTCATCCGACCTTACATGAGTTAGCTCATGTTTTTGGAAGTTCGTATCAAAATATAAAGAGAATTGCTAAGCAATTAGAAGCTGCTAACTATCTGGAAATCAGAAAAGATAGTTTTGATAGACGAAAATTACGTATAATTTTGAATAAAGAAAAATATAATCTTCTCAAAGGAAAACTAGAAGAGGGTAACAATAGATTTTCTGAAATTTTACTTGATGGAGTTAGCAAAGAGGAAAAAATAGTTTTGCATAAAACTCTACTTAAGATGGAGAACAATTTGAATAATCTTGAAGATAAGTTGGAAGAGTTCTAGTTAGAACTCTTCTTTTTAATTTTATTTCTATTAGATGTTATAATATATTAAATTATATATGGATTTTTCATAGAGATTACACGAATATGGAGGAGAGTCATATTTTGAAGATTAGGCATGAAAGTATGAAACTTAGTCCGGAAGAACTAAGATGTTTTGTTATTAATATATTAAAAGAAAAACATATTAATGTAACTGAACAGCGTATTTCTGTGTTGGAATTTTTATATTTGGATGAGTCTCACCCTACAGCAGAAGAAATTTACTATGCTATGTTAAAAACAGATGATAAAGTTGCTAGAGCTACTGTCTACAACACAATAAATGTTTTTGAGGAGAAGGGTCTTATTCGAGTAGTTGGCTTCAATGAAAATGTTAAACGCTATGACCTTTATTTAGAAGAACATGCACATTTTATTTGCAACTATTGTCAAAATATATTCGATGTAGAAATTCCTGAAATATTACGTGATCCAAAAATTTTTGATTTACCAGATAATGTTGAAGTTGAATCTCAATCCATAATTATTAGAGGTAAATGTTCCAATTGTGTGAATATGGAGAGATAATTTGAGAATTTTAGGTATTGATCCAGGATATGCTATTGTTGGCTATGGTATTATAGATGCTGATGGTTTTGATATGAGAGCAATTGATTATGGAGTGGTTTCTACACCAAGTAGGATGCCTTTTCAACAAAGGTTAATAGCTATTTATACCGCAATGAAACAATTAATCGACAGATATAAGCCGGAAGTTATAGCTATAGAGGAACTTTTCTTTGCTCAGAATACCACAACTGCTATAGCCGTCGCTGAAGCTAGGGGTGTTATTATTCTAGCTGCAGCTCAGAGCAATGTTGAAATATTTGAATTTAAACCTTCACAGGTGAAAAGTGCTGTCACTGGCTATGGGCAAGCAAATAAATTTCAAGTTCAAGAAATGGTCAGAACTTTACTTAAATTAAAAGAAGTTCCTAAACCAGATGATGCTGCAGATGCTCTGGCTGTTGCTATCGCTCAAGCAAATAACAATATTGGAAATTATGGTCAAAAACTACGTGGAGGATATCAGTAGTGTATAGTTATATAAAAGGTCAAATAACAGAAATTAACACAGACGGATTAGTAATCGAGACTAATGGGATAGGGTATGACATACAGATGGGAAATATCCTCATTAATCAACTTGGTGCAATTGGTCAAGATGTGAAGTGTTATGTGTATTTCCATATTACCCAAGATAAGCAGCAACTTTTTGGCTTCCCTACAAAAGAATATAAACAATTATTTGAAAAATTGATCACTGTAAGTGGAGTCGGACCTAAAGCTGGCTTGGCCTTACTAGAGGAGTTTAGACCAACTGATTTAGCTTTGGCAATTGTGAGAGAAGAAAGTGATCTCATAGTTAAAAGAATGAAAGGTAAAGGTGTTGGTAAAAAGACAGCTGAACGTATTATCTTAGAACTTAAAGATAAGTTCAAACATATTGATGCTGGTGCAGATGAAACAGCTGAAAGTAATGAACAAGATTTTGCTGATAATCAGAGTTCTATGACTATGAAAGATGATGTGATTCAAGGCTTACTTTTCCTTGGTTATAATCTAAATGATGCAAAGCGTATGGTTAATCAAAGTTTTGATCCTAGTTTGGAAATAGAGGATAATCTAAAACTATCATTAAAAGCAGTAAACATATAAAATGTTTTTAGGAGTTGAATTTGAAAGATAATCGTTATTCAAAAGATGAAAAAAATTTAAATAAATTTCTTAATCAATCTAGAAATAATAAAGATTTGGAAAAATTAAATCATATTTCTGAGGATGAATTTGATATAAATAATTTTATTATTGAGAGTTCTTTTAATGAAGATAATGTGGTTGATTATCAAAGAAATTTTGATATAACCTATGATTCTGAACTCGGATCTAACTTAGATGATTATGCAGATAATAGTCTTTTATCGGGTGAGTTAGGTGAGGATGAACAAGAAAGCAATCAGTTACGTCCATTAAGTTTAAGTGAATATTTTGGTCAAGATAAAGTTAAAGCGAATCTAGGAGTATTTATTCAGGCAGCAAAAGAACGTGGAGAATCACTTGATCATGCGCTTCTATACGGACCTCCAGGATTAGGTAAAACGACTTTAGCAGGGATTATAGCTAATGAGTTAGGAGTTGATTTAAGAATTACCTCAGGTCCAGCAATTGAGAAGTCTGGTGATTTAGCTGCAATTTTGACGAATCTTAAACCTCATGACGTTTTGTTTATTGATGAGATACATAGATTAAATCACTATGTGGAAGAAGTGCTTTATTCTGCGATGGAAGATTTCAGTATTGATATAGTATTGGGCAAAGGTGCGGGCGCTAGATCAGTTCGTATTGACTTAGCACCTTTTACTTTGGTAGGTGCAACAACAAGAGTAGGTTTATTAACAGCACCGTTAAGAGACAGATTTGGTATGATCTTCAGGTTAGATTTATATACTGTTGAGGAATTATGTCAAATTGTTGAACGAGATGTTGGTATATTAGGTATAGGTGCAGAGAGAGAAGGACTCTTAGAAATTTCTAGACGCTCACGTGGGACCCCAAGAGTTGCGATTCGATTACTTAAGAGGTTACGTGATTTCGCCCAAGTTAACGGTGATGGTGTTATAACAAAAGCAATTGCTAAAGAAGGTTTGACCGCTTTAGAAATTGATGATCAAGGTTTAAATAAATTAGATAATGAGATCTTATTAGCTATAGCAAAAGTATTTAAAGGTGGTCCTGTTGGTCTTGAAACACTTTCAGCAATTACCAATGAAGATCCAGGTACTATTGAAGATGTAAATGAACCATATCTAATGCAATTGGGGTACATTGCTAAAACTCCTAGAGGTAGGGTGTTGACAGATAAAGGTTTTGAACATTTAGGATTACAAAGACCAGTTGACTAGAGATTATAAAATATAGATTTTCTAATTGGAAAAGTAGCTTAATACGTTAAGCTACTTTTTTAATTCTGCATGAGCATGAGCTTCAGCTCTAATAGTATTGTAGTTATCATAAATAACGAATCCTGGTTTGGAGCCGTTAGGTTTCTTTACATTTTTTATTGGACAATAATCTATATCTGTACTTATTACGTTTGCAATTTTTTTCTCGGAAGCACTTAGACTTAACCAAGCAGCTATTTCTGCAGCTTCTTTAATATCATTAGCTTTAACATCATTCATAGTCCCTTGCAAAATGACATGAGTTCCAGGTTTATCTTTTACGTGGAACCAGAGGTGTTCTTTATTAGCGTTAGAAAAAGTCAGTTTGTCATTTTGTAAGTTATTTCTTCCTGCAAGTATTTTAAATCCATTACTACTTTCAAATTCTCTTGGGGGAAGTGCTTGAGCTTGTTTAATTTTTTTATTTTTACTTTTTCTAGCTTGGATATTTTCACCGTGTTTAACAAGTAACTTATATTTAAGTGGACCATTTAAAATTTCATTCTCTAAGGCATCAAGGCTTTCACTGTCTTCGGCATTAGTGATTTGTGTAAGTAGAGTATTTAAATAGTTTATTAAATCTTCTGTTTTACTAATATGATTTTGGGCATAAGTATATGTGTCTCTACCTTTGTTGTACAATTTATAGAAATATGGTGCTTGTTGATTCATATGTAGCTTAGGGTTTAAATTAACTTCGATGTCATCTAAGTCTACTGAATAATAATTTTTTAAAGTAATCTTTGCGTTGCTCGGTACAGAGCTTGGGAGAGTATGAAGTTGAGCTAAAAGTAAATCGGCAATTAATCTATGGTCATCAAAGTTTTTATTCTTATTAATATCTTTATAATAATTGTCTAAGAGTTTTTCACTTTTTTTAAGTTCTTTTTTTACTATAGAATTTAAATACTGACGCTGTCTATCCAAAGCTTGATCATTAAACTTTAATTGATGAATATAATCAATAGCAGCGCTTATCGAATCAAGTTCTTGAGCAAAACCAAGAGATTCTAGTTTTAAGCAATGATACTCAGGTTTTTTGAGCCTAGAGTCAGTGTAGATATAGGCGGAGCTATTATATATGCATTCTTCTAATATAGATTTAGATGAGTATAAAAGGTTACTAAATTCGAGCAAACTGAGAGAACTTATACTAGAACTACTTGAAATCTTAGCTCTAAATAAAATTTCGTTAACAAGCTGAGGAGATATTCCAAGACTGAGCTTAATTAATTCTTTATCTATGGCTTTATGAGAGTCTATTTTAGCTAAGTTGAAATTGTTTAAATCTTCTGAATTATTAAGGTGTTCTAAAATTTGATTGATTTCTGTTATTCTATCTTCAGGCAGAGGTTTATCTTGCGGTTCCGGAGCAGTATACGAGAACTTTGGACTAATTACTCGCTTATCGTTTATTTGGTTAAAAAATAAGGCATCTTTTATAGTATTATTTTCATCTACAAGAATAACGTTAGCTGCACCAGTTAAGAGCTCTATAATTAAATTTAAATTAATAACTTCAGAGAATTCATCAATAAAAGTAAAGTTAATTATTATTATGCGTTCATATTTGGGACAGTAGATTTTGTTAACTCTAGCTCCTTGAAGATGTTTTCTTAAGAACATAGTAAATCTAGGAGCAATCTCTGGATTTGTAAACTTTAGACTGCTTAAATGGCAGCTAGGGCTACTAGGATTAGTTGATATATATAATTTATTCATTCCACGATTCGAGAAAGTTAATAATAGCTCGTAGCGTGAAGGTTGCTGAATTTTATCAAGTCTGGAACCTGTTAATATTTTATTCAATTCCTTTGCTAAATTATGCGTAAGTATACCGTCAAAAGCCATAAATTTTTCTCCATAAATAAACAAATACAATTTAAATTAAAAAATAAATATATGGTAGTATTATAAACCAGAGGTGAGAAAATGACGAATAAAGTTAATACGAACGCAAGTAAGCGTAGTTCAAAACAAGAAAATACAAGAAAAACTAATACTAGATCTTCCAGGACAAAAACTCCAACAAGAACCTCTAGTGTATATTCTGAATTTTGGAGTAGCTCTTTAGCTAAATTTCTAAAAACAGTTTTATTTATTATTGCAATTATTTTATTTGATCTAATCATAAGTAGAAATAATTATTCGAAATTTTACTTATTTCTTGGTATAGAGCTTATTTTAGCTTTTATTTTTGTAGTGTTTAGATTAATTGTTCAACAAAATAAAATAGATAAATAGGAGAGATGATTATGAATAAGTATGGATTCACTTTAGTAAAACATGAACAAATTGATGAACTAAAAATAGAGTCATTTCAATTTACTCATGAAAAATCTGGTGCAGAATTGCTTTATTTAAAAACTAAAGACGATAACAAAGCTTTTGGGGTTGGGTTTAAGACTCCGCCTTATGATGATACAGGATTACCGCATATATTAGAGCATGCAGTACTAGCTGGCTCTAGAAAATATAAGACTAAAGAACCTTTTATGAATTTAGTTCAAAGTAGTATGGCCACTTATCTTAATGCTTCTACATATCCAGACAAAACTATTTATCCTATTGCTTCAAGAAATTTACAAGATTTTAAGAATTTAATGGATGTATATCTTGATGCAGTATTTTATCCAGCCATATATGATGAAGAGAAAATATTTAGACAAGAAGGCTGGCGTTATGATATTGCTAATGTTGATGATCCTATTGAATATAAGGGTGTTGTATTTAGCGAGATGCGAGGTGTTTACTCATCTCCAATTAGTTTGATTGACAAAGAATTGGATAGAGCCTTATATCCAGATACACCTTATAAATATGAATCAGGTGGTGATCCGTATACCATCTATGATCTTGAGATAAATGATTATCTTAACTTTCATAGAAAATATTATCATCCTGCAAATTCAAAGATTTATTTGTATGGTGATTTAAATATTGATGAAATTTTGCAATACCTAGATTCTGAATATTTGAGTAATTTCGATAAAATTGAAATTGATACAGAAATTCCTTTCCAAACTAAATTTACTGAAAGTATAGACAAAGAGATAGAAATTTCTATTGGTAAATCAGAAGATCCTCAAGATAAAAATTATGCTGCTTGGGGAGTTGCATTTAATACATTTGCTGATTATGAAGAAAATGCCATGGTAAATGTGTTGTTAGACGCTTTATTTAATTCTCAATCTGCCCCTGTAAGATTGGCTGTAGAAGCCGAGGATCTAGGTGAAGATTATTTTGCTTACAGTGATTGCAATCAAGAAAATTCAGTTAAAGTATATTTAGTTAATGCAAACCTAGAAAATGCAAATAGATTTTCTAAAATAATTGAATCTACTTTAGAAAATGTTGTTAATCAAAAGATCGATAGAATAGCTCTGCAAGCATCAATTAATCGTTTAGAATTTAATTTGAAGGAAATGAATACTGGCAGCAATACTGGAGTTAGATATTTCTCAAGAGTATTAAATTCTTGGCTATACGGAGATGATCCAATTAACAGCTTGCGCTATGCAGATTTATTAAAACATCTCAATGAATCATTAGAATCCGATATTTGGGAGAGTTTGGTAAAAACTAAATTCTTAAATAATAAACATAAAGTAAGTATAGTTGCTAAAGCAATTCCTGGGCTTAACGCAGATAAAGATGCTGAGGTGAGTCGTGAATTAGCTGATTTCAAAGATAAACTCAGCAAGAGCGAGCTAGAAAATCTTGTTAATAAGAACCAAGAATTATACCAATGGCAAGAGACTGATGATAGTCCTGAAAAGAAAGCGACAATACCTACATTGAATTTAGAGGATATAGAAATAGATGTACCAAAATTAAACTATGAGGTTGAAGAACGCAGCAACTATAAAGTACTTAAAAATCATGTTTCAACAAGTGGTGTAAATTATGTGATTTATAGCTTTGACTTAAACCATGTTGCTAATAAAGATTTGCCTTACATCAGAATTTTATCTAATCTACTAGGTACTCTTAATACAAAATCATATAAGTATACCGAATTGGATAGCAAAATTGCTTTATGTTCAGGTGGTTTCTCATACAATCCTAATGTTTATACTAAGAAGGATGAAACAGTTGATTTGAGATTCGAGGTTTTTGCAAAAACACTTGATCCTAATTCTGATGAGTGGACTAAGGTTTTAGAAGAAGTTCTGTTATCTAGTGATTTTAATGATGATAGAAGAATACTTGAAGTGTTGAAAATGGAAGCCGCTAACGAATATGAAAGCATTGTAAGTAATGGTAATAGGTATGCTTCGTTAAGATTAATTTCAAGATTAAATGAAACAGGGTTTGTTAATGAACAATTAAAAGGAGTTAGCTATTATCAAATATTAAAAAATATTGTAGATAATTACTCTACAGAGGAACAAGCTTTGGTTAAAAAACTTTCTGAAATAAGCAAATTAGTATTTAATAAAAATAATCTGTTGATTACTGTTGGTGCAGAAGAAAATGATATCAATGGATTCCAAACAAATGCTGAAGCTTTTGCAGGCAAGCTTTTAGCAAATGTTTATACTCCTGCCCAACGTGAGTTCGATCAGAAAAGATATAATGAAGCTATTAAAATTGACTCTAATGTTAATTATGTGGTTAAAGGAGGAAACTTTGATGATTCTGAAACTGCATATGAGGGAGACATGGTAGTTATGACTTCTATGCTAAGTAGTGACTATATGCATAATATGATTAGAGCTAAAGGTGGAGCTTATGGTAATGCTTTAAAGATAACTAAGCGTAAAGAAATAATCGCAAGTAGTTATCGCGATCCAAATATCAAATATACATTAGATATTTATGATACTTTAGGCGAACATTTACAAGAATTAGAAATTTCTAAGAAGTCACTTGATGAGTATATTATTGGTGCAATAAATCATTTTAATCCTGTATTAAACCCTGTAGGATTAACTTATCTAGCTAATGCAGAATATTTATCTGGAGAAACCTATGCAGATCGTAAAAATGATTTAGATAGTGCTTTAAATACTAATCTTGGGAAAATGAAAAAATATGGAGAGCTTTTAGCTAACACGATAAATAGTGGGAATTATGTGGTAATAGGTAATGCTGAAGCTATCGAAAATAATAAAGAATTATTTGATGAAATAATTAATTTATAAGCTCAGGAGGATAAAATATGAGTTTACTAGATTTAGTCGATACAAGACAAGGTACGAATAATCAGCATAGATTAAGTAAAGGAAACTGTCTTCCATATACAATTTTGCCTTTTGGCAGACATCCTTTCGTTATGGTAACTCGTTATAATGATATTAGGTTTTTTAATGGAAACGATCACAGTACTTATGGTATTAGATTGACACACCAACCTAGTCCATGGATGGGTGATTTCAATTTTATAAATATTAACTTTTTGGGTTTAGATATAGAAGAAGAAAAAAATGTCTTACAGAATATTGAGAAGAGCCATATTCCTGCAGATTATAATATGAGTTCTTTTAGACCTAATAATAGTATTTTTAAACCGCATAATCTTAGCTTTAGACGTTTAAGAGATGGTTTGAATATTGATTTAGTACCTACGGAATTTGGTGCTAGTTGTGAAGTCTCTAGAGATAGAAGATATATAACAGACAGAACTTATTACTTCACGTTAGCTCTAGGTAAAAATTCAGAATTAAATCAAGTCGAGCAAGGTATGCTTACTGGTTTCACAGAGCAGTTTGCTGGGTCTAAATATTCTAACTACAAAATGTACTTTGCTATGCAATTTGATACTAATCTTGAGCTAGTTGGCAAAACTGAGTATAACGATACAGGTAATGATTTAGTAATGTATTGGTTTAAATTAAGTACGGATTTACATGAGGAAGCCGTCCATTTAAACTTTAATTGCTCAAACATAAGTGTTGATCATGCTAAAGAAAATCAACGTCAAGAAATGGCTGAGTTAGGCTTGTTTGTTGGTGATTTTGCTGAAAATCATGAAGAATTCAAATTAATTGCCGAAGATGACTGGGAAGATTATTTAAGTAGGATTGAAGTTAAAAGTCAAAATTTTGAGCAATTACGTACTTTCTATACATGTTTGTATAGAAGTGCAACATTCCCACATAAAGCTTACGAATTTGATTCAGATGGTGGTAAAATTCATTTTTCTCCATACACAGGTAAAGTGGAATCTGGTTCATTCTATACAAGTAACGGATACTGGGATACATTTAGAACAAACTACCCATTATACTCATTGATTTGTCCTGAGCAAATTGAAGATTTTATAGAGGGTATTTTAAGTGTTGGAAAAGAAGATAAGTTCCTACCGCGTTGGCTCTCTCCAGATGAAAGAGGTTTAATGCCTGGAAGTTCAGTTGATTCTGTAATTGCTGATGCAGTAGTTAAGGGTTTAGTTAGTGATGGATTGGCGGAAGAAATATTAGAATATATGATTTATTCCGCAGAAGAACAGGGTGAAGATATTCTTGAAGGACGTGAAGGTGGTTTAGAGTATAGAAAACTTGGATATGTCCCATGTGATATTGGGGTCAGGGAATCAGTAAATAAAACACAAGACTATGCTTATAGTGATTTTTGTATAGCACAAGTTGCTAAAACATTAGGTAAAGATGATATTGCTGAAAAATATTATAAATATTCTTTAAACTATAGAAACTTATTCCTAGCTGACGCAAAAAGAATGTTACCTAGAAAGAGTAATGGAGAATTTGTAAGTGTGCCAAGCCATCGCTGGGGTGGTGAGTATACTGAAGGTTCATCCTGGCAAAATAGTTTGAGTGTATTTTATAATTTCTCTGATTTAATAGAAATGTATGGAGGCGATGAGGAGTTCACTGAGCTTATGGTGGATTTAATCAATCAAACGCCAGAATTTGAAATTGGTAGTTATGGAATAGAAATTCACGAAATGAGTGAGATGGCCATTTTAAACTTTGGTCAATTAGCAATTTCAAATCAACCTAGTTTCCATTTCCCTTATTTATTCATGTATGCAGGTTATCCTAATTTTGGTGAACTAGTTACAAAACAACTATTGACGAACTTATTCAGCTATAATATGGAAGGCTTCCCTGGAGATGAGGACAATGGAAGTATGGGTTCATGGTATGTGTTGAGTTCTCTAGGTTTATATCAAGTTTGTCCAGGTGGAGATGAATTTGTCTTTGGTATTAATATTTGGGATGATGCCAAGATTCATTTAGATAATGGAAATGTAATTCATTTTAAACAGGATATAGTTGATAATTATGCAAACGTAGTACGTAATCGATATGTTAATGGAAAGAAGCGAGAGAACTTGGCAATTACATATGATGAATTAATGGAAGGTCCAGTAATTGAGCAAGAATTAGCTGTCATGCCAAGCTTGCGGAGAATTGGACAAAAATTCAGACCAAAATCTTTAGAAAATTTTATTGAAGAATAGCAAATTTCTTAGAACAATAGAATTAATGATAGAATAATAGCACTGATTTTATTATTTAAATCAGTGCTATTATTTTAAATAAAGCTGGTTAATTATGATGGTTTTAGTTTAAGTTAAGGTTTCCATAGAATAGCTTATGGAGTTCTTTGTTTGGAGAAATAAGCCATTCAGTCTTAAAAATCTTACTTTTTTTATGCATTTCAATCGTAATTTCTTTAGACTTTATGATGTTTTTGTAAGATTCTAAATTATCTAAAGCATAATATCTAAGCATATCTTCTTTGGATTCGCCAGTTCGAACTATTTCAGGATCTGTAACATCAATCTTAGCATCTTTCATATCGTCAGAAATACTTTTTAAAATTCTTGGACCGTCATTACAAAGTACAGTAACCTTAAGAATTAAATTATCATTGTCTATTGTAGATTCTGATATTAGTTCAAGTTTAGTGTTTTGAATGAATTTTTGTTTAAGTTGGGCGTCAGCTGACGAGTCTTTAGAAAAGTTATATAATTCGTTTTGCCAAACTTCCTGATCCTCAATATTTATTAATTTAATTGCTTCATTATAATCTGCAGTCTGCAAATAGTTTAAGTAATCTTTCAAAACATCATAAGCTTTTTTATCTTTAAAAGCTAAACCAAGAAGAAGTAATAAGCTTATTAAAATAGTAAGGATAAGTAGAATTATTATTGCATAGATCTTATTCATCCCTAGTCTATTAAGTAAATTGTTAAAACGCATTAAATATCCTCTTTTCCAGTAAACAGTATAATGTAATTATAGTTGAAATATAATTTGAGTCTAGCTATTTTAAAAATGTTAAAATTAAAAGAAAGTGCAAAAATGAGTAATTATAATTTAAGAAATTTATATTTAAAAGATGCTTTGGATTTATATGAGTCTTTTGGTGAAGATGAGCCTGATTTTGCTCAAAATTCTTCTGGAAGAGTCAGTGTAAATTCTCTTAGAACGAATATAGCAAAATTTTTGGAGAATAAAAATAATTCTGCTTTTGTTTGGGAGGAGGAGAGATTTACAGAAACTGAGTTAGAAAATTTAAGTGACATTTTTTCTGAAAATCTGATTTATCTATTTTGTAGTCAATCTTTCTTGAGTAAAGGCGATTTAAACGTTGAAATTTATATACCAAAAAAATATTTGAATAAAGATTTAAACTACGAAGGCTTTATAAATTCTTTTCTTGATCTAATTGCCAATAATGATAAAGTTCAAGTGCTTAATATAAAAGTTCCAGATTATTATGAAAATTTAATCCAAAGTTTGAATGATCTTGGCTTTAATAAAAGTGATATTAACATCAATATAGGTAATAAATTACAAGGTAATAGAAATATCTGGAAACAAACTTTTGTCATGGACAAGTTGAGTAATTGGCCGGCTACTTGGGCATTTGTTCCAACTGAGCTTGCAGTATTTGCGATTTATGGGAATGAAGACAAAATTACTCAAACTAGATTCATAAACTATTCTGAATATCTAGAAGATATAAGCTTAAGATCTTTATGTATTAATAATAAGTTAGCAGATAATAATGGATATATTTTGCAAGATTATGAAACAGCAAAAGACAAATATAATGAAGATTTAAATAATTTACCTAACAGTCTGAAAAAGGCTGTTCAGCAAAGTGAAGAATATTTTTTAGGAAAAAGAAAAGAATTTGATCTGCCTTTGTCTTTTGCTAATTTTACAAGTTTTCAAAAATTAGTTTGGAGTAAAACTCTTGAAATCCCATATGGCTCAGTGTGTTCATATGAAGACTTAGCTGTAAAAATCATGAACAATAGTGATTTGAATCCTATAAGTTTCAGTAGAGCTGTAGGACAAGCATTGAGTAATAATCCGTTAGTGGTATTCATACCTTGTCATAGAATAATAGCTAAGAGTGGAAACTTGCAAGGATATAAATATGATATTAAAATAAAAGATTGGCTTTTAACAAAAGAAATGTTATATTGGTAGAGTTCAATTTTTGATGGAAAGTTGATAAATGTTTAAATTTTTTAGATGTAAAAGAAAGTCTTAAATATCTGTAAAACAAGTGTTTAGAGCAATTGTAAAAAATATTTAAGAAAAACTAAGAAAAATTAAGAAAAAATTTGACATAAATTGAATTGATATATATAATGATTCGTGCATTTCATTTAGTTCAACGAAATTGAACTTGTGAGTGAGAGTTGGTGAGATTAGCTCAGTTGGTTAGAGCGCTGGTTT
Organism: uncultured Fastidiosipila sp.; assembly: GCA_947253875.1. GTDB lineage: Bacteria > Bacillota > Clostridia > Saccharofermentanales > Fastidiosipilaceae > Fastidiosipila. The sequence continues at coordinate 6,395 of CAMYAM010000004.1, read as the reverse complement.
GTGGCACCAGAGGCCGTGGGTTCAACTCCCATATCTCACCCCATATAATGGGATGTAGCCAAGTGGTTAAGGCACATGACTTTGACTCATGCAGTCGAAGGTTCGAATCCTTCCATCCCAGCCATGACTCGTTAGCTCAGTCGGTAGAGCATCTGACTTTTAATCAGAGGGCCCAGGGTTCGAGTCCCTGACGAGTCACCAGCGTTTAAACCAGCAAACAGAAGTTTGCTGGTTTTTATTTTTATACATTTTCTGAAAACACATAAAAATACATCAAAAATACATCAATCGCAATTACGGTTTTTATTGCTTCTATATACGTATTTTTCTGTTAAGGAAATTGTTTATTAATTCTTAAAACTTGACTATTTAAGACTAAATTAACTGCATTTTCAATAGAAATATGAGAGAATAAATACATATTTTTAAGCATATTCAATAGAAGAGGTGTGTTATGAGTTTTTTAGGTAAGCTTTTTAGTAATAAGAATGAAATTCAAGTTTTTGCTCCAATTAAAGGTAAAGTTGTTAAACTAGAAGATCTTCCAGATCCTGTATTCTCAGCAGGAATGATGGGAGATGGTTTAGGCATTGAAGCAAGTGAAAATATTGTAAAAGCTCCATTTGAAGGTGAAGTTGTAACTTTATTCCCAACAAATCATGCCATTGGTTTAGTAAATTCTGACGGTGTTGAAGTATTGATTCACGTTGGTATTAATACTGTTGAAATGAATGGTGAAGGCTTTATAGCGCATGTATCTCAAGGCGACAAAGTTAAACAAGGTGATTTGCTAATAGAATTTGATGCTGATTTAATTCGCGAAAAAGGTTATGCAAGTGTTACACCAATAATAATTACAAACTCAACTAATTTGAAATCTATTAAAAAGACTAATCAAGAAGAAATTGACTTTACAGAAGAACTTTTTGTTGTGGAAAAATAAGTTTAATTGATAGGAAATAATTATGAGAGAAAGTGATTTTATAAATACTATTAAAGATGGATTAATAGTATCTTGTCAAGCTTTGCCAGGCGAACCATTATATACAGAAAAAGGTGAAGTTATACCTTTGTTAGCTAAAGCAGCAGAAGCTGGCGGTGCCGTTGCTTTGAGAGCAAATAGTGTTCGTGATATTAAAAATATTAAGAAAGTCTGTAATTTACCGATTATAGGAATTATAAAAAAAGATTATCCACCTCAAGAACCATTTATAACAGCAACAATTCAAGAAGTTGATGAATTAGTTGAAACTGGCTGTGAGGTTATTGCTCTAGATTTAACTTTGAGAGAACGTTACGATGGTTTAGAAGTTAATGATTTTATTAAGTTGATCAAAGAAAAATATCCTGAGCAATTATTTATGGCAGATATATCTACTTTTGAAGAGGCATTAAATGCTCATCAGCAGGGAATTCATTTTGTTGGTACTACTTTAGCAGGTTATACTTCTTATAGTGAATTCCTGGACGGACCCAATTATGATTTAATCGAAAAAATGGTAAATGCTGGTATGAATGTCATTGCAGAAGGTAAAATTCATACACCAGAACAAGCAAAAAAAATTAAAAATTTAGGTGTATGTGGCATTGTAGTTGGAGGAGCAATTACAAGACCTAAAGAAATTACAGAGAGATTTGTCAAAGTATTAGATGAATAGAAATGAGGTAAAGATAAAATGATAAAAAGAGAATATACAATCAAAGCTGAAACAGGAATTCATGCTAGACCAGCGACTGCACTAGTGCAAACTGCAGCAAAATTTGATTCTGAGATTAATATATTACTAGGAGAAAAGAAAGCAAGTTTAAGATCAATTTTAGGAATTATGTCATTAGGAATTAAGAATAATGATCAAGTAACTCTTGAGGTTGACGGTAAAGACGAAGCTGAAGCTATTGAAGCTTTGGAAATATCTCTTTCTGAAGGAGGATTAATTTAGTAGTGTCTCAAGTTATTAAAGGTACAATTGTCTCTGAAGGAATAGCTATAGCTCCAGTAAAAATTTTGAAGTCGGTTGATCTTAGCTTTGAGAGAGTGAATATTACTGATGTCCAAGAAGAGCTCTCGAGATTTGCTGAAGCAATTTATAAAGCAAAAACTGATATAGAAAAAATAAGAAACAATACTGTAGAAAATATAGATGAAGAGAAGGCAGCGATTTTTGATGCTCACTTATTATTTCTTGAAGATCCAGAGTTTATTGGTCAAATAGAATCTCAAATAAATTCAAATAAGATCAATGCAGAAGCAGCTTTGGAAGATGTTAGCAATATGTTTATCTCCATTTTTTCTTCAATGGAAGATAATCCATACATGCAAGAGCGTGCCAAAGATATTGAAGACGTATCTCAAAGATTATTATCTAACTTGTTACGTAAAGAGCTATTCGATCTAATGAATATTGATGAGGAGAGTATTCTTCTGGCTGAAGATCTAAGTCCCAGTGAAACCAGTCAATTGAATAAAAAGCTAGTACAAGCCTTTTTGACTGAAATCGGTGGCAGGACCTCACACTCTGCAATCATAGCAAGAAGTTTGGGTATACCAGCTGTTGTTGGATTAAGTGGCTTGAGTAGTATGGTCAATAACGGAGATATAATTATTGTAGATGCTGAAAAGGGTTTAGTTATTATTAATCCAAGCGAATCAGAGATTCAGGCATACAAGTTAAAACGTGAAGAATACTTGAATAATAAAAATGAGTTAATCAAATTAAAAGCAATTAATACTGTTAGTAAAGATGGCATTCAAGTCGAATTAGGAGCGAATATTGCAGGACCAGAAGATGTGAATAATGCTCTAGAAAATGGTGCAGAAGCTATAGGTCTTTTTAGGACAGAATTTCTCTATATGAATAGAGATACCCTTCCAAGCGAAGAAGAACAGTTTGAAGCATATAAAACCGTCCTTGAATTGATGCAAGGTAAACCTGTTGTTATTAGAACTATGGATATAGGTGGAGATAAAGAACTACCGTATCTGGATCTAGACAAAGAAATGAATCCATTCTTAGGTCATAGGGCTATTAGAATCTCATTGGCTAGAGAAGATATATTTAGAACTCAGTTGAGAGCTCTATTACGCGCTTCAGTTTTTGGAAACCTTAAAATTATGTTCCCAATGATTGCTACAATTTCTGAATTTAGACAAGCAAAATCAATTTTATTCGAAGAAAAGACCAAATTAAAAAAAGAGGAAGTTGAGATAGGTGAAATTGAAGTAGGAATCATGATAGAAATACCTGCTGCAGCAATTTTAGCTGATCAATTTGCCAAAGAAGTTGATTTCTTTAGTATTGGCACTAATGATTTAATTCAATATACAATGGCTGCCGATAGAATGAATGAGAAAGTTTCGTATTTATATCAACCTTTAAATCCTGCAATAATTAGGCTTTTGCAAAGTGTAATTAATGCTGCTCATCAAGAAGGTAAATGGGTAGGTATGTGTGGTGAGATGGCAGGAGATGAACATGCAGTACCATTATTGCTAGGTTTAGGTTTGGACGAGTTTTCAATGTCTGCAGGCAATATACTAAAAGTAAGAAAACTTATTAGTGAACTTGATAAAAAGTATTGTGCAGATCTTGTTCAGAAAGTAGTTCGGGAATGTAGTACTACAGAAGAAGTTATTAAACTGTTAAAAGAAATATAGATTTCAAAATGAAACAAGCTAGAATTAGTTTTCTAGCTTGTTTTTCGTTAATTAGCTGATTTTTTAAAAATTAAAACTCTCTCTCGATTGTCTTCTTTCGAATTGATATCGATATTTTTATAAAGCTTAAATTGAGTCTTATTGCTTAAGTACTCTAGATATTTTCTATCAGGATAATAAAGAATAATGTAAAGATCTCGAGGATAATTTAAGAAAGAGGTTAATATGTTGTTTAAGACAGCTTGAAAAATTCTGGTGGAGAAAGGATTAAAAAAATAGAAAACATTGACATCATTTTCTATTTCAAAATGCTCAGCGAAAGTTTGAAATATATATAAATCTTGATGAGGAATTTTAAGCTCATTTATTTTACTTAAATAGTTATCATAATTTGTTTCAAGAATGTCAAAGGCTTCATCCATGAGTTCGATGCCAATAGACTTTATATTCCAATAATAATGGAAATAAAAAAGTGCCCTTCCTGTACCACAGCCAAAGTCTACTAACTTTGAGTTTTTAGGGGGCTGAAATTCTTGAACAAGCTTATCTAAAACTTTATATTCAGTTGATTCTGTTGGATTATAAATTACTCTTGCTCTTCTAGGCCATTCTAAGTTAGTTTCTGTACTTAGTTTAAATAGCTGCTCGAAATCTATTTTATTTTTATTTTTCATTATTTTTTAATCCTTAATTATTGTTTCTTTAAGAATACACAAGAAAAAAGTCCAACCTTGTGATAAAAGGCTGGACTCAAAAAACATTTTTGAGAATCTGAGTATTAATACTCTATTTTAACTATTTTAAATTGCTTAAATCCATCTTTTTCAACTTGGATACTAGATTGAATCTTAAGTTTGTCATTTGCTTGGATGAAGTGTACACGATTATCCAATTCATCTGGAACTATAACATAGATATTATTGTTTTCTTTAACACTTAAGTAGTATATCGTATTACCGTTAACTACAACTTCTGAAATCTTGTCTACTGTAATTGTTTCGTCTTCAAATACATTTGATTCAGATGAAACTTCAGGGTTTATATCAAAATATTTACTTATAGTTTCCTGAACGTTATCTCCAACAATTACATCAGTGAATTGTTCTGCGTCAACTAAGGCAAACATTTTTGCAGTTAAAGATTGGTCTTTTAAAGACATGAAATAAACTGGTCTACCGCCTAAGTTAAGAATTACAGGGAAGGTAGGTTCATAATTCTTTTCTTGTACTTTACCTCTTGCACTCTTCATTGCAGCTGTTTCAGTAGCTGAAGGCACTGGGTAAAACTTAGCTTCTTTTGTTCTCAAGTTTACATAATAGAAGCCAAGATTGGATTCGTCTGATCTTACTGAGGTTACACCGGTTGTTAAATAAATATCTTCGCCTAGAGAAATGTAATTGTATCCTTCTGTAGTTGAAGTAACGTTCTTTTGACTAAAAACAGAGTTCCAAAAGCCCCTGTTATATTTACCGTATGAGTTTAACTGACTAATAATAACTTCAGCAGGGTTTACTCTGTCAACCCAGGTAGGAACTTCATCTCGTTTGTAATATGTGCTCTTACCAGTGTTGGCATCAGTTATAATTGCACCTTTTGCATCTAGACCGCCAAAGAAGAATATTGGTTTATGCAAAACAGGAGTGACATACCAAGCTTTGCCATTATCATCAATTTCAAAATTGCTTTCGCCTAAAATTGAGAAAGGGAACTGAAATCTTATATGTCTGTTTAAGTCTCTAAATAAGATATCGCTTTCCGAATAATATATAGGTTCATCAAGTTTAGCTAAGTTGCCATCTTGTGTTGTCATATCTACACTTACATAATGTTGGATGCCGTCTTTATTATTAGTGAAATATTTAATCAAATCATAGTACTCAAGTGGAGATACTCTAATAGGCTTACCTGCAATGTTTACTTGTGAATATTTGTCCGCAACATTAAATTGGCTTACTAATTCACCCATTGATCCCATTTGTTTTTCACCGATAACACGTGCAGCTTCTCTATCTACTACAGGCACTTGGTTCAAAGATACTTGTTCGACATCTTTAGCGAAATCACTATTATTAATTTTAATAAGATCTGCATATTGCTTAGAGAAGAAGAAAGGTGAAGCTATTAAAGTGCCAAAAAAAGGAATTGCAATTAATAAAACAATAGTAATTATTGAGGCTTTTATGCTTTTTGATGATTTTAATTGTTTGCCAAAAATTGCATAAAGTACCCAATATACAATAATTCCTAAAATAACTGTTTTGTAAAAATCAAAACTTTGTGGGTTCAGTGATGGCAAAGTAAAAAAGAAAAATAAAAACATTACGATAATAGTAATAATTAATATTTGCCACCAAGGTCTTTTGCCCATTTTATAAGTGTTAGATTCAAAAGCTTCATAGAAAAACTCATTGAATTTTTCGTTCATATTTTCTGTGTTCTTTTTGCGGTCCATAAAAAACTCCTAAATAATTGATAATATTATTTTATCAGATTGGATGATTAAGAATTTAGGTTTTTGAGGTGAAATGAGGTTTGATTAGCTTTGATTTCGGATGAATGAAATAAATTTTAGAAAACAACAAAACCTTGTTGACAAGAATATTTTTTATGTTATGATAATACAGCTTAGTTGAAAAGCGAGTCAAAATGCTGATATAGCTCAGTTGGTAGAGCAACTGCCTTGTAAGCAGTAGGTCTGTCTCTTATACACATCTGACGCTGCCGACGAAACCTTATGGGT
>CAMYAM010000003.1 GCA_947253875.1 uncultured Fastidiosipila sp. | reverse complement strand
AATTTAAAACCCTGTAACTACAGATGCTACAGGGTAAACTGGCGGAGAGGAAGGGATTTGAACCCTCGCGCCGCGTAAACGACCTATCGCATTTCGAGTGCGACCCCTTCAGCCTCTTGGGTACCTCTCCATAAATTTAAGTTCTTATACTATATCAAATGCTAATAGATTCGCAATCATATTTAATTAGAAAGTGAAATTTCTAAATTTTACTAAGAAGTTAATCTTAACCAGCACTGACATAAAGCTTAATGAGCCCGAAAATTAATGCAACTTGGGATAACCTTGTTGTCTTAAAACTTCATACAACACTATAGCTTCAGAGTTAGAGAGGTTTAATGAGCGATAGTGTTCAGACATTGGGATTCTGTAGCAGCGGTCAGGATGTAGCGACATCCAGTCCTCAGGTAGACCAGCTGATTCGGAACCAAGAATAATTATTGCAGGTCTATCAATATTGAGTTCTCCAATGGTTTTCTTAGCTTTGGTTGTACAGTAAATTGTTTGATATTCACCGGATTCAACTTTTTCTTCTAAGAATATAGAAAATTCATCCAAGTTTTCCCAAACAGTAAGATCTATATCTTGCCAATAATCCATTCCAGATCTTTTTATGTATTTATCATCTAATGAGAACCCCAGTGGCTTAACTAAATGCAGCTCGGCATTAGCAATAACACAGGTTCTGCCGATGTTTCCAGTATTGTATGGAATATCAGGATTAACAAGTACTATAATATTTTTGTTTTTCATAAAAACTCCAATCAAAGTAAAAATCTTTAAAATGAATTACCTAAAGTATTTTCTAACTAAAGTAGAAATAAAGCAAGTAAAATATTAAATTTTCCGGATTAGAAGACCTTTTGTGTGATCTTTAATATTGATCTTATATTAGATTATTTGTATTTGAAAATGGAAGATTTTGCGTTAAGAGTGTAATGCTTATATTTATGAAAAGAGTTCCTGGTTGGCTGACACTAATACCAATGGTTATTAGTTCTTTAATCAATACTTTTTCCCCTGGTTTATTCGAGATAGGTGGATTATCAGAGCCTTTATTTACTGAGAAAAGCTCTACTACGTTATTAACCTTGATTCACTTTATTGCATCTATAGGTTTACGAGTAAGAGATTTAAGTAAATTGTTCAAAAATCAAGGAATACTTTTGCTATTTAAGGTATTTTTGAGTTTCTTAAGAAGAACAGCAAATAAAATGGGAATTGAGAAAAAGAATCTTTAGTACATATTTAATATAATATGTTTTTCTTTAAATGTAAAAATGCTCTAAAATAGAATTAATCTATTTAATGTGAAAATGTTCTAAAATAGAATTAATCTAGTGATCAAGTTGAGAACTAAATTAAACACCCGCAGCCACGAATATGGAATAGCTAAAGATAGAGGAATGAATTATGAGTAAAATGTATCATATTGGACTAGAAGATAACTTAAATATTAAATATGCAATTTTGCCTGGTGATCCTGGAAGGGTGGGGAAAATTGCGGACTATCTTGATAAATCCCAGAAGTTAGCAGTAAATAGAGAATATACATCTTATGTAGGCTATATAGAAGGTGAAAAAGTACTGGTTATGTCCACAGGAATGGGTGGACCTTCAACGGCTATTGCCATAGAAGAACTGGCTCAAATTGGTGTTACTACATGTATAAGGATTGGAAGTACAGGTGGGATTGATTTGAAAGTTAAAGGTGGCGATCTTGTGATTGCTAATTCAACAATAAGAATGGAAGGTACAAGTAAAGAATATTTACCAATAGAATTTCCAGCAACTGCAAATTTTGAAGTCACTTTGGCTCTTGTTAAAGCGAGTCAAAAATCTGATAGGAATTTCCATGTTGGCACAATACATACTAAAGATTCATTCTACGGTCAACATTCTCCAGAGAGGATGCCAGTGAGTTATGAGTTATTAAATAAATGGGAGGCCTGGAAAAGAGGTGGTGCCTTAGCTTCAGAAATGGAGTGCGCAGCTTTATTTACTGTTTCTCAGGTTTTAGGTATTAGATCTGGTGCAGTATTACACGTTTTATGGAACAAAGATAGATTAAAAGCAGGTATGGAAGATAATGAAACCCACGATATGAGTGAGGCTATTAAAGTTAGTATAGAAGCCATGAGATTACTTATAGAGTCTGATAAATCAGGTGGAAAATTATATGAGTAATAATAAATTTATTATAGATGATAAAAAGGTAGAAGAGCTAATTTCAGCAGCTATTACTGCTAGAAATAATGCATATGCACCTTATTCCAATTATAAGGTAGGAGCAGTTGTATTGGCTGCGGATAATCAAATTTATAGTGGTGCAAACATAGAGAATGCCTCATTTCCTGCAGGAATATGCGCTGAGAGATCTGCAATGGTTAAAGCAATCTTAGATAGAAATATGAAATTTTCTGCGATTGCTATTACTGGTGCACTAGCAAATTCAAATGAGGTTAAACAGTTTGCTTATCCATGTGGAGTCTGTAGGCAATTTATGGCAGAGTTTTTTGATAAGAATACTAAAGTAATAGTTGCAAAATCAAAAATAGAATATTGTATATATAACTTTGAGGAAATTATGCCATTTAGTTTTGGCAAGACAAATTTAAAAAATTAAATTTATCTTTAAGAAGATAAGAAAATGAGGTAAAAATGAAAATAGGAATTATTGCAGCAATGCCAGTAGAAGTGAAGAAACTTTTAGAGAATATGGAAATCCAAAACGTTAATAATCATTATGGCAGAGATGTACATCTTGCTGAATTTAATGGCTTAAAACTATTTATTGGAGTTTGTGGAATTGGTAAGGCGAATGCTGCTAGTTTTACTCAGTTATTAATTGATAAATATGATCCAGACTTAATTATTAATACTGGGATTGCAGGAGCCTTGCAGGCAGGATTAGGAACTTTAAGTTTAGTTATAGCAGATGAACTTTATCAGCATGATATTCCTGCAAGAATTTTAGCTTCAACTTACCCAGGTGATGGTATTTCAGTTTTTGAAACAGATAAAGAATTAAGAGAAATTTTGCTTAAAAGTGTTCTAGGTACAGTTAATTTAAGGGTTGGCCCAGTTGCAAGTGGAGATAATTTTATTAATTCACAACAATTGAAAGAAGAAATAGTTGAGAAAACTTCAGCTCTTGCATGTGATATGGAAAGTGCAGCTATAGCACAAATAGCTTTTGGAGCAGATAAGAAATGTTTAATCATACGCTCAATTTCTGATGAAGCTGATGATAATGCTGATGAAACTTATGATAACTTTGAAGAAGCAGCAGCTAATTTAAGTGTTGAAGTATTGCTAAAATTTTTAAATAAACTTTAGTAATTATTATTATTTCAAAGAACAATTTTTTACGAAAAAATTTTCATACAAAAATCCCCTTTGGAATCTAGATGCTAAATTAATTAATAGCTAGTCCAAAGGGGATTAATTATTATTTACTTAAAATATCTTCAATAATTGCTTCGACTAAATTATCTTTGTTTTTGAAGATTGTAGCTTGTTTATGAACTTGTCCGTCTTTATTAACGTAAGCTAAACCTGTGACAAGTTTATTGATATATAAGAAATCATTTTGAAAAATATCTTTTCTCATTTCATCGAACTTATCAGTTCTGTCATTACCAGTAAGTCTAATATCAGTATATAATTGGTAAATTGGAATATTGCGCTCCCATGCTATACCCATTTCTGCTGCAAGTCCAAGATCATAAGTATCCATAAGTGCGATCAAATAATCTGAATCTCTTAAGCGTGCATAATCAGCAAGTAGAATATCAGTACCACTAGCAAATCCAGCTTCTTTATCATTTATCTCTAGATTATCTGCAGGATTGTAAATATCAACTTTATCTCCCAAGCGATCCTCAATACTTTTTTGTATTTCTTTTGCTTGCCATCTCTGACCTTCAGTAAAAAGATCACAACCTAAGTAAATTTTAATCATATTTTTCTCCTTATTTCATTTTTGTAAATTATAGTGCTCTTATTTAAGCTAATTAATTCTGTTTGAACCAGTTATTGAAAATGCTTTTATGTTGTTTATTTCTACGATAACTACCTAAAGCTCTATCCATAAATTTACGAGCAAACTCTAATTGAGGTGGCAATATTTCAAGCAACACTACTTCAGGAAATGATTTATTGCTTATTGCAGTTTTAGCATTGGCTTCTGCAAGTTTAGTATTAACCAAATCTCTCTCTTCCAAACCTCTGGTAAGAAGATTTTTAATTGCTTCGTCCTTATAGTACATCAAACTATCGCCACGACGCCTATCATCAAAAAGAATGAAATCTTCGAAGCGTATAGCCATAATATCTTGACTGATCATCGCAATATCTTCAATATCGCTTAAGTAAGATTCTAAGAAATTACTTTTGGCAGGGTAGACCTGAGTTTGGGAACTAATTTTATCTTGTACATACCATGACTTATAAGTTCTGATTAGGTCACGACTTAAGTATTTCCAAACAGGATGGTCTGGATATTTTTGTAAAAATATTTCTGCAATATATTTATATATATATAGTTTAGGTCCATTAATTTCATCTCTATTTGAGATGATTCTACTTAGTATTTCGGCTGCTATACCAGGATGCATAAATTCTAAAGTTTCACAAAGTATTTCTGCTTTTTTGTATAGTACAAAAATATCAGCTTTGCGGAAAAACTCTCCAAGGACCGCACCACCAAAATTACTTCTTACTAGTATTTGATATACGTAAATAAAGGTCTCTAGCCCTGAGTCAGGTGAGAGGTTATAGCTCTGATTAATTTGTTTAACTACATCACTTACTAAAGCTGCATCAGATTTAGCGAGATTTACAATTTCACTAATTGCTCTATGGTTATTAGAAGGTTTAATATCTCTCTGATTTGAATCACTAATAATTCTTGAATACATCAACTCTAATGTCTTTTGTATATTTTTGTTTGGAAAATTTCTTTGTAAAGTTGACCAAGCAATAATATACATACTCCAATTAGCTCTTTGGATTGCTATTTGTTGCAAAGCTGGAACTAGGTGTTCATCACGTTGGTTTAAAAGTAACATAGCGTGAAAAATATAACGGACTTCCTCGCTGTTTAACTCAGTAGCTAATTGGGGGATATTGTATGTAGAGGTATCAATTACTTTACTTAAGAGTTTTTCGGCATCTTGGTCAGTTATACTAAGCGGCCTTTCCATTAAGTATGGGTGTCTTTCTCTGCTCTTCTTTAGACTATTTGAAATTTTGCTGTTCTTGAACTCATTTGCTAAATCAAGTCCAGCAGTTTTGGCAGCACTAGTGGTTCTGGTAGCCATAGGTTGCTTGGAAAAAGCTTTGCTTGACGCAATTTCTGCTCTAACTTCACCAGCCTTAATTTCATTAGGAGAAGAGTTGATCAAATTATCATTAGATTCATAGATGTCTTGACCATTAAAAGCATTAGAGTTTAAAGCGTAACGTTCGTAATAGGGAACGTACATGCTTTCAGTTTTCCTATCGTTATTAGGCAAAAGTTTTGCCGATTTTTCTCTTGGTGGGGTCGAACTGAAAATATTACGTTCGTATTTATTATCAGTTTTGTTTTCCATAGCATATCGAGCAGCAGAGAATTTTTCTTCAATGTAATCATCATAATTAGCAGAAATATCTTCTTCTGATGCTTCATTATCCTGTTTTTCAAGTTGAGCTAATTCAGCGTTTGACTTGGCTATGTATATACCATTATTTGCTGGTTTTAGAGAGGAATTAGAAGAATAATTCTGAGCAGATGAGATGATAGAACTTTCTTCAATGTGAGTATTATTTTCGACTGGTGATGACTGTTTATCATTTCCCTTTGGCGAAAGTATCTCTTGCTCTTCATTGAAGTCTGTGTCTGTTTCACTATGATTTAGCCATTCCTCAATTGGGAGCTGCTCATAATTTTCACTTTTTTTAGGATTATTCATCATAATGCTCCTCGTTATATTTATTGTTGTTTAATAAGAAGACGCTAGATTTATCTTGTTTCATATTATTATAATTCATTTTATCTGAATTGTTTAGCTTGCGTGCACGACGTTGTTCTTGATATTCCATTTCAGATATCCAAGAATTAATGTTGGAATTAATCTCTGAACTAGTATCAATTAATCTATCGCTGATTTCAGCTAAGCTATTATCAAAATTTGCAAGTACTGAGATTACGCCTTCATTAATTCCACTAGTGAAATTTTGTACCGATGCATTTAGCCCTTCATTTAATGCATTGATTTCATTTGATATATCTATGTTTTGTCGATTGAGGGTCTCTGTTTGATCAGCGAAGAGAAGACCTAGTTCTTTAATATCATCTTTTAGCTCCAGACTACTTGAGCTAGCAGCTTCAAATCTATTAACGAAGTTTTGGTTTTGTTCATTAATTTTAGCAGTTAAAGCGTTCATGTTTTCTTCGAAACTATTTAGTTGATCTCTTAATGCTTTGATAGATTCACTCAGAATAGACTTAGAATCTTTTTGGGTAGCGGTGAGGTTTTTATTTAGCTCAGCAAGTTCAGCCATGCTTTGTGAAATTGAGTCTAAGTTATTTGTCCATGATTGATTAGCAAGCTTGAGAGAATCCAGACTTTGTAGAAGACTTGATTGTAATTCGCTACTTTCTTTTCTATGTTGATTTATATTTTGTAAAGTAATTTCTGTTGACTTATTGGCTTCATAAATATTTTGCGCAAAGTTTTCAAGCTCTTGATAGAAAGGTTGTAAGTTTCGTTCGAGAGAACTCGTAATTGCCTTGCTGTAATATTCGCTAATTTCCTTCATACTTTCATTCTTTTCACTGGCGAGTTTTTCAGTAGAAATTTGGAGAGAAGATAGGGTGCTATTTAAGCTTGGAAGAAGACTTTCTTCTAATGAAGCTCTAACATTTTCTCCGATGATTTCAGCAACCTTGTTATGCGATAAATCACTAAGCATTTCACTGAATTCAGATACAGATTGGGACATTGAACGATCATAACGGAAGAAAGCTTCAATTAATGCTGCCGTTCCAGCGAGTTCACGGAATACAGGAACTCTCTCTTTGATTTTTTCTGAAAGAAAATTTAAAGCTCTATTTAAATCGTCTTTGTTTCGTAACTTAATGATTGAAAGTGAAAAGGCAATTATCAAACTAAGAAAAAGTGGAATGGAGGCTATCATTAAAACTAGAGCTTTATTTCCACTTAAATTTAAACCACCAAGTAAAAATGCTAAAAACAGTAATACTCCAAGAGTTAGCAAGTAAAGTGGGTATTCTAAAGTATATGATCTAAATTGACTTTTATCCAAAACTTTATCGAGACTAAATATTTCATCAGGACTTGAAATCCATTGGTCTTGATATAAGTTATGTGAGTCCTTTTTTAATTTAATAGAAGCTGCAGCTACTAAAGGATATTTGCTTTTTTCTAAGATTTTGTTAGTTTTTTCAAGGTTATCTATATGATATCGTTCTAACTGCTCAACCTCCTGAGCCATTTCAAGAATTTCTTTGATAAACTCTCTATGAAATGAACGGTTACTCAAAAAACTGTAAATTCCAACAGCTCCAATCAAGATTAGTGATGCTAATAGTAGTATCCAGTAAACTGATGTAATCGCCAATAGTAAGTTAAATCCAAGCATTTTATCCTCCCAATAACAGTAAACTTATCAATTCATAATTATATTAATTCAGAGTATATTTTAGCAATATATAAAGAAAATTGCTTAATATAAATATTAATGTTAAAGGATTGATAAAGACGGGATTTTTATGATAGAATTGTATTTGCGAGTCGTTTGCATAAAACGACGAAGACCTTAAACGAATAGTTTATAAAAGAACATTATTCAGTTTTTGAGATTATTGAAATTGTAAATTTGAATTTGGAGAAAGTTATGAAAAATATATTAGAAGTTAAGAATTTATCTTTTGATTATTCTGATGCAACAGTTTTTAAAGATATTTCACTAAATCTAAATGAAGAAGAATTCGTAGGTATATCTGGTCCTAATGGTGCAGGTAAAAGTACTTTGCTTAAGTTAATTTTAGGTCAGTTAAAACCATTGGCAGGAGAAATTAAATTATTTGGAGAAAAAGTTTCTGATTTTAAAGAATGGCAGAAAGTAGGCTATATTTCACAAAAAATGGTTGACTTAAATGCTTCATTTCCAGCTAGTGTTTTAGAAGTTGTAATTTCGAATATGTATAAGAGCATAGGATTTGGACTTCCAGCTCGCAAAAAACATAGGGAAAAGGCTTTGGAGATCCTTAATCTAGTTGGAGCAGCTAATTTAGCCGATAAAAGAATAGGAGAATTATCTGGCGGTCAACAGCAACGGGTTTTTTTAGCCAGAGCATTAGTTAATGATCCTGAGCTGTTAATTCTTGATGAAGCAACTAGTGGAATAGATGCTCAATCACAAGATAAATTTTATGAATTGCTTCAGGATTTAAGAGAAGATAAAAAAATTAGTATATTGATGGTTTCTCACGATATGCTAAGAATTCATGATAATGTGGACAAATTGTATTATCTTCTTGGCGATAGTATTGAGTTATATGATATGCATAATGATGAGGATCATGAGAGATTAAATAGAATTATACATGGTGCTCCACATGCTTTCGGAGAAAGATCTGAAACTTATCATGCAAAGATACATCACGGAAAAGAAAAGCAATAGGAAGGGGTAAACAAGAAAATGTTAGAAATGTTGTCATTTGGGTTTATGAGAACAGCTCTTATAGTTGCATTGTTTATAGGAGCAGCGTCAGCTTTTATAGGACAGACGGTAGTTCTACGTAGACAAGCAAATATGGGTGATGCTTTATCTCACTCAGCTTTGGCTGGTGTAGCTTTGGGTGTTGTTTTAGGATATAACCCTACAGTATGGTCATTGGCAGGAACTTTAGTAGCAGCCTTTGTTTTAGAATTTGTCAGGAGATTATTCCCTCGTTATGCTGAGATCGCATCTGCAATAGTAATTGCTTTTTCAGTAGGTTTAGCAGGTATTTTATCTAACATGGCTGGTACTGGAAAAAGCTTTGGTTCATATTTGTTTGGTAGTATTGTAGCTATAAGTCCTGCCGAGCGAAATTTAACGATCTTAATATGCTCCATTGTAGTTATCGTCTCATTGTTGTTTTATAAAGAATTATTCTTTATGAGTTTCGACATTGAAGGCGCAAAGTTAGCAGGTATAAATACAATTTTGGTTGATGTAATTTTTATCATAATGACTGCTTTAACAGTTGGTGTAGCTTCAAGAAGTGTTGGAACTCTTGTAATTTCATCCTTGTTAGTACTACCTTATGCCACTGCAATGCAACTGCACTTGAATTACAAAAATACATTAATAGCTAGTGTTATAATAGGCTCAAGCTGCACTTTAATTGGTGTAATTGCTTCTTATGCTTACGGTTTTGCACCGGGAGGTTCGATAGTAATATTAAGTGTGTTTGTATTGATAGCGTTAAGTGTTTTCAGTAAGATCTATATGTCAGTTAAAGCTAATAGAATTAGAAATAGATCATAGTAATCTAGTAATTAGTTTTAAAGTTTGATGTATTGTAATACTTATTATTGGTGTTATTGATGACTCCAGAGGAGGTTTTGATGGAAAACAAAAAAAATAGAGACGAAGCATTGCAGATTTTACGTGAGAATAATATACGCAGAACAAGCGCTAGAGTTTACATGCTGGAAGCAATGCAGACTGCTGAAGTTCCATTAGATGCAAAAGAAATATTTGATAAAGTTGTAGAAAAGGTGGGAGAGGATTCAATTTGGTTAAGTACTATTTATAGAAATCTTGAAGTTTTCGAAGAAAAAGAATTGGTACATCAAGTTAGAATGCCTGAATCTGAGAGTATATATTATCACTTGCATGAACAAGAACATAAACATTATGCGATATGTAAAAACTGTCGCAAAGAAATTCATTTGGATTTTTGTTATTTAGACGAGTTATCAGACAGTTTAGAAAGTCAAGGTTTTACACCAAAATATCACAGACTAGAAATTTTTGGTTTATGTAAAGACTGTACCAAAAAATCAAAATAAATATTATTACGTCGAACTTGCTCGAAAAAATTTATATAGTAAAAGAAAGTCACGTTTTTATTAAACGTGACTTATATTTTGTCCTTCATTAATTGATGTAAGAATTACACCCTTGTTTTTGTCATATATCCAATCTATAGCCCATTGGGATTCGAAAAGAAGAACTGGATTGCCAAGGTGATCTTCTACTAACAAAGTACTTGAAGTCATATCTAAATCTTCTAGATCCTTATTTGGAGCTTCTTCCTCAAATTTTATCCAACGAGCAAAGCGATAATTTAAATTATTTTGAACTAATTCAACCTTATACTCATTTTTTAGTCGCTCACGCAAGACATCGAACTGTAAGACACCAACAACACCTACGACATAAGTTTCGGTACCGATGCTAGGCTCTTTATACATCTGAATAGTACCTTCCTGTGCTAGTTGAGTCATACCTTTGATGAATTGTTTACGCTTAAGGCTATCTTTGGCTTGAACTCTAGCAAAGTGTTCAGGTGCAAAACTAGGTATTGCCTCGAAATTTACTTCAGCACCAGCAGAACATATTGAGTCGCCAATTCTATATATACCGGGATCATAAATACCAATAATATCGCCAGCATAGGCTTTATCTACAGTCTTATGGTCTTGCGCCATAAATTGTTGTGGTTGCTGTAAGCGTATAGTCTTGCTTGAGTTTACATTGACAACCTCCATATCTTTCTCGAACTTTCCTGAACATATTCTAAGGAAGGCTAGACGATCTCTATGACCAGGATTCATGTTGGCTTGAATTTTGAAAATGAAACCTCTAAAAGCTTCATCATTAGGAGAGATTAAACCGTGATCACTCTTACGTGGACTTGGTGAGGGGCTCATTTTTAAGAAGTATTGTAAGAACGTTTCTACACCAAAGTTACTAATAGCAGAACCAAAGAACATTGGGGTCAATTCACCATTATTAATAAGCTCAAAATCTAAATCATCTCCAGCAATATCAAGCAGCTCAATCTCTTCCATTAAGGTTTCGTGATATTCAGTGCCAAGAATTTTATCTAATTCTGGATCTTCAATTGAGTTTACGCTGACAGTAACTCTACTAGCACCGTGGTCTTCGTTTTCATCGCTAAATAATTCAACTTCTCTGGTGCGACGGTTGTATACACCTTTGAAATCTCCATAAATTCCTATTGGCCAGTTGAAAGGAAAGGCAGATATTCCCAAAACTTTTTCAATTTCGTCCATTAGTTCAAATGGACTTCTAGCCGCTCTATCCATTTTATTAACAAATGTGAAAATAGGAATTCCACGCATTCTACAAACTTGAAAGAGTTTTATAGTTTGTGGCTCAACACCTTTACCACCATCAATAAGCATGACAGCAGCATCTGCCGCGGTAAGAGTACGATAAGTGTCTTCAGAGAAGTCTTGGTGTCCTGGGGTATCAAGAATATTTACACAATAACCTTCGTACTCAAATTGCATAACAGAAGATGTGACAGAGATACCACGTTGTTTTTCAATTTCCATCCAGTCACTAGTTGCATGTCTATTAGCCTTACGAGCTCTAACAGATCCAGCTTCGTGAATAGCACCACCATAGAGTAAGAATTTTTCTGTAATTGTAGTTTTACCTGCGTCAGGGTGAGAGATAATAGCGAAAGTACGTCGCCTATCAATTTCTTTATTTAATTCTTGTTTTAGCTTATTATTGCTTTTTTGTTCGTTTTGTTCAGAAATCATTTTTAACCTCTTTTTAATAAAAGTTATTATAACCGCTAGGGGCTATTTTTACTAATTCTATCAAAAGTACTATAATAGAGTAAATTAAATTAAATTCAATAACTTTAGTTATTCTAATAAAGTCAGCTGAAAATTAAGAGAAAAAATAATTAAGGAGAGGTGTATATGGCAGGACATTCAAAGTGGAATAATATTAAAAGAAGAAAAGGCGCACAAGATGCCAAAAAAGGTAAAATTTTCACCAAGATGGGTCGTGAAATACAGGTAGCAGTCAAAGAAGGTGGAGAAAATCCAGATCAAAACAAAAGACTAGCTGATGCTATTGAAAAGGCCAAATCCTATAATATGCCAAATGACTCAATTAAAAGAAGTATTAAAAGAGCAAGTGATGCAAGTAATACTGAAGATTTCGAAGCTATAACATACGAAGGTTATGGACCTAATGGTGTAGCAGTTATTGTTAATGCTTTGACCGACAATAGAAATAGAACGGCAGGTAATATACGTCATATTTTCAGCAAGCATAATGGTAATCTAGGACAAAATGGTAGCGTCAGTTTTTTATTTGAAGAAAAAGGTGAAATCTACTTGGAAGCTGAAAATCTTAATGATGAAGAATTAATGATGTTAGCTTTGGAAGCTGGAGCAGAAGATATCAAGAAAATTGATGAAGCGTATTTAGTTGTTACAAGTCCAGAAAGCTATGCAGATGTAAAAAACACCTTATCTGCAGCTGACTTGGAAATTGTTGAAAGTAGTGTTGGTCCGGTGGCAATGACAACTGTTGAGTTAGATGAATCCGATGCTGAGATTATGCAAAAATTAATTGATGATCTTGAAGATGATGATGACGTTCAAGATGTTTACCATAACTGGGAACAAGATGACGAGGAAGAAGAGGAAGCATAATAATCAATACACTAATTTGTTCATTGTAGATGCTAAAAAATTTCAATTGACTGATGCATTAATTAAGTTCTAATAATGGAGACTACACATATGGCAAAAAGTAAAATTAGAAATATAAATTCTAAAAAAGAAGAAATAAAACTTGATAATTTATATCAAGTCTTTTTGTCACATAATGAAGTAATTTCAGCTCAAGAATTAGATATAGCTCTGGATAAAAATAGAAATAATAGTAGTCCGAGTAAAGTATTTAGAAGTTATAGCAATAAAAAGCCTGTTAATCAAATTGTAGAAGAAAATGATTTTAAAGAGATAATACAAGCTCAACATGAAGTTTCAAATAAGACAAAGAAGAGGTCTTTTAGAAGCTTAAGGAATGTTTTATTAGGACATAAGGATAAAGATTCTAAAAAAGAATTTTCGGAGGATAGAAGGGAAAAATTTTTTTCTGCTATAAATTCTTTTAATCCTTTGACGAATATCGGTAATGAGATTTCACAGAGATTTAATTCAAAGGCATCTATAGAAAATGATTTAAAGAAAGAGCTATTTAAGATTAATGTAATTGCCTTTGTAGGCCCAGCTGGAACCGGTAAGTCATCCCGTGCTAATGAATTGGCAAAACGAAGGAATATTGAACTGTTAATAGATGATGGTTTATTAATAGATTCTGGAAGAATTAAAGCTGGGTCAACTGCAAAAAAAGCAGAAACTAAATTAGAATCTGTACGTCAGGCGTTATTTATGGACGAGAGCGCTGCAATGAGTATGAGAAGAAGCTTAGCAGACTTAAAACCTCAACGATTGATGATATTGGGGACATCAGACAAAATGATATTAAAGATCTGTGAGAACCTTTATTTACCAAATCCAGTGGAGTATATTCGTATAGGTGATGTTTCTACAAGCGAGGAGCAACGTCAAGCTAAACTAGCTAGAAAAACTCAAGGCAGTCATGCAATTCCAGTTACTAGCATGGAAATTAAACATGAATTTAGTGGATCATTTTTTGATCCTATTAAGATTTGGAGAAAACGCTTTGACGAATTTGATAGAGTTGCTGAATATTCTGAAAGAACAATTGTTAGACCTACTTTTAGTACTGTAGGTGTAAACGTAATGACAGATGAAGCTATAGCCTCCATGGTCAAAATAATAACAAAAAATATTGCTGGCTTAGCGGAAGTTTTAGAAGTGGAAGCTATTACGAATCCTTATGGAGCAATATTAAACTTAGAAATAAGCTTGTTTTATGGTTATAACGCCCAGGAAGTTATGTTGCAAGTTCAAGATGTTCTTATTGAGCAGATTGAATATTATACAGCAATAAACATTTTAAGTGTAAATATGAGTTGTCGTAGAGTTGTGCATGTGAAAGGAAGAGAATGGCTAGAAAAGAACAAATATACACAATTCCAGTAAATGATGCTTTTAATCAATTTAAGCTTTGTCCTATCTGTGAATTGAGAGAAAAAAGAACAGAGAGTTTGATTGAATACTATTTAGGACCATCATTAATGGAGCCAGATAATAGGGTAGAAACCAATGAAAAAGGTTTCTGTAATGATCACTATTCAAGGCTTTATAATTCTCAGAATAACAGATTAGGTTTAGGTTTAATTACTCATACTTATATGTTAGAACAATATAAAGAATTACAAAAGATTCTTAAGGATAGTCATGCTAATGAACCTTCTTTCTTTAATCTGAGAAAGAGTAATAAAGATAGTTTAATTAATGCATCTGAAAAGGTCTTAAATATCGTTAATAGTTGTGCGCTTTGTGATAAATTGAATCACACAATGAAGAATTATATTGATGTTATTTTTTATCAATTTCAAACAGAAAAAGAGTTCAGAGATAAGTTCCAGCGAATTCAAATGTTTTGTTTACCAGATATGGCTTTGTTATTAAAGTATGCAGCAGAATATTTGAAACAAGATGAGAGAGCTGCTTTTGTAAATATGTTAGAGAATACTAATATGAGAAAATATAAAGATCTGGCCAATGAAGTAGAGTGGTTTACCCTTAAGTTTGATTACAGATATAAGGATAAATCATGGGGAAACAGTAAAACTTCTATTCCAAGAGCAATCAACACTAATACAGGCTTAGCTCCGTTGGAAAGAGAGGGATTAGATGACTAAAGTACAAGTTAGTAAAGCCAAAACTAAAGAAGTTTTTTTGGAAGATTATTCTTATTTGATAGAAGAGAGTGCATTCCTATTTGAGAATGAAGAAAGCTACGAAGGTAAAAAATTATTTTATTGTAATAAGAATTTTATTGGGGCAAGTCAGTCTGAAAAAAATGAGAGTTTACTTAAGCAATTAATCAAAGATTTAGTAAGTTTTGCGAAAATAGATAGTCTTAGTATTAGATTTTTATTTGTAAGTGAGGCAGTTAAACTCTTTGACTTTATTGAGTCAGAAATTGCTTCTGAAAATAATAAAAGTGAAGGGATAAAGGCTGATGTGAAGTTTTATTTTGCTGAGGAATCTCTGAAAGAATTACTAAGTGAGGATAAATCTTTCAATTCATATTTGAGAAATGAAAACATTGAGGTTTTGAATAGCAAATCAATTGCCAGTTTGTTAATGGTTTCTGATGTTGTGACTTTAACTTAAGCAAGTAACTGTGTTATAATAAGTGCTATAGTTTGTTTTGTTCTAATAATTATTTCGAGATAAATATTGATTGTGTGGTTTGCGTTATCGATAAACACTAATAATTTTGCTAGTTACGGACTCGATTTAAGTATTTTGAAACATTTGTATGAATATTTACATCTGAATTAGGAGGTGGAATGTGAGCAAAAAAAATCAAACATCTTTAATAGACTTGGCAGATCCTAATAATTCTTCTGCAGATGTTTTGAGAAAATTAAAAATCCAACTAATGACTATAAGTAGAATGAAGATTTCTAAAATTAAAATTTATCATGGACATGGATTAAGTGCAGATGGTGATAATATCAGAAATATAGTTAGGGCAGAACTATTGGAACAAGCTCGCAAAGAAAGAATTAAAGCTTTTTGCCCAGGAGAGGTTTTTGGACCTTTCGAAAAAGAAGGCAGAAAAATTGTCGAAGTGGATCCTAGTTTTAGAGATGATGATGATTGGACTAAGAGTAATTCTGGAATTACTTTAGTTGCACTTTAATTTTATTTTAATATCCTATTACGACTAAGTTTTTAACCTGGATAAAATTGCTTTATGATGTGACCCCAAAAAGTTAGACTCTTTGGGGTCATAACATTATTCAGATTTTTATATTTTTATTTTTATTTATGAATTTAATATATAATATGATGCAGCTATGTTGGTCCCTTTAGACCAATAAATTTGATGTGAAGGTGGTTTTCCTAATGCTAGAAATTAAAAATTTAAATAAAAGATATTCTAAAGTTTATGCAAATAAAGATATAAATGTGACAATTCCTGATAATTCTGTAACACTACTAGTTGGACCTAATGGTGCCGGTAAGTCTACTTTAATCAAAAGTATTATGGGTTTGTTGAGTTATGATGGTGAAATAACAATAGATGGTTATAGTAACAAATCAGTTGAAGGCAGAAACTTAATTGCCTATATACCAGAATTACCTCATTTATATGAAATTTTAACAGTAGATGAACATTTAGAATTTATTGCCAGAGTTTATAAATTAGAAAATTGGCGAGACCGTGCAGATGCTTTGCTTAGACGATTAGATATGTATGAAAACAAAGATAAAATGGGTTCTGAATTATCTAAAGGTATGCAACAAAAGTTAAATATTATGGTTGCTCTTTTGCCAAAACCTAAATTTGTTTTGCTGGACGAACCAATGATAGGTCTTGACCCTAGAGCTATAGTTGAGCTTAAACATATGATTGCCGAGCTTAAAGCAGAAGGGACTTCCTTACTAATTTCTACACATATTTTAGATACAGTTGATGAGATCTGGGATAAAGTCCTGATAATGACAGAAGGAAGTATCGTTGCAGTAGCTGATAAAGAACAGTTAGATGAAAACAATGAAACACTGGAAGAGTTATTTTTCCGTGTTACTGATCTGGACCATACTGATATAAAAGTTACTACAGATGTAGAGGATTATCAAAACTTAGAAGTAGAAAGTAATTCTGATTCTAGTAAAAATGAGGATAATAAGTAGAGATAGGGGTCAAGATGAGAGCAATTATTTATTTGTATAAGAAAAAAGCTATAGGTTGGTTAAGAAATAGTCTTAAACACCCATCTCAATTAATAAGCTTAGTTTTTGTTGTTGGAATTATGGTTTTGAGTATTTTAAACGCAAGAAATACTCAGCTTTATGATATGTTTTCCAAAGAAGGTGGAGCAGCAGCTGATCAAGCAACTATAAATTTAGTCAACAATTCCATCACGATAGGTATTTGGGCAATTGTTGCAACTACAATTCTGATAAGTTTATTTAATGCTGCTAAGAAAGGCGTTACTCAATACTCTATGGCAGATGTCCAATTTATAATGACAGCTCCATTCAAATCACAAAATGTATTGTTATACGGAATGCTAAATAAATTTTTAGGTACTTTAATTTTAGGTATATTTATAGTTTATTTGGCACCACAACTTAAAGCAGTAGGCTTCCAAGATTCAAGATTAGGATTTTTCGTTTTTGGAATTATTCTGATATTGATTTGTGTGCAAGCCTGGAAACAAGCTATATATGTTCTATGCATTAACAATAAACAAGTAAACAAAGTCTTGAAAATATCAATCTTAACTCTTGCTGGTGTAATTTTAGGGGCTGGTCTGGCTTATTTCTTTTTAGCTAATGGTACAACTGAAGGACTAGCAGATATACTATCAAATAATATATTAATTAGATATTTTCCATTATTTGGATGGGCAGCCAATTTTATTGTAATTGCTTTTAAAGGTGACTTAATAAACCTAATCTTGCCTGCAATTTTATTAATAGCCTCTGCAGTATTAGCAGTGGTCTACACATATAGTGTTGATGTTGATTTCTATGAGGATGCTACTAATGCAGCAAAAGAAGTAGCCGATCTTCAAGAAAAAGTTAAAAACAATAAAACAGGTATAATGGTTAACTATAATAAGAAACATAAAGTTAGAGACAAAGGTTTGAACGGTGGTCGAGGTGAGAGTGCATTTTTATTCCTACACCTTGCTGAAACACGTAGGAGAAAACCTTATTATGTAGGAATTTCTACTTTAATCTATGCAGTTATTGCAGTAGTAATGTACTTCTTATTAAAAGAAAAAGTTACAATGGGCTCTGAAATAAATAGAGAAACAGTTCTATTTATTTTTATGGGTGCATGTGCATATTTCATGTACTATTTAAGTATGGCAAATCCTGTGCTTTCAGATATGACTCAACCTTATTTTTACTACTTACCAGGTAAATCATATAAGAAGGTAATTTATTCAAGTTTGACACCAGTTATTTATACATTGATTGATGTTTTACCAGCAATGATTATTTTGTTCTCTTTATTCAGAATGAATATAATTGTTTTGCTAAGCGTGTATCTTGCGATTGCAATATTTAACTTTTTCTACATGGGATTACAAATTTATGTGTTTAGCTTAGCTGGATCATTTGAAGGGGTTTTAGCTCAATTTATAATGCCTTTTATAATGTTAATTGGTATTGCTCCAGCAGTAGCAGGTTTGATATTTACTGCTATATTTGCTATGCAATATGGAGTTTGGTTGTACCTCTTAGGTATCTTGGCTGTTGTTATATATATTCTTTTGTTCTATGCAGGAAGTGTCGCTGTTGCAGCTTGGAGACTTAATAAAGGCCTGAGAGAATAGTAAAAGAGCTTTTCGTAGTATAAAAACTTAATGAAAATTAATGGGTATCATAAGCATGATACCCATTATTATTTCATATATTACATTAGAAGAATTATAATTCTAATAATCTGTAGATTTCGTAATCTTTGAGAGCTTCACGACCACCTAGACCACTTAATTCCACAAAGAAAGAGGTACCAACGATTTCTCCACCTAATTCTTCTACAAGCTTACAACTTGCATTTGCGGTTCCACCAGTTGCCAAGAGATCATCAACTAACAGAACTTTTTGTCCTGGTTTAATAGCATCTTTATGAATTTCAAGCGTATTGCTACCATACTCTAAATCATAATCAATGCTTAAAGTTTCTGCCGGTAATTTGTTAGGTTTTCTAACTGGTACAAAACCTTTGTGAGCTGCAAAAGCTAACGCTGCACCGAAAATAAATCCTCTTGATTCAGAGCCAACAATAATGTCGAAATCTAGATCCTTTACTTGTTCTAGCATTTGTCTAATAACTTCTTCAAATGCATCTGGATCTTTCAAAACTGTTGTAATATCTATAAATGTTATGCCTGCTTCTGGAAAATCAGGTATTTTTCTTAGTTTTTCTTCTAGATTCATAATTCCTCCTAGTAAGGTTTTCTAGTGAATCCTTACTAAATTATTATAGTCTATTATTTAAAATACTGCATCTAGTTCATGAACTTACTCTAAAATAGTTAATCTTTAATCATTAGTATTATCAATAATTGAAATTCTATTTCTATCTTTTTTCGCCAAGTACCATATTAAGATAATTCCGACTTGAAATAAAATAAAAACCTGTAAAAAACAAAGCATGAAAAAGTTTTGTGGTAATACATTTATAATCGGATCTGTACTTGGATTAAACAGCCAAGCATCATTATCAAAGAAGACTTGATGAAACAAAATGAAAATCCTTTCGAAGAAAATACTTAGAAGAATAATTACTAACATAGGTAAAAAACTCAAAATTTTAAAGGGTTTTTCTAGGTAGTAAAAACGTTTCTGTTTGTGTAAATTAAAGATAGAAACTCCAGCATATATTCCAGAAAGAAGTAGACAAGCATAATTTAGGTAAAAAAGATTTTTAACTTCATAAAAATGAAATGCACCTGATGCACTTGATGCAAAATCTGGCAAATTAAATTCAGTCATCCATGGTAAATGCAAGTATTTTAATAAATATAAATAATTCTCTAGAATAGTACCAAGTGACATATTGACTTGCTTGGGAATATCCGAAAAGTGTATGCATAATAAATACATAGGTATATTCCAGATTGTCAGTGAAATACTTAATGTCAAAAAGAAAACAAGTATTGCAATTGTTGTCATTGATAGTCGTATTCTAGAGAATATTTTGTTCATTTAATTCCTTCTTATCAGCAAACTATATTTCGAATTACTTATTACTATATTCTTCATCCATTTTTTGAAGAGAGATTCTGAATATTTCAGCTGCTTGGATGATTTCAGATAATTTAGCGTATTCAAATTTTGCATGACCTAAGTAGGGGTTACCTGGGAAGTTTGCTCCGAATGCAATTGTATTAGGTAATGACCTAGCATAAGTACCACCACCCATGCTCTTAGGAGTTTCATTTTCTCCAGTTACATCATTATAAGAAGCCATTAATAATTGCACTAGAGGATCTTCCGCTGGTCTATATAGGGCTTCTGAATGATAATAATTACCTAGTTCAAAAGCAGTATTTGCAATTGCGGATTCTATTCCAGAGAGGACGTCATCTAATTTATAGGTAACTGGATATCTTATATCAAGTGTAAATTCAGCCTGGTCATCAGATAGTTTAAATATACCGACATTTAATGTTAGGTTACCTGATGGTTCATCTGAAAAGTTAATGTTAAGTCCTGCTCCGTTATATTCTGTATTTAGAATTTTAGCAAAATCTTTTAGGAAAGGATCATCTACATTGTTTTCTAAGCTTCTTTCATAGGCTGCCATTAGAGCATATTGAATTGCATTCTTGTAATTTTCAGGTGTAGAAGCATGACCCATAGAGCCTTCAGTTTTAATTTCCTCGAAGCTTCCGTCAGCTTTTTGGAACTTTAATACAGCTTCTCCAGGAACAATATTTGGAACATTTCCGACTTTAGCACTATAAAGTCTATCAGTCCCTTCTGCTGGACGCTTACCATTATTTTTCCAGTTTAGCTCAACGCGTAATATACCTTTTTCTCCATTAATTACAGGGAAATCTGCATCAGCTGTGAAAGCAGCAACAGGGATCTCAGCATGTTTAGAATAGTATTCTAAACATTCAGAACCAGATTCTTCATCTGTTCCTACAATAAGACGGATTCTACATTTAGGTTCAAAGTCTGAGTCCATTAAACTCTTCATGGCATAAAGAACAGCCATTGCAGGACCTTTATCATCAACACTACCACGGCCTATTATGGTGTCATTATCTTCTGCAAAACGTGGTTCAAAGGCATCAGTCCATTCTTCAGCAGGAACAACGTCTAGGTGACAAACAGCTGCAATAAGTGGAGCTTCTGATGTTTCAGGACCAAATTCTGCATAACCTGCATAGTTATCAACGTTGCCAGTTCTAAAACCCAACTCTTCAGCTTTTGCTAAGAACCAGGTTAAAGCAGCTTTAGGACCTTTTCCAAAAGGAGCATCTGGTAAAGCTTCACCTTTAACACTAGGAATACTAATAACTTCAAATAAGCTTTTTACGATGTCATTTTTATATTCATTCATTTTTAAATTATCAATATTAATTTTACTCATAAAATAATCCTTCCTTATAAAATCTTCTAAACAGATATTATAGAACATTTAATCAGAGATTTGCTAAAATAAAGAATATTAATGCCTAGAAAACTTTGTTAGACTATAATAGTTATAGAATAAAACTCAATTATTAATTTATATAAAATTTAGGAAATAAAAACATAGGTGAGACATGTTAAGTTATAAAGTTAAAAGACAAAGCAGACCAACTCTAAGTAATAATATTTTTGATTTTGATTGGTCACAAGCTGAGGAAGGAAAGATCAGTTATCATCTGTGGGCAAGTAATAACTACGAACCAGAGACAAGATTTTATTTTTTGTATGATGAGGAGAACTTGTGGGGACTAATGCTAACAAGAGGTGAGCATGAGTTAGAACCAAGAGCCGAGGTGGAAGAGTTTAAGGGAGCAGTACATAACGATAGTTGCTTGGAGTTCTTTATGTCATTTGAACCAGATAACAATTATTATTTGAATTTAGAAACAAACAGGAATGCTACAATTCATTTAGGTATAGGAGAGAATAGAGACGAGAGAGTTTTACCTGATGAAGATGAATTAAAAGGTTTGAGTTTATTTGCGATTGACTCAAAAGATAATCAGATTAAAGGAATTAATTTTGCATACGAGTGGGGTGTAGGTTTTAACATTCCTGCAAAATTATTATTTGAACTTTGGCATAAATATGCTAATGCTAGTGATAGTTTGGACTCAACCTTTTATCCAGGCCAAGTTATTAAAGCAAATCTTTATAAATGCGGTGATCTGACATCAGAACCTCATTATATGGCTTGGAACAAAATCACTACTGCTAATCCAGACTTCCATCGTCCGGATTATTTTGCGGATTTTATTTTTGAGTAGACTGGGGTGGATTAAGTGGAGTTATTTGATGCACTCAGAGCAAGGACATCTGTTAGGTCATATTTATCTAAAGTACCTGAGAACGATATTCAAGTAGATCTATTAAACTACCTGAATAATGTTCCTGTGCTTTTGCCTGAAGCTGATATTTCCATAGAATTATTAGCATATGAGGACCTCTTTGATTATTTTCCTGTAGAAGCAAATCAAATGGTTAAAGCTCCACTGTATTTAGCTTTTAGAGGATCTTTGGAGCTTTATCAAATGATGAATGTTGGCTATTATGCTCAGCATGCTGCAATTTGGCTTACTGGTAGAGGATTGGGTTCGGTCTGGCAAAGTGGATTTAAGATAAGAAAACTCCAAGAAGATGAGATTATGGAAGAGATCAATGCTGCCAACTGGGATATTTTAGATAGCTCTAGTGAAGATGAGAAGACTATTATACCGGCAGTAATGGCTCTGGGTTATCCAAAGAAGAGCGTAAATAAATCAACTCGCAAGAAAAAACTAAAGCAAGTTCTACTTACAGACGTTAAAGAGCTTAATAATAATGTTTTAAGCTTACTTGAAGCTGCACGTTTAGCCCCATCTGAATACAATGCTCAACCATGGTATTATGCTGTTGATAACAATAAACTAATTCATGTATTTATAAAAGAACCGCAAATGTTTAACTTTCCACAAAGACAAAATATGCGTCAAGTAGCTATGGGGTGCGCACTTGGTAATATGGAAATAATGGCGGCCTTACGAGGTATACGCTTAGAGTATGGTTTTGTAGATGACTTGCCAGATTATGGTCAAAGTTCTAAAAATATATACTATTTAGGAACCATCTTAATGGAAAAAGTTTATAAACAAATGATGTTTGGAATAGATTATTAGAAGAATTGTAATAACAACTACATGTCTCTACGAGCTAAGTTTTTGTATTCTAGACCTCTTGTTTCAGCCCATTCTCTAGCTTTTCCACTAATAACAAGACTAACATTTTGAGCATCTTCTAAATTAGCACAATTATAAATTGCGAAGATAGTTTTCAATTCTTCTTTAAATAAATTAACATTATCTATGACAACATCAATTGGATATTGTTTAACTTGATTTAAGAAAAATGCACTAGCTCCTACAACTTTTGCTCCAAGAGCAAAGCTTTTAAAAGCATCATAAGGTGACTTTATTCCACCAGAAGCTATAATGTTAACTTGATCAGTATATTGTTGAGCCTCGAGCAAACTGCATAAAGTATCAATGCCAAAGTCATCTAGGTAAGAAAATTCTTGAGAGGTACGCCTACTGTTTTCAATTTTAATGAAATTAGTTCCTCCACTTCCAGAAATATCGATATTTTTTGCACCCAATTTAATTAATTGTGAGATTGTATCGCGTGACATACCAAAACCAACTTCTTTTACAATAACAGGAATGTTTATATTACTAATGAGGTGTTTTAGGTTATTTATATAATTAGAAAAATCCCTGTCACCTTCAGGCATAATCAATTCTTGAGGTGCGTTGAGATGAATTTGCAAAGCATCAGCTGAGATAATATTAATAATTTTTTGAGTATTTTCTAAAGTTTGTTCTGCACCAACATTGGCTATTATAAATCCGTTCGGATTCTCTTCACGTATTATAGTGAAACTCTTGATTGTTTCAGGATTTTTTATAGCAGAGGAGAGAGAGCCACTGGCCATGGCTAATCCACACTCTCTAGATAGAATGGCTAATTTTCTGTTTATCTCAAAAGCTAAATCGCTGCCACCAGTCATGGCATTTATAAAAACTGGGAAATCAAATTTGCTGCCAAAAATAAATGTGCTTAAATCCACTTTATCTGCATTAATATTATTCAATGTTCTATGAACAGGTTTGCAATTTTCAAATGCAACAGCTTGTGGATTGAATTGTGCATTTGCTTCGTAGATGTGATCATTTTTACGATTAGATTTAATTTTTATATCGTTAGTTGCATTATTGCAATTATGATTTACTTCATTTGGATTAAACAAAATTTAAATTCCTTTCCATAATTTATGACTTAGGACTTTAAGTCCTGCAGATTTCCAGTTCTCTCTAACTTTCATTGCTTCAGCATGGTTTTGGCTGATTGCTATAGCACAGTCACCGGCCCCAGAACCTGAAATTTTAAAAATAGCAGAATTTTTTTCGGCTATTTCTTGAGCAAGTTCGAAAATTTCTAAATGATAAGGCCTAAATTGTTTTTCTAAATGTTCACTGATTAAATCGGCGTTGTTTTTTAAGTTTAATGCAAATTTTGACCAATCAGCATCTTTAATTGCCTCAATTAGATTGAAAATTATTTTGTTAGATTTTTGCAAAAATAGTTTGGTTTCTGTTTCTGGAAGTTCTTTCCCTTTGAATTTTAAAAGTTCTTCTGTCGAACTTGTTTTTTCGCTCCAAATAATTGATAGCTCCCAATCTTGCGGAAGTTCAATTGATCTTAATATTAAACCAGGCCACTCAATTTCTGTTAAAGATTTAATTGAAGAATTCTCTATACCAACTTCCTGAATGAAAGATCGATCAAAGTTTTGGTAATGGACCATTCCACCTAGAGATGAAGCAGCTAAATCTCCAAATGATCCTAATTTTCTTAGTCGTATTTGCGATAGTGCAGCTAACTTGAATATTAGTATTTGGAATTCATCTTGACTAAAAATGGAGTCAATCTGGAATAACATCAAAATAGCTCTACAGGTTGCAACACTTGCAGCACCACTTGAACCAAAGCCATATTTTTTACCGGCACTGTTCTGTAGGTCACTACTAATCTCAAGTGCGAAATTCAGACCAGAAATATCTATATTTAGTTTTTGAGAAACGTAATTTAAACTGACAGTCATGGCAGAAGCTGTGAGACTTAAATCATTATCATAATCACCATTTATTACAACTTCCTTAAGATCATTTAGCTCCCATAAGTAACGAGAGCCATCATTATTAATAATTTCTCTAGTTTCATTTGTGAAAGCTGATAACTCGATAAAAGCATCTACTGCAAATACTAAGGCAGATTGATTTGGAGAAACAACTGCATATTCTCCAGCTAAATACAATTTTCCTGGAGCTTTTACAGTGATTTTCATACATTTGTTAATAGCTGTATTTTTATCTAGCATTAGTACTCCCAACTTTCTAGAGATCTGACACCTGGTCCTGGTTTACTTAGGATTAAATTTTTAGTAGGGAACTCTAGTTTTAATAGTTCTTGTATTTTATCAGCT
Source organism: uncultured Fastidiosipila sp. (assembly GCA_947253875.1). Classification (GTDB taxonomy): domain Bacteria; phylum Bacillota; class Clostridia; order Saccharofermentanales; family Fastidiosipilaceae; genus Fastidiosipila. The sequence continues at coordinate 98,946 of CAMYAM010000003.1, read as the reverse complement.
TCGGCAAGATTACAAATTATTACAATATTTGGCCCAGCATCAATTGTAAAGTGCAAAGAGTGTCCTTGCTTACGCAGCTTATGAACACTTGAAATAGCTCTTAAAGTCTCTTCACTAAAGTAGAAGAATGATGGCTGAGCAGTAATTGTTAGGCTATGCATAGCTAAGGCATTTTGTTCTGCAATTTCTCCTATTTTGTTAATATCTTTTTCTTTAATGGCAATTTTAATTTCCTCTAAAGATTTTTTGGAATATTCTTTCCAAGCAGAGTAGTAAGGTGAGGTATTTACTGATATTTCCATACCTTTTCTTGATGAAAACTTTTTACGGTCGCCAGACAAAGCCATTGTTACAGTACAGATAGGGAAGTCTGCAGGATCAAAAGGAACTGCATAACTTGTTTCGTTAGAGTCACCTTGCTGCCACTCTACAAGACCAGGATAAATGCTCCTACAGGCACTACCAGAGCCTCTTCTAGCAAGAATTGATAAATTCTTAGAATCAAGATTCAATTTTAGAGAATCATCAAGTGCTTTGGTTAAAGCTGCATACGCTGAAGCGGAACTACCAAATCCTGCAGCACTTGGCATATTGTTGTGGCTCTCTACACGGCACGGTAAATTAATACCCGCTAGATTACGGAAAATATTAATGAACTTACTTATTTTAACAACTTCTTTGGCATCTTGTTTTTGATAGTTTAAATAGAATTCGTCTTTTGTGAGATCATCGGAGAATAGTACCTTTGTATCAGTATAAAAAGCATCTTGAGTTAAAGATAGACTATTATTCTGCGGTATATGAAGTTCTGAATCTATCTTTCCCCAATATTTAATCAAGGCTATATTTGAATGTGCCCTAGCTTGACCAATTAAATAACTCACTGCTATTACCAATCCAATCATTTTTATAAACTATAAATCTAATTTTAGCATATTTCAGATTTATTATAGTATTCAAGCGAGCATAGATATTTAACTTATTATAAAAGTTTATGGCTTAATTTTACCTGAATCTTTCATTGAAATGCTACTTAGAGGGACTGTCCATGCGTCAACACCGACTTTATTATCAATGATTAAATTTTTTATGTTCTCAGCAGATTCAAAATTTTTACATAATACATAGAAACAACCGCCACGACCTCCACCAGTTATTTTCCCACTAGCAGCACCATGTTTTTTAGCAAAATTAATTCCAAAATCTTGCTCTGGACTGGAGACTTGAAGAGCTCGTAAATCATCATGTGCAGAGTCTATAATCTTAGCTAGTGAGTCAAAATCTGTGTAATCTTTAGATAAATTTTCATAGAATTCATGGGCTAAGCGATCTAAATCCTCTATATAAAATGAGCTAGCTTGACTGCGAGCATAATATGGGCTCTCGTAATTCATTCTAACATCCTTAACAGCTTCTTTTGTTTGCCCAGTTATTCCAGTATCGGCAACAACTAAATAATAAGGAGTGTCGAAGTAGAAGGTTTCAATTTTTTTGTTGCGTTGAAAGAGCAACGGTTGATTAAGAGTAATTAATCTAGCGTCTAATCCGCTAGGATTTCCGTGGCTAATTTTTTCACTTAGATCCACATATGACAAAAAATCTTCAATTGACAATTTAATATCAAGATAGTCTTCAAAAGCTCTCACAAGAGCTACAGCAACTGCAGCAGAACTACCAAGACCTCTTTCTACAGGAATGTTACTCTCAATATCAATAAAGAAATATTTGTTTATATTAAAATCTTGCTTTATTTTGGTGTAAACACTATATATATTTTCTATAAAATAAGGGATTTTGTCGATTGTTCCAGAATACATTGAGCTGTTTATTAGAGTTTTGTCTGGATTTTCTGTTAAATGAACATTAATGGTAACAGCAGAGAACGGAAGCCCTACAGAAAGTTTACCATAGACAACACTGTGTTCGCCGATTAATATAAGCTTTCCTAGAGCAGCTCCATGACCACTTTTTTTAATTTTATCAGAATTGTTATTCATAGTAATTAGCCTTTCGGATAGACTATAATTAGCCATTTAAATAGTATTTCTAAATTTTACAATAGTAGATATTAAGTTTCAATTAACTGACTATGAATATAGAAAAATGCGATGTGCCGGATTATTCTAAATAGAGTAAAATACTAGTTAATGACAAAGATATGTGTTTAATAGAGTGGAATTTCAATCCTCCTCTAATGAATATTAAGAGGTAAATATGCAATTTGAATATAGAACTATAGAAAATTTAGCTAGAGGGTTTTTGCAAAAAAGCCAAAATACGACATTGTTATCCTTTTATGCAGACAAAGCCAGTAGAAGTGGTTACGAGGTTATAAGAAATAATCTTAAGAGAATTGAAGGATATGAGAAAATACACGCAGAGATTTTCTATATTAGATTGATAGAATCTTTTAATGGAGAAAGTGAACTGAATAATTTTAAACTAAATGATGTGGAAATTAATCTCTCTACACTAGAAGTGGCAGATGATATTTTGAATATTATTAACATTGAGGAAAGTAGTTCACACTTTTATCAGGATGCTGCAGTAGATGCTGAGAATGAAGACTTTCTAGAAGTTTCTAAATTGTTCAAGCACGTGGCTACTGTTGACTTAAGAACAGCGGCTACGTTGCGAGAACTGTATAAAGAAGTTAAAGAAGATACCGTTTTCGTAAAAGAAGATGTAAAGCAATGGTTATGCTCTAAATGTGGATATTTACATATGAGTTCACAGGCACCTGAAATTTGCCCTTTATGTAAACAGGCTAAAGGTAACTTTTATATTAGCGAATAGATTACTTTTATTCGGAAATTATGCTTGTTGAAACTAATAAGTTTTACTGGAAAAAGTGATTATTTTTGTTAAAAGTAATGATTAATAAATTCTAAATAAAAATATTTGCATTTTAATATTTTCTTTGGTAATATGTTCAGGCTTGATTTTTGAAATTGAAAAATCGATGTCGGGGTGTAGCGCAGTTGGTAGCGCACCTGTTTTGGGAACAGGGGGTCGCAGGTTCAAGTCCTGTCACCCCGACCATGAAGAAAGCCAGTAGCCATAGAAGCTAACTGGCTTTCTTATTTTATGCATTTGTACTTTATTTGCAGTTTTTACATCGAAAATACATCAATCGCAATTATAGTTTTAAATTAAGAATACTTTATTTTGTTCATTGGGATACTTATAAGTTGATAAGAGAATGAATTTTGTAATAAAACTAATTCTACTTGTTTGTTATTCTAATTGACGAATAAAATAATTTTTTATAAAATAAATTTTGGGAATGAAGTTCTCCCGAGGGCAACCTAAACCGCTAATTATAGCTGATGACTTCTGCGAGAATATATCGCGGAAGTGTGTGCTTCTTGCGAGTTTGGGAGGAATTTTATGTTAATATCATTATCTCTTATTATTTTAATAGGTTTCGTTTCAGGTTATTTTTTAGAAAAAATAAAAGTTCCTAAAATTATTGGAATGCTACTCTCTGGAATTGTTTTAGGACCTTATGTACTAGATTGCTTTGATCCTCAAATATTATCTATTTCAGCAGATTTACGTAAAATTGCACTAATTATTATTTTATTAAAAGCAGGTTTCTCTTTAGATTTAAATGATCTGAAAAAAGTTGGAAGACCTGCTGTTATGATGTCTTTTATCCCTGCAACTTTTGAAATTCTTGCCTATATTATATTTGCACCTGCATTATTAAATATTTCGCGTATAGATGCTGCTGTGATGGGTGCTGTATTAAGTGCCGTTTCACCTGCTGTCGTTGTTCCTAGAATGGTAAATTATATAGAGACAAAATGGGGCACAGAAAAGTCTATTCCACAGATGATAATGGCTGGAGCATCGTGTGATGATATTATTGTTATTGTTTTATTCACCACTTTTTTGAGCATAGCTCAGGATGGAAGTGTGAATTTAAGAGGTTTTTTAAATATTCCAATTTCAATTGTTTTGGGAATTCTTTTAGGTTCAGTTGTAGGGTATCTACTTTATATAATTTTTGAAAAATGTTATTCAAAAAATCAACATTTAAGAAATAGTGTAAAAGTAATAATTATTCTAGGAATATCATTACTTATGGTAGCAATTGAAGACCAATTAAAAAATATAATAGCTGTATCCGGATTATTAGCAGTAGTAAGTATGGCATGTGTATTAAAAATAAAGAGTGTTCCTTTTGTGTCTAAACGTCTTTCAGAAAAATTTGGTAAGATATGGATTTTGGCAGAGATCATATTATTTGTTTTAGTTGGAGCAGCAGTAGATATTAGATACACTCTAGAAGCTGGCGTTTCTGCGATATTATTAATTTTTATTGCTATAGTGATAAGGTCAATTGGAGTTTTAATTTGCACCATTAAAACAAATCTTCTATGGAAAGAAAAATTATTTTGTGTCCTAGCTTATTTACCAAAAGCAACGGTTCAAGCAGCAATTGGCTCGGTACCATTAGCAGCAGGATTGCCAAGTGGTAATTTAATTCTTTCTGTTGCTGTAATGTCTATTTTGCTTACAGCACCCATAGGTGCAGCTGCTATGGATTTTAGTTATAAAATACTACTCGAAAAAGAAAAGGATATATAATTTAAAAAAGTATATTTAAATGTAATTGTTTACATAATTATCTAGACTTAATATTGGACGATTGAACGTCGGGGAAATCTCTATAGTTGCAAGAAAATTATTGTTAACACAAGCTTTTAAGTAATTTATCTAAAGTAATTCTTTAATAAACTAGAAATATTATAACATTTATTCAAAATCACCTACAAATTTGTCTAATTATTGTTTATAATTGAATTATAAAAGTCATGGAGTGATGAATGAAAAGGGTTAATGAAGATTTAATTTTTGATGAGTATAAAGTTCATGAATACCTTGGGGCACATCATGTAGAAAATGATATATATTGTTTTAAAGTTTGGGCGCCCAGGGCAAAAAATGTTTCAGTCTTGGGAGACTTTAACGATTGGAAATCTAAAGACTCAGCCCTAGAATTAGATCCAGAAACAGGAATTTGGACTGCACTTGTAAAAGGAGTTAAACCTGGAGATTGTTATAAGTTTAATATTCTTGGAGAGGATGATATTAATAGGTTCAAGGCTGATCCTTTTGCAAAGCAAGCTGAATTAAGACCCCATGATGCTTCTGTAATTACATCCCTTGATGAATTTAAATGGGACGATCATGATTTTTGGAATATAGAAGAAGTCAATACAACAAAAGTTCCAATTAATATTTATGAAGTTCATCTCGGATCCTGGGCAAGAAAAGAAGATGGATCTTTTTATAATTATAAGGAAATTGCTCCAAAACTGGGTCAATATGTTAAAGATTTAAATTTTACTCACATTCAAGTTTTGCCATTAATGGAACATGCTCAAGATGAATCCATAGGGTATAGCGTTACCGGCTTTTATGCTCCAACGGCACGGTATGGTAGTAGAGATGATTTCAAATTTTTCGTTAACTATTTACATAATCTAGGTATAAAAGTAATTATGGACTGGGTACCTACAGGGTTTTCACTTGAAGATTATGGCTTAAGTAAATTTGATGGTAGCAGTTGTTTTGGTATTACAAATCATAATCAAAGTAATGAGGAAGTTACAGTTTTTGATTTTTCTAAAAAGGAAGTTAGATCGTTCTTACTTTCAAATGCTTATTATTGGATTTCAGAATTTCACTTGGATGGATTAAAGTTTGATAATTTAGAAAAAATTATTAGCGAAAATGATTTAAAAAGTAACTACAATAATAATCTCCAAATAGACTATCATAGCAAGCATGCGATAGATTTTGTGATTCAGCTAAATGCTATGATTCATAAGGAGTTTAAAGGTGTTTTGTCAATTGCACATAATTCAAGCAATTTGAGTAATGTTACAAACGTAGGAAAAGAGACAGGTCTGGATTTTGATCTTAAATGGGATTATGGTTGGTTGAAAGATACTATAGAATATTTTATGACTCCTTATGATCAGAAGTCGGAAGTTCATAGTTTGATAACTTTTTCCATGATGTATAATTTCCATGAGCGATACATTTTACCTTTATCTCATCAGGAAGTTACACAAGGTTATGGATCCTTGATTAGCAAGATGCCTGGAGATTATTGGAGACAATTTGCTTCATTAAGGACATTAAATATGTATAGGCTGTGCCATCCAGGAGCTAAACTACTTTTTATGGGTGGAGAAATTGCTCAGTTTGTTGAGTGGGATGTTAATTCTTCGATTCAATGGTTTTTGTTGGATTACGCGATGCATAAACAATTTTTAGCGTTTATTAAGGCAGTCAATAGTTTATATTTAGAAAATTCCGAGATGTGGGAAGATGATAAGACCTGGAACGGTTTTACTTGGCTTAATAATGATGATGACAAAAGATCTACATATAGCTGGGTAAGAAGAGATTTATCTGGAAATGTTGTAATTTGTCTATTTAATATGACCCCAAATCCAGTAGACTCATTTAAAGTTGCAGTTCCAAAACGTGGTGCATATCAAGTTATTTTTAATAGTGATGGTGCTGATTGGGGTGGATCTAATTATAGTATTTTGAAAAACATTACTAATACTAACTTACATCCTGATAACTATAGTTTTGGAGAAGCTCTTTATGACTGGAAAGCTAAACCTTATTATGTGGCAGATGAAGCAATTGATGAGTCAGGTGTAAATGGTATTGTTTACTCAAGAGATATTGCAAATAAGAACTATAAGCAATCAATTAAATTAAATTTACCACCATTATCTGCAATAGTTTTAAGACATGTTGCAGATGATCCAAAACAACAACCTGTAACACCATGGCCAGATCCAGAATTAGCTTATCCGAAAGATTTTAACCCGTTTAATAAAGCTGCCGATGAAGGTTTTGAACTGAATTAAAATAAATTGAATAGTGGAATATTAGTAGTAAAAAGGTTTATTAAGAGAATTAGCAAAGGCAAAATAAGGAGGTCAAAATGGCAAAGAAGAATATGATAGCAATGATACTTGCTGGTGGACAAGGTTCCAGATTAGGTGCATTGACTAAAATTATGGCGAAACCAGCTGTACCGTTTGGTTCAAGATATAGGATTATTGATTTTGCTTTGAGCAATACTGCAAACTCAGGCATAGATACCGTTGGTGTTTTGACACAATATGAACCATTGGCGTTAAATACTTACGTAGGAAATGGACATCCATGGGATTTGGATAGAAACAATGGTGGTGCATTTATTTTGCCACCTTATGAACATAAAGAAGGTAGTGATTGGTATAAAAATACTGCAAACTCAGTATTCCAGAATATTGGTTTTATTGATAAGTTTGACCCTAAATATGTAGTCATATTATCAGGTGATCATATCTATAAGATGGACTATTCAGATATGCTAAAATCTCACCTCGAGAACAATGCTGAATGTACAATTGCAGTTCTTGAAGTTCCTTGGGAAGAGGCATCAAGATTCGGTATCATGAGTACCGATGAAAACGACGCAATTACTGAATTTGCAGAAAAACCAGCTGAACCAAAATCTAACTTAGCTTCAATGGGTATTTATATTTTCTCATGGCCTAGTTTGCGTCAAGCTCTGATAGAAGATGAACATAACTCTGAATCTTCACATGACTTTGGTAAGAATATTATCCCTAAGTTTATTGACGAGAAGAGACCAATCTATGCGTATAGATTTAAAGGATATTGGAAGGATGTTGGTACAATAGCTTCAATCTGGGAAGGTAATATGGAATTAATTGATAATCCAGAGCAACTGAGCTTACGTGATCCTGATTGGAAAATTAACTCTAGAAACCCAGTTAAACCAGCAGCTTATCTAGGTGATAAAGCAAATGTAAATGAAACAATATTTACAGATGGTTGTCGTATTTATGGAGATGTTTCCCATTCAGTACTTTCACACTCTGTAATAGTAGAAGATGGTGCAAAAGTAATTGACTCAGTATTGATGCCTGGTGCAATTATTAGAAGTGGTGCTGTTGTTGAAAAGGCCATTATTGGAAGTGATTCTGAGATCACCCAAGGTTGTATAGTTGGTGGAGATAATACTAAAGGTAATGCAAAATACAAAAGTGAATATTGTAGCAATGGAATTACAGTGATAGCTCCAGGAATTGTATTGAAACCAAATTCAATTATTGAGTCTGAATCAATAGTTGAAGATCTTGAAGATTTGACTGAAGCTGATAGTGTTGTAGAAGAGATAAAGAAAGTTTAATTGGAGGGAATTTATGTTTTTAGATGCAGCTGGACTCATCCTTGCAGATGATAGGAGATTACATTTGAGTGAACTGACAAGACTACGTGCTTTTGCTGCAGTTCCTTTTGCTGGTAGATTTAGATTGATTGACTTTGCTTTATCAAACTTAGTTAACTCTGGCATAACAAGAGTAGGTGTTGCGACAAGCAATAAATATAAATCATTAATGGATCACTTGGGAACTGGAAGTGACTGGGATTTGGATAGAAGAACTCAAGGATTGCACATTTTACCACCATATTTGGCTTCTGATAATTATTATGATGAAGGCGATGATTTAAGAGGTGCACTTGATTTTCTTCTGTCAAGTAGAAATGAGTATATTGTAGTTACTACCGCAAATAATATTTATAGTGCAGATTATTCTAAATATTTCTTAAAACATGAGGAATCTGGAGCAGATGTTAGCGTCCTCTACAATAGAGAGATACCAAATGATGGTATTAATTTAGTATTAGATATTGATGAAAATGACAAAGTAACAGAATTATACATAAATCCTCAAGATAGAAGTGTAACAGCCAATAGTATAGGTGTTGTAATTCTCAAAAAAACTTTATTAGAGAGTATAGTTTCAAACGCTATTAGCCGAGGAATTCCAAGACTTACTTTAGATTTGATTTTGAGGAAGTATGACGAATTAGATATAAGAGCTTTTGAGTATAGTGGAACTGTGCTTAGAATTAATACAGTTCAGTCGTATTTTGAAGCTTCAATGAGAATTTTGGATAGGCAAATTAATAAAGATATATTCTGGACAGAAAATCTAGTATACACCAAGGTTAAAGATGAGGCGCCAGCATTTATAAGTGCTGAAGCAGAAGTTGAAAACTCTTTAGTTTCAGATGGATGTTTAGTTGAAGGTAGTGTTAAAGATACAGTATTGTTCCGTTCTACAGATGTAGGTGAGGGTAGTAGTTTAGAAAATTGTGTAATAATGCAAGGCTCAAAAATAGGTAAAAATGTTAAGCTGAAGAATGTGATTGTGGATAAGGATTGTGTTATTAAAGATGGTACAGAATTACAAGGAGAAGAAAATTATCCTGTAGTCATAGGAAAAGGAGCTATTGTGTAATGGAAAATAAAAAAATTCTAATGGTTACATCTGAATGTGTACCATTTGCTAAAACAGGTGGTTTAGCAGATGTTTTGGGAGTTTTACCAAAAAAAATAAATGAATTTGGAAATGATTGTAGAGTTATTCTCCCACTATATCGACAGATCAAAGAAAAATATATTGATGAACTAGAGTTTATACGTTGGACAACAATTCATATGGGTTGGAGAACCATGTATAGTGGACTGTTTAAGAAAGAGCATGATGGAGTAATATATTACTTTATCGATAATGAATTTTATTTTAATACACCTAGTATTTATACTGATTATTCTTTTGATATTGAAAGGTTTAGTTTTTTCCAGAGAGCAGTGCTAGATGCTTTGGGCGAACCTATGGATTTTTATCCTGATATATTACATTGTCATGACTGGCAAACAGGTATGATCCCTTGTCTATTGGATGCGCATTATAAACCAAACGGTTATTTTTTAGATATTAAAACTGTTTATACAATTCATAACTTGCAATATCAAGGTGTGCATGGAGTCTCTCAGATTGCTGATTTTATGGATTTGCCAAGCTCATATTTGACGGAATATGGCGTATTACATAATGGAGTTCCTAACTTTATGAAAGCTGGAATTGTATATAGTGATCTAATAACGACAGTTTCACCAAATTATGCAAAAGAGATAATGACTTCTTTCTATGGCAAAGGATTAAACGGAGTACTAAAAGGTTTTGAATACAAGGTCAAAGGTATTCTTAACGGTATAGATATGGATTCGTATAATCCAGAAACAGATCCAGATATTGTTAAAAATTATAATTTGGATACTGTCTACAACGACAAAGTAGAGAATAAACTTGCTATGCAAAGAGAGCTTGCTCTGGAAGAGAATAAAGATATTCCACTAATAACCATGGTCACGAGATTAGTTGATCAAAAAGGTTTAGATTTATTGATTAGAGTAGTGGATGAAATGATGAAAGAAAATTGTCAGATGGTTGTTTTAGGTACTGGAGATGGGTACTACGAGCATGAAATGTACTTAGCTGAAGAAAGAAATAAGAAGAATTTCAGAGGTTGTGTAATGTACGATAGTGCAATGTCAAGAAGATTATATGCAGCTGGTGATATATTTTTAATGCCATCAATATTTGAGCCATGTGGATTATCTCAAATGATAGCAATGCGTTATGGAAATGTACCATTTGTTAGAGACACAGGTGGGTTAAAGGATACAGTCATTGCATATAATATTGAAACTGGTGAAGGTAATGGATTTAGTTTCCCAAATATAAATGCACACGATATGTTGTTTTTAATGAAGAAGGCTTTAAATCTCTATCAAAATGATAAAAATAGCTGGAACAACATAATTAGAAATGGAATGGTTGGAGATTATAGTTGGGATAAATCAGCTAGAGAGTACAATCAATCTTATGATGAATTATTAGCACAATAAGAATTAAGTGTAATAAAATAATTAAAGAGAGTGGATTCCTTGCAGTGCACCTGGTATAAAACAAGGTTTCCACTCTTTTATTTCGTTAAAAAGTTACATAGAAGGCATTGGCATGAATTTAACGAATAGTAATGAAACTAAGAATATTATTAATCCTCCAATTAAGAGCAGACCAATCATTTGAACTATAGAAATCAAAGTTTCTTTAATCATGAATAAAGTTTTTTTACGACGATTAGCCTTGATTTTTTCAGGGTCTGTTTCACGAACAGTTTTATTTTTTCCAATGAAATTACCGCAGTTTATACAGACACTTCTATTTTCATTTTCGGTTCCACAATTTTTACAAATCATTATTAATCCTCCAGCAGGAAATACTTTGAAAACAAATAATTCATTATAGTTTATAATAAATTAAGTGTATTATCTATTTTTGTTATATCTTTGATTGTAATACAAAAATATAAACTGATTTTTAAATTTATTTGGAGATGAGTGGTGTAAATATGGATTTTAAGAAGAAGACTTTAGAATTTTTGGCAAATGAGTTAAATGTAGATTTAAGTACATTAGAAGATATTATCGAAATACCTCCACAAAGAGATATGGGAGATTTTGCTATACCTTGTTTTAGGTTCGCAAAAATATTAAAAAAATCCCCCACATTAATTTCGCAAGACTTTGCTGAAAAAATAAGTGATCTTCCAGAATTTATGGATAGAGTAGAAGTTGCTGGACCATATCTTAATGTGTTCCTTAATGCTTCAGTATTTAATCGAACTGTAGCGAGTAGTATATTAGAATCTGATGATTTATTGAAATTTGATTGGGGCTCAGGTCAGACAGTGCTTCTTGATTATTCTTCTCCAAATATTGCGAAACCATTCCACGTAGGTCATGCATTTACAACAATTCTTGGAGATGTTTTGGCAAGAATGTATGCTAGCACTGGTCATGAAGTAGTCAGAATTAATCACTTGGGAGACTATGGTACGCAGTTTGGTAAGTTAATTGTTGCTTACGAGAAGTGGGGAGATGCTGCTGCACTGAAAGAAGATGCGATTAAAGAATTACTAAGAATCTATGTCAAGTTCCACGAGGAAGCAAAATTAAATCCAGAATTAGAGGATTTAGCGAGAGCTAAGTTTAGAAATTTAGAAGCAGGTGAACCATATGAGTATGAGTTATGGGAGAAATTCAGGGAATTTAGTTTGAACGAATTTAAACGAATTTATGACCGTTTAGGCATGTACTTTGATAGTTATAAAGGTGAGGCTTTTTACATAGATATGTTAGATAAGGTAGTCAATCTTCTTGAAGAAAAAGGCATATTGGTTGATAGCCAAGGTGCTAAAATAGTTGACCTAGAAGAGTACTCTTTACCGCCAACCATTGTTAGAAAATCAGATGGATCATCAATTTATGCAACTAGAGACATTGCGGCAGCTATATATAGACATAAAAAATATAATTTCGATAAATTGTTGTATGTTGTTGGCCAAACTCAAGAATTACACTTCAAGCAATTATTTGCTACTCTTAAAAAAGCTGGATTCGATTGGGCTGATAACATGGAGTTTGTTGGCTTTGGCTTAGTAAAATTTCCAGAAGGAGTTAAACTATCGACAAGATCAGGAGATGTTGTTTATCTTGAAGATTTAATTAATGAAGCTGTTAGTAGAACAAAAGCTGTTATAGAAAAAAATAATACTAATGTAGATGACATGATGAGCCAAGAAGAAATAGAAAATGCTTCAGAAATAATAGCTTTGGCATCCGTTAGATATACTTTTTTAAGAAATGGTAGAGAAAGAGATATTGTCTTTTCTTGGGATGAAATACTCGATTATGAGGGAGATACAGCCCCTTACATGTTATATGCTTATGCTAGAGCAAGAAGTATATTAAGAAAATCTGCAATAAATGCTCAAGAATTAAGTAGTGCAAATTTAAGTTTGTTATCAGAAGAACAAGAGTTTGAATTGTTGACTGAGATAAATAATTTATCTGTAAGTCTGCAACAAGCACTGAAAAATAATGAGCCTTCAATATTTGCTCGTCAAATTATGACAGTATGTAGAAGTTTTAGTAGGTTCTATAATCAAGTTTCGATTTTACAGGCAGATTCTGCTGACTTAAAACTAGCAAGATTAGCGTTGGTTGAGGCTTTTTCAAAGGTAGTTAAAGCAGCACTAGCATTATTAGGAATCGATACCGTAGAACGTATGTAAATTTAGCAAACGAAGTTGTATGAAAAAGCATTCTAAAAAAGAAGAGATTAATATAGATAGTTTAGATTACATAACTCAACAAGATTTAGATCTTAAATTAGATTATGAAAGCATTTTTAAAAGTGATAGAAAAGATCAATTGCTGAAAAATCTAATGAAAGTTGACTTTTCGAGCTTGGATAAACAGAAAAGGGATTCAAGTGATTTGGATGTGCTTAGCATTCATAATAACCTTTCTGATAAAGTAGAACAAAGATCTGCGTTTGAATTAAGCAGGTCAGAAAATAACTTTGATGAAGAATTAAGTGAAACTATTCATAAAAACTATACTGAACAAAGACTGAGAGAGCATGGTAAAAGCAATAGAAGAGAGTCATTTGCAGAGATAATCAAAGAAAATTTCGACAATAGAGATCAAAGTGAATCTTCACTGCTTGAGAACGCAGAAAAACTAAAACCTTTTAACGACTTGAATTATGAAATTTTTAATCTTCAGAATTTAAAAAGTAAAATCAGAAAATATGGAATTGCAATAAGGCAAAGCAATAAGTTAGAAGAGGCAACAAATGCTCTAGAGAAAATTTCTGGATTGTGGAAAGACTTCCAGGAAAATTTGAGCATAGCTAAATTAAGACGTTCTTTAAAAGATTTTACTAAAATTAATTATAACTATGAGTATGAAACAAGAATGGCAAGTTATCCTGACCTTAAAAAAGAAATTTATAAAGCTTGCATAGACTTATTAGATAAAAACTTTTTACCAGAATTAATAAAAGAAAATGGAAAACTTTTCTTCTATAAGCTGAATAGTTTTAACTTGCTTTACAACGTGCAGAATAAAGATAATAAAATTGATCTAGTTAATTTGGAAAATGAATTTATTGAGTATTTAAATACTTCTAATTTGTCAGATTTCTCTAATAAATTTGTTGATTTAGCAATAAAAAGAACGAATTCTATTAGGAACCTGGGCTTCAAAGATTATTTTGAATATATTAAAGTATTAAATTTAAACCTTTATCAAGATTTAGATTCATTTAAAGAAGTTATTAGCAATATAAAAACATATATTTTACCAATTCACTCAACTGATTATGACTATACCATAAATAAGTTTTCTGAAGAAAATGCAAATATGCTTTCTGATTTTTATATAGATATGGATCAAGATGAGTTTGCGCAATATTACAAAAATACATTTGGAGAATTCGACTGGGAATTACGCAACTTAAATGATGTGTTTGCTTATATTAATGAGAATAGAATTCATCAAGAGTTTTTTCCTCAAATAGATATTACCCATACTAATTTAAAAGAAAAAAGATTAATAGATGCATTGTTTTATGTAAGTAATAGAGCTATTGATAGACAAAGTAGAGGATATTTAGAAACTTTAGCAGATTTAGGATATATAAACATTAGTACTAAAAATAGCATTGACAATCAGGATAACTTTTTGGAAAGTTTGCCATTAAGTAAATTGTTTTGTATGAATTTATCTATTAATAATTCCATGAAATCTATTTCAGATTTTTTATATTTGAGTGGAAGAGCTTATTCTCAATTGTTACGCTTTAGGACAAAATCTAATGTAAATATATCGACGAAGCCTACAGCTGCGAGTCAGCACTTTATTGGTACAACTATGGAAATGATGACAATTTCTAGATTAAATACATTATTTGATGAAGATAATGCAAGGAAGTTTAGAGATTGGCGTATGCATATGTTATTGTTTCATGTCATAAATAAGTGCTTTCTCTTTGATTTTGAATTGCAGTTTTATGAATTATTAGCAGATGTAATGGATAGTCCTTTTATAGACGAAAAAGAATATAGACTTATACTAGATATGCTAGAGAAGAGAACTACTGAACTTTGGGATAGATTATTAAAAGAATATAGATTGTCGCATTATTATCAAGATAAAGATTTCTTTAGAAAAAATGTTGGAAAGTTTCTGATACAAGAGCCTTTTACTGGCTTAAATATGGCTTCAGCTGAGTTGGCAAGCGTTTTTATTATGCTTGAGTTCGAAGAGGATAGAGCAAAGGCAAGATATGATTTTGATAAGTTTTGTGCGATTAGCGGACAGAGTTTGTTTGAAGAAGAGTTAGAGTTAGCTGGTATAAATAATCCAATAGAGCTAGATAATTTGAAAAGTTTAGCCTTTGCAATTGTCGACAAGATAGAAACTTTAGAAATAGAAGAAAGTGATTCTAAAAAATAATGACTGAACAAAATTTACCTGAAAATTTTATTAAAAATATGCATGCGCTCTTTATCAAGGCTGAAATGGTAGATGAGTGGGAAGATTTTATACAAGGTTTCAACAAAGATTGGACAAGAGCTTGGCGTTTGCAAGTCGAGAAAACTACCCCGCAGGCTGTAGCAAGTAATTTTGTAGCAGAATCTGCCTTAGATTATGAAATTGATGATTATTTGCAAAAAGTTCCATGGGCTAAGGATGGTTATTACATTCCTAAAGGTTCAAAACCAGGAAAAAGTTTGGCTTATATATTGGGGCTTTTATATATTCAAGAAGCATCAGCAATGTTGCCTGCAGAGGTTCTAGCAGCTAAGCCTGGAGAACGTATATTAGATCTTTGTGCAGCACCAGGGGGCAAGAGTTCTCAGATAGCGAAGAAACTTAATGGAGATGGATTGCTTGTTGCTAATGATATATCTGAGTCTAGAGCTAGAATCTTGGCTCATAATTTAGAACAACAGGGTTATGCTAATACTCTAGTTACTCATTTTGATGTAAATCAAGGGCTACCTCAAGATTGGTATGGCTATTTTGATGCGGTGCAATTAGATGTGCCCTGCTCTGGTGAAGGTATGTTTAGACGCGATAATCAGGCTATATCTTCATGGGAAGACTATGGTCCAGAGTCTATCAGAAAAATTCAGATGCAACTTTTAAATGATGCAAGTGAGCTAGTTCGAGCTGGAGGAAGAATAGCATATTCTACATGTACCTTTAATACATGGGAAAACGAAGAAGTTATTGTAGAATTCCTTGAATCTCATCCTGAGTTTAGAATAGTGGATCCACGTGAATATATGCCAGGTAAAGATAGCCTTAGAGAAGGAATTGTCATAAATGATAAGTATCCTGAGTTAATTTCTGCAGTCAGAATTTGGCCTCAAGATAATATGGGCGAAGGGCATTTCTGCACTTTATTGGTAAAAGATGAAAACTACACTCAAGAGTTTTTACCAGAAAAAGCAAAGAAAATTAAGAAGAAAAAGAGTAAAGGCAACAATAAGACAACAGGTGATCAGATAAAGTTAAAGGATGCCTTAGAAGTTTTTTGGTCTTTTTGTGAAAATAATAAATCTCAATATTATAATGAAAAAGTTTTTCCACGAAGCGAAAATAATTATCGAATAATTAATGAAAAACTATATTTAATGCCCAATGAGTTTCCAGAACTTGAAGGTATTCATCTTCTTAAGAGTGGATGTTACTTAGGAGATATTAATACTAAAGGTAAAAGAATATCATTTAACCCAATGAGAACCATGCTGTTGCCAGCGCCGAGTGAATATTGGAAATTTAGATTGGAATTAGACTGCTTTGATGAAAGAGTGTATCAATTGATTCAAGGAGAGACCTTATTCCTAGAAGAAGATGAGTTAGAAAAATTAAAGGTTAGTGGTATTAAGGATCAAGAATACATTGCAGTGACAGTTGAAGGCTTGCCGTTAAGTTGGGTGAAACTTAATGGGAGAGGCCTTAAAAATTTATTCCCTCGTAAGCTAATTAGATAAAAAATAGACTGTGCATTTGGATAGCTTAAGTACGATTTAGATAGGAGAATGATATGCAAAAATGTTTAATAGCTAGCTCTAATGTTAATAAAGCTAAAGAAGTACGAGAAATACTTAAAGATTTTAATTTTGAGGTTTTAACAACACATGATTTAGAAGAGGAATTAGATGTAGTAGAAGATGCAGATAGTTTTGCTGGCAATGCTTTGCTTAAAGCAAAAGCATATCATGCAAGATATCCAGAATATTATATTTTGGCAGATGATTCAGGATTAATGATAGAGGCACTTGATGGAAGGCCAGGAATATACTCGGCGAGGTATGGAGGAAATTTAGCTTACCCTGAGAAATTTAAATTAATTTGGAATGAATTAGCTGATACAGGTGTTGATCCAAAAGATTGGAGAGCAAAGTTCGTTTGCGCGATTGCATGGTGCGAACCAGCTAAAACAAACTCAAGAGTAGATTCTTTTGATGCAAAAATATTTCAAGGAGAAATGCACGGCATTATTTTAGAAGAAGCGAGGGGAGATAATGGCTTTGGCTATGATCCGATTTTTTATCTGCCTGAATACGGCAAAACTAATGCAGAAATATCTCCACAAGAAAAAAATAAAATTAGTCATAGAGGAAAAGCCTTAGCTAAACTACAAGATTACTTACGTAAATAAAATAGTTTTTTGATATGAAGTTTTTGTATAGTCAGTGTATTTATACACTGACTTTTTTTATAGCCTAGATAAAAATTGTGAAGATTACGGCTGGATCGAATTGAGGGCGTAATGAATAAAAATTAGCTGAGTGAATAAATATACAGAAACACGAGAGATTAAATATACATAACCTTGAATAAATGCGTAATAAAAAGAACTAATCCGCGGACTATGAACGGAAAATAATACATGAATCTACAGTAGATGAACGATGTATTTTAAAATCATCTATTCTTAATTTAATGCGCATATACTTAATTTGCTTGATTTAATGAGTGTTTATATATATATTTAAATAAAAACACTTGACCTCTCACCGAGTTGATGATATATTACATTTATATTACATGTGCATTACACGTGGACGCCGGAGTCTATGAAGTGTGGATCAGGATTAAGAAGTAATGCATTTGTATTTGTTACAAAGAAATACACATGAGGAACAAATTTTGGCAAAATCAATTAATGAAATTATTAATAATGATGAATATGTAAGTGAATATTTGCTTGTTAAATCCTCAGCTTTACCAGAGGTATACAATAATGTTATGAAAGTTAAGTTATTGCTACAGTCTGGTGAGGTTACTTCTGTTAATGATGCTGTAAAAAGAGTAGGAATGAGTAGATCTGCATATTACAAATATCGTGATGATATATCAGCATGGGAAGATCCAATTGAACAAGAATTTATTACTATTGTTGTTAATTTCGCTGTTGAATCCGATGCCCTCTCTGAAATTGTTATGATTTTAAGCTCAGAGGGCAATAAGTTGCTTAATATTTCTCAAAGTCTTCCTAGATCAGGATTTACTGATGTTATGCTAACTTGCAATTTGGGTAATGAGAGCAAAGATTTAGTAGCTTTGAGAAGAAAATTATCTAGAGTTCCTGGAGTTAGAAAAGTTGAATTTTTAAATGATTAAATTTTACTAATAAAGTTCACCACCGAAGAGTTTTCATATATTGAAAACTCTTTTTTACTTATTTCACTTATATCACATTTGATGATACTAAAAAGTTGTTATAATTAAAGTCCTTGTGTTAGGTTATTTAAAGATAAAAACGATTAATTTGAGTAAAAAGTTAGAACAGAGGTATTTATGTTTAGCTTATTATTAGCAATTATTTATTTAACTTTTGTGAGTTTAGGTCTGCCTGATGCAGTTTTAGGCTCAGCATGGCCGTTGATGAGGACAGAGTTTTCTGTACCGATTGATTATGCTGGCTATGTTCAGATGATAATAGCACTTGGTACCATAATTTCCAGTTTTTTTAGTGGAAAAACTATTGCAAAACTTGGAACAGCTAAACTAACTCTTATCAGCGTGTTATCTACTACCATAGCTTTATTTGGTTTCTCTATGAGTACGCAATATTGGCACTTAGTAATATGGGCAATACCTTATGGTTTAGGAGCAGGTGGAGTTGATTCTGCACTTAATAACTATGCTGCTTTGTATTATTCCAGTAAACATATGAGTTGGTTGCATGCTATGTGGGGTATTGGGGCATCTACGGGTCCTTTGATTATGACATATGCATTACGTAATCAAGGCAGTTGGCAAAATGGCTATAGAATAATTGGCTTATTACAGGTTGTTTTAACCTTCTTAATTCTACTCTCATTACCTCTTTGGCGTAGACAGCCAAAAAATAAGAGTCAAGTTGAAACAAGTGAAACAAATGAGCTAAGTAATATATCAATTCTCAAAGTCATGAAGCTTCCAGGTTTTTGGTACATTATTATTTCATTCTTTTCTTACTATGCTTTGGAGACTACAGCGGGACTTTGGATTAGTAGTTATTTAGTTTATGCTGAAGGTTTACCTAAGGATGTATCTGCAGCTTGGGCTAGTATTTTTTATTTAGGAATTACTATAGGAAGAATAATTAATGGTTTTTTTACTTATAAGTTTAATAATACTCAACTGATTAGAGCAGGGTCTGTAATTGCTGCTACAGGGATTTTTTGTGTCATGCTGCCATTTGGAGCTACAGGAAGTGCAATAGGATTTATCTTGATAGGTTTAGGTTTTGCACCGATTTTCCCATGTATAATACATAACACTCCATACTTTTTTGGCGAAAATAATTCCCAAGCTGTAGTTGGTGTAGAAATGGCTTTCTCTGCAGTTGGTAGTCTGATTATGCCTACTTTGTTTGGAATAATTGCTGAAAAATTAACAATTGAACTATTGCCATTTTATTTAGCTTTCTTTTTGATATTATTAATAAGTACATATGAGAAATTATATAGAGATCATCGTAAAAGAAGAAAAGTGGCAGCAGTTTAGATTTTAATAATTTTAATAATGCGAGAAAAATAGAAAGACATCATTGAAATGACAAAGTCAATTTATCAGAAAATAATTGAAAATTTAGATTCAGAGGGGAAATTAAAACAGCCTTTCTCAGTTTATGACATTGAAGCTGGTTTAGACCCTTTTGTGTACGATGGTGCTCAAGATTCGGTATTGTTTTTACATGAGAGAAAAATCAGAATATTAGTAAAACGTCTTAATATCTATAAAGAAATTTGGAAGATGTTTAGAAGTGGTAAAAGTACATCTATAGAATTAGCATGGAAAACTTTAGATCAAGCACTTGCTGAAGATGGTACGGCAAAGATTCTGGAAGTGCTTTTAACAGACCTTAAAGAATTACAACGAGAAGAGTTTTATCCAATTTTTCTAGAAAAAGTTAAGACAGCTTTGAAAGAGAGCAGAAATGTTGAATTGATAAAGTTTTGTTTGGGCGTTTTGGAGCTAGAAGATGAACTTGATGATGATATCAAAGGTATTGTGTTTACTTTAGCCTTAGCTGACGAATTTACATTTTATGCTAGTTTAGTCATAAGCAAATGGGAAAATAGCGATCAAGTGCTATTTACTTTAATAAAAAAAGTAAGTGCATGGGGTCGCATTATGATTCTGCCCAAAATTAATTTAAAAGATGTAGAAGTAAGCAAATGGTTATACGAAAAAGGCTGGCAAAATTTTGCAAAACCTGAATATCAATCAAGCATTATTCTTGCTAATTTAGAGATTACGAACTTGTTAGATTTAGGGAATCTTAATAAAGAAAATTATGAGTTTTTGACTAGGATGTTATATTACTCTAGCGTGATTGAACCAGGTGTAGTTAGAATTTATGATACTTCATTGGATAAGCAAGTTGAAATATTAAAAGCATGGTTAAATGCATTTAATGAATTTGAATTAAGCTTTTTGAGTGTCATTGTATTTATGCAGTTATACAACTCATATAGGAACTTGAAATTAATGCTTGAGTCTATGAATCAGGAAGACTTCATGCATGAAGATGAAGAGAAACTTAAAGTGAATTTTACTTTTTTACAGCTATTTATGGAAGAAGATAAGTTTGATGATTTACTAGATTATTTTGAAGAAAGTTATAATTTTGAGTTGTTTAAAGCATTTATTGATGAGCTAGGAGAGAAGGAGAATGTATTGTTTGCACTTCAACTGGGAACTTTAGAGTTTGGCCCATATCTTGAAGATGCAATTCAACGTGATCCGGTTTCATATTTAGAAGTTTTAAAAATCTATGCAATTCAGGGACATCCAGATTTGGCGAAAGTTTTAGATGAATATAGAGATGTTATAGATCTAGTTAGCATTGCAGTTGGCCCGAAGACTCCAAGATTTAGTTTAGAGATGAGTGATAATGAGAAATTAATGACAGGAGTTTTATCTGAGATAAAATACTCACCGGGAATTGGAAGTGACTTTATTATAGCTGGATTACAATCTTCTCATGAGAGTGTAAGATTATCCGCAGTGAACACGCTTAGAAATTGGTTGAAGTTTTCAGAACTTGAGCTTGATGATATAGATGAGGGACTTGGCAATTTAATAGACTTGATATTAGAATATGAAGATTTCCCAAATATTAGAAATTTATATAAAGAAATAATTGATGAGTTTGCTAATTAAAAGCTTAATTGTATAAGGCTATTTTGTTTCGTAGAAAATCTGCTATAATATAGCAGAAAAGATAATTATAAAATTCTAGGAGGAATTATGAGTAAGCTTAAAGGTAACTTAATTTTTGGTCAATCAGGTGGACCAACTTCAGTAATCAACGCTAGTGCAGCTGGTGTATTTATTGAAGCATTGAAACACAGTGATACAATTGAAAAAGTATATGGTGCACACCACGGTATCGCAGGTATTTTAAACGAAGATTTCTTTTTAATGAATGAAGAAGAAAGTGAAGAGTTAGAACTTTTGAAATATACACCATCATCAGCATTAGGTTCAGTACGTTATAAATTAGCTGATCCAGCTAAAGATGATACAGATTACAAACGTATGCTCGAAGTATTTAAGAAATACAATATTCGTTATTTCTTTTATAACGGTGGAAATGACTCAATGGATACAGTTAACAAAATTTCACAATACATGGAAGAGCATGGTTGGGAAATGCGTGCAATGGGTGTATGTAAGACAATCGATAATGACTTAGTCGGTACAGACCACTGTCCAGGTTACGGTTCAGCAGCAAAATATGTTGCGACAACACTTACTGAAGTATACCAAGATGCAACTGTTTATGACTCACCACAAATTACTGTAGTAGAAATTATGGGTAGACACGCAGGTTGGCTAGCAGCTTCAGCAGCATTAGCTAGAGTTGCAGGTTTTGGTCCAGACTTAATTTATCTACCAGAAGTTCCATTCACAGTAGAGCAATTATACAAAGACGTTGATAAAGTTCTAGAAAAGAAAAACAAAGTTATTATTGCAGTATCTGAAGGTATTTCAGACGCAGATGGTGTATTCCTGGCAGAATCAATTGGTGCTATTGAAGTTGACTCATTCGGTCACAAACAATTAAGTGGTACTGGTGCTGTAGTAGAAAATCTATTGAAAGAAAGATACGATGTTAAGATTAGAACACTAGAGTTCTCCTTAATGCAAAGAGCAGCAGCACATTTAGCTTCAGCAACAGATATCGAAGAAGCTTTCAACTGTGGTGCAGTTGCAGTTAACGAAGCAGTAAACGGTAAGACAGGCTACATGGTAGGTCTAGAACGTAATTACGATACAGCAGCATATGACGTAAGCTACGCTTTAATTCCATTAGCAGAAGTTGCTAATGCTGAAAAAGCTTTCCCAAGCGAGTGGATTAATGAAGAAGGTAATAACGTTACAGATGATTATATCGATTACGCATTGCCATTGATTCAAGGTGAAACAGAAATGCCAAAGATTAATGGTTTACCAAGATTTGCTAAACTTAAAAAAGTTCAAGGTGGTAACCCAACAAATTACTTGGATAGAGCATAGTTAGTAATTGCTTTATTTTATATAAGAAATAGTAAGTATAATTTCAAGCCTCAAAGTACTTTTCTTTGAGGCTTGTTTAATTTAACTAAATTTACCTTATTGAAATTAGTTAATACATCAGTAGTTATATTTTATTTAAAGATGTAAACTAAATATGTAAAGTTATTAATTTTACACTTATTATAGATTCACTTAAGTGTCTAATTTGTTTTTTATATTTCAAGGAAGTACAACTTGAAATATACAGGTAATATAGTCGTTTTCAGAGGAATTTCTTAATTAAAGAGGTGATTATGTGAAAAAGATTATAGCGTATATTATCATGACTTTATCTATTGCGTTGGTAGCATGCAATAATACCATTATTAAGCATAATAATGCTGATGCCAAGATGCCGTATTATGAAACATTAAATGAGCTAGAAGAATCAGCTGAGCAAATAATTAGAGTAAAAAAGACTGATGTAGAAAATCCAGTAATTAAACGTAGTGAAGGTCATCTTATAAGTGCTTGGACTTTCTCTGATGTGGAAATATTAGATATTTACAAAGACATAAGCGATAGTTTGAAAGTTGGCGAGACAGTAAGTATTTTAGAAAATGAAGCATATGACAAAGAAACTAACACTGTAGAACATGTTAATGGATATATTAAAATGGTGCCAGGCTACGAATACTTGTTGTTTTTGCGTGCATCCGAAGATGATAATGGAGAGAAATATTATGTATCTCTAGGATTAAATTTAGGAACCGTATCATTGCAAAATGATGGTAGAGAAGAATCGATTAATACTATTTCTGGTGAGTAGATTAATAATGAAACTGCTACAGATAAAGAAGTAATTTCTGAAATTAGAAATAAATACATTAAATAGTGGACGGGTAGTAATATTTTAAACTACTGTTAATATTTACAGTTATACAAATTAGAAAAATTTTTACCCTCTTTGTTGGATTATCCAGCAAAGAGGGTATTTTTATAATGTAACAATATTTGCGGATAAATCTCTCTCTAATTGTGAAATTAAATTTTCAAAAGAAACTTCAATATTCTTAGATTGAATTTGCCCTTGGGTCATTTGAGCATTCCCTCCGCCGCGAGCATTATATTCATCTTTTAAATATTTGTACCAGGATTCATTCGAACTATATATGCTCTCTGTTTCGTGTAGGAAGAAATTAATATTGCCTTGATTCTCTATTAAAGCTAATATCGAAAACTCTGTTTCTATATTCTTGAAGAGTAACTTTAAAAACTTACTATTAAATATATTTTCAGTAATAATAATAATGCTATTTTGCTCACTCTGGTTTATAGCTTTATCCCATAGGGATCTAGCAGTATTTTCTACTAAGGTTTCTAGCTCACAAACTTTATTTCCTAGACGTAAAACACCTTCCTCTAAGTCAAGATAAGGCATATTCAAACGTTGAACGAGAGCATTAGATATTTCTTGTTGTTCACGTACATACTTGTAAGCTCTAGTACCTGCTAGGAAAGTTATCCTTACGCCATTACGGTATTTCTCAACATTGGTACAGATAATCAAACCAATATCTCCAGTAGCTTTTACATGGGTACCGCAACAAGCACAAACATCTACATTAGGGATATCAATTAAGCGCACCAAGTTATTGAGCTCAATCTTGGCACGATAATTCATGTCTTTAGCTTCTTCAGCGGTATAAACATTAATGTCTATAGGATTATTTTGCCAAACAATATTATTAGCTTGATTTACAATTTCTTGCATTTCCTGGTAGCTTAATGGTCCGTCGAAATCTATGGTTGTATATTCTTTCCCCAAATGAAAACCTACGTTCATATATCCGTATTTGTTATGAACTAAACCGGATAAGATATGCTCAGTACTATGTTGTTGAGAGTGGGTGAAGCGACGTTCCCAGTCAATTTCCTGGCGAATAGTAATATCACTAGAAATTTTTTCTGCCAAAAAGTGAAAGATTAGCGGTGTTTCTTCTTCAGTATCGTTTGCTTTAAAGTCATATCTGGTATCCAAAACTTCGTAAGTTTTATTGTTTTCTAAATCGACAAATACACCAGTATCTCCAGGTTGGCCTCCGCCTTCTGGATAGAACACAGTCTCGCTTGTTAAAACTTTAAAACGTGCACCACATTGAGAATCTTTTTCTGCCAATTCCTCAACATAAATTACATCTACCTCAGCAGTCTTGAGGTAGGGTTCCAAATCGTATAATTGTTTAAAATCGTGAAAATCTTTACTCATGTATTCTAGTATAACAAAAAGAGTAAATAACTACAGTTATTTACTCTTTTATTTGTAAAATTATAAAAATATTAAGCAGAAGAATTAATTATTTGCTACATACTCATCAATTGAATTGATGTAAGCTGCTTTTTCTTCTGGGCTAATCCAGGAAATCTCAAATGAGTTCTTTGCTAATTTAATGATGTCTTCTTTGGAGAAGTCATATTTATCTGCTAAAGCGCACATGTTTTCTGCAACATAACCACCGAAGTAAGCAGGGTCGTCTGAGTTGATCGTGATTTTTACGCCTTTATCTAATAGATACTTAATCTCTTTAGACTTCATTTCAGTAACTTCGTTAATAAAGCCATTTGAAATTGGGCAAGAGGTGAGACCGATGTTGTTTTCAATTACATAGTCTACTAATTCTGGTGATTCAACAATGTTAGTACCGTGGTCAATTCTATCTACATTGATTACATGAATTACATCATTGATATGTTGAATTGAATCTTTTTGATCAATATCACAGTGCATTGTTAGTTTGAAACCTTCAGCTTTTGCTTTAGCAAATACTCTTTCGAATTTGGTTGGTGGGTTATCGTGCTCATCTGAGTCTAAACCGAAACCAATTATTTTATCACGGTGCTTCATAGCTAAGTCAAAGTGTTCTAAAGCTGATTCTTCACTCAAATCTCTTAAGAAACATAAAATTAATGAGCTTGTAATACCGTGTCTTGCTTCAGATTCTTGTGATGCTCTGTAATAACCGTTAATTACGTCATCAAAACTTACGCCACGAGAAGTATGTGCTTGTGGGTCAAAGAACATCTCAACATGTTTGACACCTTCAGTTTTAGCTTTAGCTAAATATTGATCTGCTAATTGATAAAAATCATCTTCTGTTTGCAATACTGACATTCCTGAGTAATAGACGTCTAAGAAAGATGGCAAGTCGTTAAATTGATAAGTAGATTTAATTTCTTCTACTGTAGACATACCAATTTCTACATTGTTCTTTTTAGCCAATTCTAGCTTTAATTCTGGCTCTAATGTACCTTCAAGGTGTAAATGTAATTCGGCTTTTGGTAAACCGTATATAAAATCACGTAATGACATAATTCGATCCTTTCTTAAAACACAAGTGTTTCAAATGAATTTATATTCTTAATATACCACAAAAGGCGAACTATTCAAGAACTTTTACCTAAAATGTTCGGCAAAAGTTCGTGTTTAGGAGAAAATTTTTAACGATAATTTTACCTACATGAACTCACTAATACAAAGCATATAGGTTATAATATATATATATATGTATTAATGAGGTAATGAATGGAGGAACTCTATGTTTTTACGAAAGGCAATTAATGAAAACGCTTATGTTGAGTTGTACTTACTAGATACAGTTTATGATGATAATAATCAAAAAGATAGTTTACCAATTTTGCTGGTATTACCAGGTGGTGGTTATAGGTATACTTCAAACCGAGAGGCTCAACCAATTGCACTGGCGGCAAATAGCAGAAATATGCATGCAGCAGTTCTTCATTATACAAATCTTGAAAATGATATAAATATTGATATGGATCAATTAACAGAAGAAGTAAGATCTACTATTGATTTAATTTCCACATATGCAAAAGAAAAGTTTGTTGATATGAACAAACTTAGTCTTATAGGATTTTCTGCTGGTGGACATTTGGCGGCTACATGTAACAACCGTTTGAATGATTTGATCTATAAAGTAGTTTTAGCATATCCAGCTGTAGGATTTAGTCAAAATAGTAGTTCAAATGTGATTAATTTAGAACACTTAGATGAAGTAGGACGTGCTGGCGCCAAGTTATTTTTACAAGATCCAATGTTAGAGATAGATAATAATTGCAAAGATACTTTTATCTGGATGACCTATACAGATGATGTAGTTTCTGCTGATGGTGTATTGAGGTATGCACAAAAACTGAGAGAATTTAATGTTCCACTCGAGCTACATTTTTTCGGACATGGTGGTCACGGACTAAGCTTGGCAAAGGAAAATACTGCTGTATTTCCAGAGCAAGTTGTACCAAGAATTTCTAAATGGTTTGACTTAATGGACTCTTGGTTAAAAATGTAATTTTGCAATATTTTTGCTTAAAAATTCGTAAGATATAAGATATTTAAAAATGTATAACGATAAAATAAAAAAAGCGGAGAAAATTTAATTAAATTAAATCTGAGGAGGGCAATATGGGTTTAATTAAAGCAGTAAGTGGCGCTATTGGTGGCGCATTTGGTGATCAGTGGTTAGAGGCTATTGAAGCTGATAACATGACAGATAGAACTATAATGGCTAAAGGTATAGCTGTTAGAGCTGGTGATAGACGAAGTAGTAACACTAGAGGTACTGAAGGTATAATTTCTAACGGTTCAATGATCCATGTTTATCCAAATCAGATGATGATGCTGGTTGAAAATGGAAAAATTATTGACTATACAGCAGAACCTGGAGCATATAGAGTAGAAAATTCTTCATCACCATCTTTGTTCAATGGTCAATTTGGTGATGCCTTAAAAGATACTTGGGATAGGTTCAAATATGGAGGAACAACTCCACAAAAACAAGAAGCTGTATTTATTAATTTGCAAGAACTAAGGGACATTAAATTTGGAACAAAGAACCCTATTCAATACTTTGATAATTTCTATAATTCTGAATTGTTTGTAAGATGTTTTGGTAACTACTCTATTAAGGTAGTTGATCCAATTTTATTCTATGTTGAAGTTGCTGATAAATCTAAGCAAAGACAAGATGTTGATGAATTAGGTGAACAATTCTCATCTGAATTTATGACAGCCTTATCAACCTCTATTAATAAAATGTCAGCTGATGGATTCAGAATTTCACACTTAACAAGTAGGACACAAGAGCTAGCAGATTACATGAGTGATGCTTTAGATAAAACTTGGGAAGAAAATCGTGGTTTCGAAGTAAAAGCTGTTGGAATTAATGGAATTAGCTACAGTGAAGAGTCACAAGAGCTTATCAACATGCGTAATCAAGGTGCAATGTTGGGAGATCCTACAATTAGAGAAGCTTATGTACAAGGTTCTATTGCTAGAGGTATGGAAGCTGCAGGCTCTAATGAAGGTGGAGCAGGTCAAGCGTTCTTGGGAATGGGAATAGGCTTAAATAGTGCAGGTGGATTTAGTAATAGTTCGAGTGAGTTTAATAAAGCTCAATTAGAAGCTCAACAGATACAGCAAAGAACTCAAAATAATAGTAATACTGGAAATACCCAAAACGGTAATCAAGAAAATTCAGAGAATACGAATGATCAAGGTGATTCAAACTTCTGCCCAAATTGTGGAAATGCCTTGCCTAAACCAAATCCAAACTTCTGTCCAAACTGTGGTGGTAAGTTGAAGTAGTCTAGTGGTGAGCAGACTGGACTGATAAAAGTAACGGAGATATTTAATACCAAGTGGATTTTGAAAATAACTTTGATAGTAATTTAAATTTTGATGGAAAAGGCAGTACTGAGCTTGCAGGAACAACTGCTGGAACAAACTATAAGTGCCCTAATTGTGGGGCACATATAGTTTTCAATGCAGATGAACAGATGTATATCTGTGATTTTTGCTTGTCTAAATTTACTATTGCACAAATGGATGCATCCACTAGAAAAAAACAAGCAGAAATTGATAGACGCTTAGAAAAGAAAGAACATGCTAAGCAGGATAAAAATGATATTGAAGCAGAAGCTGTACAAGCATACCATTGTGAAAACTGTGGCGCTGATGTTATTAGTACTGATACTAATCTAAGTTCTTATTGTTATTACTGTCATAGTCCAGTTGTATTTACTGATAGGCTATTAGGTGAAAAACGCCCTGACGAAATAATTCCTTTTAGCATTGGCAAGGAAAGTGCTCAAACAAAATTTTTGGAATGGGCAAAAAATAAGAGGTATATTCCCAAAGAATTTACGACGAAAGCCTACCTGGAAAATATGACAGGCGTGTATATGCCTTATTGGTATTTGGATTCTGATATAGATGTTGATTTTATAGGTAACTCTAGAAGTGTAAGATCATGGAGAGTAGGGGACTTCATAGAAACTGAAGTAACTGACTACAAGCATATTAGAAAAGGCAAGTTCTACTTGAATGATGTAAATATAGTAGGCAGCGATAAGATAGATATTAATTTATTGAATGGTATTGAACCATATGATGATAGTAAAATTCAGAAATTTTCTATGCCGTTATTGTCAGGATATCTAGCAGAAGGATTTACAGTTTCTGGTGACAAAGCTGAAGTAGAATTACAACGCTATACAGATAATTATGCTAATGAACTATTAAGTAGATCATTGGGATTCACAGGACAGATTGAGAGTATAAAGAAGACATTTGCTGTTAGTCAAAAGTTAAGAACTTATGTCATGTTACCAGTATGGGTATTGACATACAAATATGAAGACAGAATTTATGTATATGCAGTTAACGGTTCTACAGGGAAATCTACAGGAGAGCTTCCTTTAGTAAAAAGAAAATTATTGCTAGATACCTTTGGTATTAGTTTACTGGTTTTTATAATCATATTTATTATTGCATTTTTAATTTTCAATTTTTAGATAAAGTAAGGATGGGGTGCTATGAGTTTTACTAAAATATTAAAGAATAGAAGCACAAAACTAATTTTCTTAGTTTGTGTTTTTCTATGCATTTTTATTAGTATGAATAAAATATTTGCACTAGATAATTCTAAAGTTGAAGTTGAGGACAGAGCTGATTTACTAACTTCTAATGAAGAAACAGAGATTTTAAATATGGCTAAACAAATTCTTAATGATAATAATAAAACATGGTATGTAAATTTTTTCACTATTAATGATAGCCAGGGAAAATCAACAGAAACTTATGGAATAGATAGGTATGAAGAATTAAATGACCCTGAACATACAGGTAAAGTTTTGAATGGTTTTTTTATCATAATTGATATAGATAATAGAAATTATCACTTTGGCACCTTTGGTGAAGCTATAAATATTTTCGATGACTTTGAAGTTGAAAAACTTCTGGATTCAATGTTTGATGATGTTCGTAATGAAGAGTATTTTTCAGCGTTTGTTGCTGCGTTAGACAGTATAGAGATGAGACTACAAATTGGCGATAATTATGATGGTAATAATTCGCTTAATCAAACTAGGAGCTATGATTTTGTAAGCCCAATATTTATAGGTTTAATTTTTGGTGTTGGAGCAGCTTTTATATACTTTACAAGAGTAGTAAAAGATTACGATAAGTATGAAAATAAACCAATGTATAATTATGCTAAAAACTCTATTGCAGAATATTCTCAATTTGAAGATATAATCAGTAACCATCAAAGTTATAGAGTTTACAGACCATTGCCTAGAAGAAATTTATCAAATAGTGGTAATTATAATAGTTATTCTGGTGGCTCCAGCATGAGTGGAGGCGGTAGAAATGTTGGCGGTGGTGGTAGAAGTTTCTAGTACTTCTGTTAAAATAATGACAATATATAGTTAAAGTTAAGTTTGAATGGCATTAGTTTATAGAATTATAATAATGTAATAGTTGAGATGGTTATAGTCTTAGAGTAATTGTATAGACTAAGGTACTTGAATCTAATTAAAATAAGGACAAAAGTAAGAGATTAATTATGATAAATTTTAAAGAAACAATGATAAATTTAGGAATAGCTCCAGAAGCTTTGCCACGCTCATGGGAAACTTACTTTATCGCTGCAATTGATAAATATAAGTCTGATCCTGATAATAGAGAAAGATATTTATTAACTTGGTATAGACGTTACAATAAGTGGTTAGATTTGGATCAAGAGAAGCTCAATGTTTTTGTCAGAGCTGGTAGTCGTATCTTGCAAAGCGATGAGATCTACACCTGGTCATGCTTTATTAGATATATAATGTTTGATACTGAAATCTTAAGTCATGATGAAGAATTGTTACATAATTTAATTCCTGAGAATGGTCTAGATGACTATCAGGGTTTATTTGTACTTTTAAGCTTCATTAGTGGAATTGACAGGTCTTTACAACTATATAGGCAGTTAGGATTATCTGAGTACTATATATTAGATATTTTTGGTTTAATTAGAATTTTATTGGATGAGTATTATAAATTAAATGGAGTATATGGTACTACAGCAATTATTTATTTACCCAAACTAGCTAAATCTACGTTGCATGTATTTGATGGTATAGCTTTTGATATAAGCAAAACAAATTTACCTGGAGAAATATTTAGGAATAGTAGATCTGGTGAATTGTTAATGCTGGCAAATGCCAATCAAATATATACCGAAGAAGGTATGCGAATTAGCAAAGATTCAGAGTTAGAAATAAAAGCAAAAAGTAAGGAAAAGCAGGTGCTTTTAGCAAATAAGGTGTCTGAAATTTCAACAGATGATTTTGAAGACATATCAGATATTACTTCTGATAATTCCAACGTATCAGCTGTTTATGAAGAAGATGATATTTTAGAAAATAATCCTCAAGTTGTAGGTAATGTTATAGAACTACCTGCAGATAATTTGTGGCAAACAGTTCTATACTCTACGAGTGACAAGGATTTAGTTGCTAATAGTTTTAACTCATTAGGAATCGTAGATAGAGTTCCAAGAATATTTGATAAAAGTTTTTGGGAACTGAAATACTCTGCTGATTCTATCTCTCTTAACATTTTTGTCCCAGATATTAATAATTTAAGCTTAGAAAGACTAGTAAAGGCGTGTTTTAAGGCTTGGCATTATTTCGCTACAGATGAAGATATAGAGTTATTAGATGATGAAGTAAGAAAAAATAGTGATGATGAGAACATAATTTTTGATCTTTTAAATGATGAAATAGCTGAATCTGATGATGTTATGAAAGTAAAAAATCCTGGAACTTTAAGACCAGAACTGTTTATTTTACAATCTCCAATACTTGGTACAGGAGTTTCAGAAGCAAGTGAAAGTGGAAGTGATATTAAAGATATCAATAATAGTTTTCGATTATTTTCATTGCCAGAAGCTAGAGATACTACTCTCTTTGAAGTTTTTGGAAATCAAGCATTGAACGAACCAGTAATTTTGTGGAATGAAGAGACAGAGTTACAAAAAATTTATAAGAACTTTGTTATAGAAAATGAACCTGTGAATGTAGGTGGAGGCTATTTAGTAATGTCAGATCTTGTTCGTTTGATTCAAGATGTTGAAGAAAAGAAGATTAAAGAGCGAGAAAGACGAGAACAAGAGCGTTTAGAGCAAGAGAGAGCAGAACAAGATAATTTGGAGCAAGAGCAATTAGAAGATGCACAATTGGCAGATAAGGCTTCTCAACTTGATACAAACACTGATGATTTAAAGGATTAGATTAAATATAGATTAATTAAGAATTTATTTAATTAATTATTTTGGCTAGGAGTATTTGATGGCGTTAAGTTTTAATGACATTGCAAATGATATTGATAGATTAAGTCCAATGATGCAGCAGTATGTAAATAATAAGATGGCAAGGCCTGACTGCATATTACTATTTCGTCTTGGAGATTTTTACGAGCTTTTTTTTGATGATGCTGTTCTAATGTCTAAAGAATTGGAGTTAACTTTGACAGCAAGAGATTGTGGTCTGTCAGAAAAGGCTCCAATGGCAGGTGTTCCTTATCATGCCGTAGATAGTTATATAGATAAATTAATTGATAAGAATTATAAAATAGCCATTTGTGAGCAAATGGAAGATCCTGCTCTAGCTAAAGGTATTGTTAAAAGAGAAATAGTTAAAATTATAACTCCTGGTACTGTTACAGATATCCACAATATTGACGAAAGCAAGAATAATTATTTATCTGCTATCTTTAAATTAGGAACAGCTTTTGCCATAGCGAATATTGACCTCACTAGTGGGGAGTTTAATGGAACAGAAATTATCTATGGCGACAGTGAGATTAAACTTTATAACGAAGTGCACAGAGTTGCTCCAGCAGAGATAATTGTGGATTCAGAATTTATGGATTCGGAATTAGCTAAGCTTCTCCAGAATGAGAATTTTTATTTTTCTGTGATAGATTCTAAATATTTTAATGAAAATAATTTTGATAAATTTTTGCCTGAAGAAACTAAAATAAATTCTATTCTAGATAAAGCAGCGCAAGGGCTTTTAAGTTATATTGTCGATACTCAAAAATCAATACCTGATCACATTGGAAAACTAGAGATTTATCAAATCCAAGAGTTCATGGAAATGAGCGCTAGTGCAAGGGCCAGCTTGGAAATAACAGAAACTTTAAGGGAACGTAAGAAGAAAGGTTCTTTGCTCTGGGTTTTGGATAAAACTGAGACCGCAATGGGAAGTAGAATGCTCAGAAAATGGCTAGAACAACCACTTTTAGACATAAATAAAATAAATGAACGATTAGATGCAGTGGAATTGGTTAAAAGTTCTTTTATTCTAAGACAAGAGATAAAAGAAGTTTTGAATGGAATGCATGACTTGGCTAGATTAGCTGGTAAATTGAGCATGAACCAAATTAATCCTAGAGAGATGCAAGCTTTAGGGCAAACTCTTTCGAAACTTCCAGCTTTAAAAGACCTTTCACAACAGATGAAAGACAGTGGACTTAAGCAAATAATTGATAATGTTAATCCTTTAGAAGAAGTAGTAAATGTTCTGAATAATGCGTTGATGGAAACTTTACCAATTACGATACAAGATGGAAATATTATAAAAACTGGATTCGATGATATTATTGATGAGAATAGAGAAATTGATGAGCATGGAAGTGAATGGATTCTTAAATTAGAGCAAGAAGAAAAAGATAAATACGGTATTAAAAATTTAAAAATAGGGTACAACAGAGTTTTCGGGTATTTTATAGAAGTAACAAAATCGAATCTTAATTTAGTTCCGGAGCACTATCAGAGAAAACAAACATTAGCAAATTCAGAAAGATATATAATTCCAGAACTTAAAGAAATAGAAGATAAGATTCTAGGAGCCAAGCAACGCTTGCAGTCGAGGGAATATGAAGTTTTTGTAGAATTAAGGTCATATCTTTCGCAACATTTAGAGAGTATTAAACAAAATGCAGAATTAATTGCAAACTTAGATGTTATCGTAAGTTTTGCTGAAATAGCAGAAAGAAATAATTATGCCAGACCAGTCATATCTCAAGATCCAGTTATTAGGCTAGAGGCATCTAGGCATCCTGTAGTTGAAAAGGTTTTACCAAAGGCTGAGTTTGTTCCTAATAATGCTAAGTTGGAAAAAGACTCAGAAGTAATACTTCTAACAGGACCAAATATGTCAGGTAAATCTACATATATGCGTCAATTAGCGTTAATAAATATTATGGCGCAAATTGGAAGTTTTGTTCCAGCTGAAAAAGCTGAAATAGGAATTACTGATCAAATTTTTACCAGAATAGGGGCTTCTGATGATCTAAGCTCTGGACAATCAACCTTTATGGTAGAGATGAATGAAGTAGCATATATCTTAAATAATGCTAGCTCTAGGAGCTTACTTATTCTTGATGAAATTGGTAGAGGAACGAGTACTTATGATGGCTTAGCCATAGCATGGGCAGTTTTGGAGAGAGTTTCAAATGCTAAATTATTAGGATCTAGGACCCTATTTGCGACACATTATCATGAGTTAACAGACCTGGAAAAATCAATTCCTAATATTAAAAACTATCATGTTGCTGTTAAAAAAGCAGATAAGGACAGCGATATTGAGTTTTTACATCATATAGAAAGAGGTCCAACTGACCAAAGTTATGGTGTGGAAGTTGCAAAATTGGCTGGCTTGCCAAAAACTGTTGTCAATAGGGCGTATGAAATTCTTTATAATCTTGAGAGAAATTCAGCAAATAAAAATACGCCTAGAAGCAAAAGCCCTAATGAAATAAACGGGCAGATAGACTTATTTAGCTCTTCTGTTGAGATGCAAAGAAATAATGAAATTATGGAAAATTTGAGCACGTTAGATGTGCAAAATATGACGCCGATGGAAGCCCTGCAAACACTATATAAATTATCTGAAGATGCCAAGAAGATGTAAGCTAATATAATCTGTAAGCGGGGATTTTGCACTAAAGTAGTAAGTGGAGTAAATTTAAAAATGAGTGAAATAAGAGTATTAGATAAATTAACAAGTCAGAGTATTGCTGCTGGAGAAGTTGTAGAAGGACCAAGTTCTGTTGTAAAAGAACTTTTGGAAAACTCTTTAGATGCAGGTTCAAGTAGGATATCTGTTTTTATCAAAAATGGTGGTAAAAGTTCTATCAAAGTAATAGACAATGGTAAAGGTATGAGTGCTGAAGATGTTGAGTTAGCTTTTAAAGATCATGCCACCAGTAAGATTGTAGAAATTGAAGATTTGAATTCACTCTCAACTTTAGGATTTAGAGGTGAAGCTTTGCCAACTATAGCAGCGGTTGCAAAAGTTAAAATTGAAACTCGCCGAGAAGAGGATGAAATTGGGACGGAGTTGATTATAGAGGCGGGTAATATAGTCTCGAAAAGATCAGTTCATTGTAAGCAAGGAACAAATATTGAAGTAAAAGATTTGTTCTATAATACCCCAGCTAGATTTAAATTTCTAAAAACTGACCAGGGTGAGGCAGGAAAAATTACAGAAGTTATTCAAGAGTTAGCTTTGGGCCATCCTGGTATATCTTTTTATTTTGATAATTCTGGTAAAGAAGTTTTACATACTCCAGGAGATCATAAATTACTAAGTGTAATTTATGCAGTTTTCGGCGCTCAAATGGCAAAAGGTATGACAGGAATTTTAGACGGAAAACCATCTGATTCAGTCAAAATAGGAGGTTATATCGGTCTACCTGAAATTAGTAGAAAATCTAGAAGATGGGAATATTTTTTCGTTAATGGTAGATGTATTAAATCTCCAATTTTAACTAAGGCAACTGAAGATGCTTATAAATCAACACTTATGACGCAAAAATATCCAGCTTGTGTTTTGAACTTGGAGATTCCAGGTAATTTAGTAGACGTTAATGTTCATCCAAGAAAACTTGAAGTAAGATTTTGGAATGATAGCGAAATTTATAGAGCCGTATATCACACAGTTCAGAATTCATTGTTTACTGCTCTTAGACCTGCAAGGATAGGTTTAGATACAGACGAAAATACAGGTATAAAAGATGAAGATTTAGCAAATATCGATAAACAAGAATTAAAATTTGACCCTAAATCAAGTAACTTGAATGTAGACAAGTCAAATGTGAGTGCTGAAATAAATAAAAACATTTTCACGGAGAACGAAAATTCATCAAAGATTTATTTTGATTTTGCAGGATTAGGTAGAGTCAATTCGTACAAGAAGAATTTGCATCAAGATAATGGATTCAGTAATAAACAAGCTGACGTAGATGAGCTAAATTTGAGTATTGCTGAAAGCTTAAAAAAATATGAAAATTTAGAAGATACTAATAAACTGGATAATGATTATCAAACTAAACAACCTGAAACATCATTTGAGCAGATGAATTTTGATGATAATAGTGATTTGGATGCTGACGTAATTAGAAGAAAAGAGCTCCAACAAGCTAGGTATGCAGGTGAACTATTTAAAACTTACTTGCTTTTTGAAAATAATGGCAAAGTAATTGTTATAGATCAGCATGCAGCCCATGAAAAAATTCTTTTCGAAGAAAACTTAAAAAATTATGCTGAAAATCATAAGATAAATACTCAATACTTAATAGAACCTGTAAATGTTAAATTGAACCCACAAGAAGAGATTTTCATTCAAGAAAATCCAGATTTCTTTAGTCAATATGGGTTTGAGCTGGATATGTTCGGACCTGCAGAGATATTGATACGTGCAATACCAGTTGGTCCTGAAATGGTAGATCCAGAGAAATCTCTTAAATATTTATTAGATGATGTTTTAGAGAATGGTGTAGATCAGCTTAAAGGTGACAGGGAACTTATTTATCATATCATTGCAACTGCTTCCTGTAAGGCTGCAGTGAAAGCTCATGATGTTTTGAATGTAAGAGAAGTTGAGGAGCTGAGGACGCTTTTATTGGAACTAGATAATCCATACCACTGTCCGCATGGCAGACCAATAGTACTTGAAATAAGTAAATATGAATTAGAGAAACTCTTCAAACGAGTAGTATAAGTTAGCGTAGGAGGAGATTTTGTCAAAACCAATAATTCCAATAATAACTGGACCAACAGCATCAGGGAAAAGTAGCTTTGCAATTGATCTAGCCAAGAGAATAGATAATTCAGTGATAATATCAGCTGATTCAATGCAGGTGTATAAACATTTAAACATTGGGACTGCTAAGGCTACTGCAGAAGAAAGATCTGAAGTGGAACATCTTATGCTAGATATCTTAGAGTTAGATGAAAAGTTCACAGTTGAAACTTTTCAAAAGCTTGCTCTTGAGAATATTGAGAAAGCTTTGGCTGCAGGTAAATTTCCAATTGTATGTGGAGGGACTCCTCAGTATATAACCTCCTTAGCTGAAGCTACTAAATTCAAGCCAAGAAGTAATGATAGAGCATTAAGAGAAGCCCTTGAAAGACGTATGGAAGAAGAGGGTAGTGAAGCTTTGTTAAAAGATCTCAAAAAGGTTGATCCTGGTAAAGCTGTAGAATTACATCCCAATAATAAGCGTCGAATCATTAGGGCTTTAGAAATTGCTTACACTACAGGTGAGAAACAAAGTGATTGGGATGAGCAAGCAGAAAGTCTTGATCTTGATTATGAGTTTAGGGTATTTATGTTTGATTGGGATAGAGAAGTTCTCTATGAGAGAATCAATAAACGTGTAGACATTATGCTGAAACAAGGAATCTTAGAAGAAGCAAAAATGCTATATGAGACTTCTATACCAGCTGATAGCACATCTCTACAGGCTATTGGTTATAAAGAATTTTTTCCGTATTTTGAAGGTGATATAAGCCTAGATGAAGCTGTAAATGATCTGAAAAAATATTCTAGACGTTATGCAAAAAGACAACTTACATGGTTCAGACATAAACCTTGGGTAAATTATCTTGACCCTCTGGCAAAAAATAATGTTGAATTAGTTTTAAAGAATTTAGGTATTAACTAAATGTAAGAAGATAAGTTTTAGTTTGTATTAGATTTATAAAATTGTGCATATATCCATTTGGTTAAATCTTTAAGTAATTTTATTATTATAGTACAGAATATTTAAGGAGTTTAGACATGGATAGAGATTACAGATTCAAATATAGTAAAGATAATTTTAAGGAAAGATATAGATCAAATAACAAAATATCTTTGCAAGATGCATTCTTCGAAGCTGCCATTCAAGGTAGTGTTGAAGTAGAGATTTTTATGAAAAATGAGTCAGTTAGAAAAGGTTATATTGTTGCATATGATAATTGGTGTGTGCTCGTTTGGGATGGTCAGCAACAATATTTAGTCTTCAAGTCAGGAATTATGAGTATTCGACCTGATGAAAATTTAAAGTCAAGTTTAACTGACTATTATGAGCCAAACTCCAAGTTTGCTTTTATTTCCGAAAGAGAAGCTAAATATAATTAATTAGTTTATAGAAAAAAGGCAGCTAATATAATTTGCTGCCAAATAAACAATGTATTGTATTATACTCGAGTTCTAATTAGTCCAACAACTTTCCCAATTATTGAACAATCTTCTCTATTAAAAGGTATAGGTTCAAAATTATCATTTTCAGGGAATAAATATGGTTTAGAGTCTAAGTATGCAAAACGTTTAACTGTTGCTTCTTCTCCAATTAATGCAACAACTATTTCATTCAGCTCTGCAGAATTTTGAGGGGTTACAATAATTAAATCACCATCATTTATTCCAATATTGATCATCGAATCTCCACGAACCCTGAGGATAAAACTCTCATCTCTAGTTTGTGGGAAAAGCTTATCATCTAATTGGACTTGGTACTCAATATTTTCTTGGGCCAGAATAGGATTACCAGCAGTTACTACTCCCACCAAAGGAAGAGCAAATGTACTCTCATATTCTGAACTATAATCTGAGGAATAACTACTAGTATATTCTTTAGTTCTATTTTCTTTTGAGGCTGTTTTTAAGTTCATCTTAGTTTGGTCAGCTGGATTTACATTAGTCCTTTTGTTCGAATTATGGTCAACCAAGTGATCAAATTCAGGATTTATGGAGATAGCACGTCTTTTACCATCTGCATAAATAATGTAACCATCTTCTTGCAATTCATTTAAATATTTATGGACAGTAGAAGTGGATCTGAGACCAACAGAGACTGCAATTTCTCTAACACTTGGTGAGTATCCGTGATCATTAATATATTTGGTGAGATAGCCTAATATGGCTCTTTTATTATTGCTTTTTTTATTTTCGCGTTTGCTCATTCATTTAGCCTCACTTTTACTGTTTGTAAAAATAATAACATAATATAAAAATAAAAACAAACGTTCGTTTTAGCTGTTTTAGCTTAAATAGATGTTACTGCAGATTTAAAGGTATAGAATATGTTTAAAATAATGTAGATTTAATGATATAATTGTATTAATTTATTAGCATAAATACATAATAAATAGAAAAATCAGAATATATTTGGTGAAGTAATTTATGACAGAGCAGAATAAAAGTAATTCTAATTTCAATAAAAGTGTAGAAAGAGATAGGGAATTGGGTCAATTTAAAAGACCTGTAAAACCAATCTCTAAAAATGTATCGTCAAATTTACCTGAGAAAAAGAATTCTGATATTTCAAATAACAATTTAAGAAAACCCGATCTAAATAAACAAAAATATAGTAGAAATAATAATTTAGATGGTACTGCTTTGTTTAACTTTACAGATAAAGATAAAGTTAAGCCAGTATACAAAGATAGAAAAGAAGCTACACAAAAAATAAGCCTGGATGATATTAAGTTTACAGGTGATGATAATTCATCTGCTGCAGAACAAGTAATAAAACAAGAAAACTCTTCTGAAAGAAAGACCATAGATAGTAGAACGAAATCAATTCCTGGTGAAGAAATAAAAAATTACTATCAAGAAAAGAATAATAAAAAATTTGCCACAAAAAATGTAGAGATTACTTATAGAGATAAGACTGATGAACCTGTCATTAAAAATCTAGCAAAAATTACTATTTTGAATAATGCCAGTAAAGATATACCGTTCTTTAATAGATTTAAGAGAAAAGGTCCAAATAAGAGATATAGACTCAAAGGTTTTGCAAATAAAGAATATGCTAAACAGGTTAGAAAAAACAAGCAAAATTATATTAAGTGGGCAAATAGGATTTTTTGGATTTTATTGGTTGTTATTTTATTAGTTGTATATTATTTTTTAGATCCAATGGAAAAAATAAATGCATTAAAGCATATGTTAGGTATTGATTAGCAATATAAATAAAATTTGATTTACGTAAAATTAAAAGACTGTACCGACCTCAAAAAGTTAGACTTTTTGGGGTCACATCATTTCGAAAACTGCGGTCTTATTATATCTATAAGCTATTTACTAGTCATGCTCATTTGCGTTGATATTGGTTTCCATGCTTTCACTGGAAAGAGGATTTCGCTCAGCAGCATTTTGCAATTGTTTATCATCTAGGTGAGTATAAATTTCAGTAGTTGCGACTGATTCATGTCCCAGAATTTGTTGGAGCATTCTGATATCGACTTCCCCATATTGATAAAGTAGGGTAGCAGCAGTATGACGAAGTTTGTGTGTTGAATATTTCTTTGTATCAATACCTGCCTCATCCATATATTTATTAATCATTCGCTGAACACTGGTTTTTGCTAAGCGGTTACCTTGGCGACTTATAAATAAAGCTTTTTGCTCTTTAGTATTTTTCGGTCTAACAGCTAGATAATGGTTTAGTGCATCACGGCAGGCTTGATTAAGATAGATAGTTCTTTCTTTGTTGCCTTTACCTGTGACCTTTAATGTATGCTCGGATATATCGTCGATATCAATATTAACTAGTTCAGATAAACGAAGACCACAGTTAAGAAATAAGGTTAAAATACAGTAGTTGCGTTCAGCAAAAGCATCTGTATCGGGATTAACTTGTTTCAGCAGATCTTTGCTTTGTTCGAGAGTAAGATATACAGGTTGTTTTTTAGGAATTTTGGGAGATTCTAAGTCTGTGCAAGGATCTTGATCAATGTACTTTCGCTTTTTATGAATATATTCAAAAAATCCTTTTAAACTGCTAACTTTACGAGCACGATTAGCAGCAGAGGCCTCTCGATCTCTTGATAACCAAGCTAAAAATGAGTAGAAGTCCGATAAGCTAATTTTTTGTAAAAATTTTTGATCAATATCATTTAAAGGAATTTCTTCCATCTCAAGATTTTGGCACGCAGTTGATTTTTGCTTTTTTATGAATCTAAAGAATAATCTTAAGTCGTATCGATATTCTCTAATTGTTAAACTTGAACGACCTTGTATTGCCTCCATATAAGCAAGGTATTCCTCAAGTATAGCAAAAGATTTTTCGCGTTCATCTAATTCTTCTTGCATATTAACTCCTAAGTATTGTTAATTAATATTATATCAAATTAAGAATATGAAAAATCATTGAAGGTTATAAAATCATTGCTCTTGTTAAAGTGCACAAGAAAAATGGTTTGTTTATGTGCAGATATAACGAATTTGATATTAATGATAGCTTTAGATAACAAAAAACATAAAAAAGACAAAACTTTTTTCGAAAATAGGTGTAATATGAACATATAAATGTTAACGATAACATTTTGGAAGGAGATCGCTATGTCAAGTTTAAAAGAAGTAGCAAAATTATCAGGGGTAACACCTATGACAGTATCCCGTGTTATTAATAATCCTTCCTCAGTCAAAGAATCTACAAGGATAAAGGTAGAAGAAGCTATAAAAGAGTTAGGCTATGTATCGAACATAGCTGCTAAAAATTTAGTTAAAGGCAGAAATGGAGTTATATGTGTAAGTAATGGTACAGGTATTAGTTTATCGAACCCATTCTCCATGTATTTTATCTCAGGTGTAAGTTCAGTTTTAAGTGAAAAACATTATCCTTTCATGATAGTTGAAGATTTTAAAGAACATCAATTTTGTGATGGATATATTGTCACAGGTATTGATAATAAACAAACTGATGAACTAATGAAGTTTGTTAAAGAAAATAATAAGCCTTTTTCTTTATTTGGACATGTTGAATATGACAAGATAAATTGTGTGGATGTAAATAATAAGTCCGGTGCAAAATTAGCAATCAATAAACTTGTTGAAGCTGGTCATGAGAAAATAGCTATTGTCATTGTTGACGAAAATAAAGACTATGTAACTGACAGAATGGCAGGGTACAGAGAAGCACTTGAAGAAAATAATCTTCCTTTTGATGAAAAGTATGTTGTGCCGGTTGAAAATACTTCAAAAGGCGGAGAATTATCATTTAATAAGATTAAAGAGTTAATGGAAGAAGGAATAACTGCAGCGTTTTGTTCTACAGATACTATAGCTGTTGGTCTTATTAATGCGCTTAGAGCAAATGGATATAAAGTTCCAAAAAACCTTTCAGTTATAGGGTTCGATGGTTTAGGACATAACTATTTATCTAATCCAATCATAACAACTATTAGACAGCCTATATATGAAGCAGGTCAGATTTTGGCAGAAACCCTAATTGATACATTAGAAAACAAATCAGGTTATAAAAGCATAATGATTGAACCAGAATTTTTAGATGGACAATCAGTAAAAAAAATGAAGAGGTAGGAATTATGAAGAGTAAATTTAGATTATTTAAAAAGCAAATTGCACTTCAAAGTATGGTTGTACCAGGAATAATATTTTTAATAATATTTTGTTATATACCAATTGCAGGTTTATCCATAGCATTCATGGATTATGGAGTTCTAGATACCGTAAAAACTGCAGATTGGGCAGGATTAAATAATTTTAAAAATGCATTTAGTGATAAATATTTTTGGCAAGCTGTTAGAAATACTTTGGGTATTAGTTTCTTAAAGCTATTAATAGGATTCCCATTCCCAATTATTTTGGCAGTCATGATGCAATTAATGGGCGAAAATAGATTCAAGAGATCAGTACAAACAATTACTTATCTACCTCACTTCTTATCTTGGATTGTTTTAGGTGGTATGGTAATTAGTTGGTTCTCAGTATCCGGTATTTTTAATCAACTATTAGCCAGACTTAATTTATTAAATGAGCCAAAAAACTACTTATTAGATAAAGATAATTATTGGATGATAGCGGTTTTATCTGATGTTTGGAAAGAAGCAGGCTGGAATACAGTTCTATATATAGCTGCAATGACTGGTATAGATCCAACATTTTATGAAGCTGCAAAAATTGATGGAGCTAGTATTTTACAACAAATAAGATACATAACTATACCATCTATCAAATATATAATTTCACTGAATTTAATTATGACCATAAGTGGATTATTAGGATCTAACCTAGACCAAACATTAGTTCTTATGAATTCACAAAACAGAAAAACTGCTGAAGTTATAAATTCATATGTTTATAGAATAGGTATTGCAGAAGGAAACTTCTCATACTCAACAGCAGTTGGTTTGGCAGTATCTGTAGTGTCATTAATTCTACTTGTATCGGCAAACTATTTAACAAAACGATTAAATGATGGTAAATCAGTATTTTAATAAAATCTGGTAAGAAGGTAATAATATGAATAAAACAAAGATTAGATTCAATGAAGAAACAGTTACAAAGACAATTGCCGCTATATTTCTGATTATTTTCTGTTTGTTGATAATAATACCAATAGCAAATATACTCGCATTATCATTAAGTAGCCCAAGAACTATAGCTACTGGTGAAGTTAGCATATGGCCAACGGAGCTTTCATTCGAAAACTATAAAGTAGTTTTGGGAGA
Organism: uncultured Fastidiosipila sp.; assembly: GCA_947253875.1. Classification (GTDB taxonomy): domain Bacteria; phylum Bacillota; class Clostridia; order Saccharofermentanales; family Fastidiosipilaceae; genus Fastidiosipila. The sequence continues at coordinate 54,963 of CAMYAM010000003.1, read as the reverse complement.
TGCAACAATTTGGCGTGCATATTTGATTACTTTTGCAAAAACTATAATAGGTATTGTAACCCACGTTATCGTATGTTCTATGGTAGCTTATGGTTTGAGTAAGAGTGAATTAGTAGGTAGAAAGTTTTATATTGTAATTGGTACTATAACTTTGTTCTTTTCAGGTGGTATGGTACCGACATATCTCTTGATGAAACAAATTGGTTTAGTAAATAATTTCTGGGTATATATAATCCCACAATTACTAAGTTTCTATGATGTCATTATTTTGATGAACTTCTTCAGACAAAATCCAAAAGATATTAGTGAAGCAGCAAAGATTGATGGAGCAAATGAGTACACCATTTTGTTTAGAATAATTTTACCAATTTCAAAACCAGCCTTAGCAACTATTGCTTTATTTAACGGTGTATTCCAATGGAATGACTTCATGACTGCAAAGATTTATATTACAAATGAAAATCTTTATCCAGTTCAATACAGATTGTATGAAATTATTGTTCAAGAACAAACTAAAGGTATGGTGGGCTCAGGTAGCTTTATTATGGATAGCTCATCTAGAGGTGTGCAATTGGCAACAATAATTATAACTACTTTGCCAATAGTAATAATTTATCCTCTATTACAAAAATATTTTACTAGTGGTTTAACAATTGGAAGTGTTAAAGGGTAGAAGAAGTAACGTAGACGTTAGATGCAAAAAAGAGAGGTGTAATATGAAAAAAACGACAACAAAAGTACTTAGTTTATTATTAGGTACAGCATTATTACTAACATCTTGTGGAGGAGGAAATAAAGATGGTGGTAATAAAGACGGTGGTAACAAAGAAGTGAAAAATACTGGTGAAGAGGCGAGATATCAGATAGATGCTAATACTCCTGCCTATAAGCTAGATAAGAAAGAAATGACAGAATTAGACTGGTATGTTAATGCAGACTGGTGGAATACCGAATGGGGTAAAGATGTCGTTACAAAGAAAATTGAAGAAGAATTGAATGTAAAAATCAATTTTAGAGTTGGTGATAATACAACATTGAACACAATGTTTGCTGGTGATGATATGCCAGACTTAATAACTATTTTTGATTCAACATCAGATTTAGCAAGAGAAGCAAATAAATGGGCATTGCCAATTCAAGACTTAGCAGATAAATATGACCCATATTTCTACAAAGTAGCTTCTGAAGAAACATTAGCATGGTTACAATTAAATGATGGTAAAACATATGGCTACCCAGACTATTCAAATACTACTGCAGACTATGAAAGTGGCATGTTATTTGCAACTACAGCATTTGTAGTAAGAAAAGATGTTTATGAAGCTATAGGTAAACCTGATATGACAACTCCTGAAAACTTCATGGCAGCTCTAGATAAAATTAAAAAACAATTCCCAGAGCTCTTGACTTTAGGATTTACAGCATTAAATGCAGATAATGTTGGTTCTTTAGGTGCACCTTTCCAAAACTTACTCGGAGTTCCAGTAGTTGATGAAAATAATAAATTCGTTAATAGAAACTTAGATGAAGATTACTTGAAATGGATTAAAGTTTTAAATAATGCACACACAGATGGTTTTATTAACGATGATAGCTTTACAGATTCAGGTACTAACTTTGAAGAGAAAATTGCTTCAGGCCAATATGCAGCTGTAATTTGTGCTGGTACACCTCAAGTTTCAGGTTTCTTTACAACATGGATGCATGAAAATCCTGAAGCTATGTACATAGCAGTAGATGGTCCAAAGAGTACAGTTGGTAGAGATATAACTTTAAGTCAATCAGGTATTACTGGTTGGATGCAATCATATATAACAAAAAATTGTAAAGACCCTGCAAAAGCTATTCAATTGTTTACATATTTATTAAGTGAAGAAGGTCAAATCTTAACAACCTACGGTATCGAGGGAGAAACATATAAAATTAATGAAGAGGATAAATATGAATTATTACCTGAAGTAAGTAAGATGCGTGATGAAAATAATGATAGATTCAAGAAAGAATATAGATTAGCTGAATTTATCTTCTTTGGCCATGACAAGTACAAAGCTTTAAGTGATGATGCATATCCAGAATCAATTAAACAAATGCAAGAATGGGGACAAGGTAAATTAAAACCACAATTTATTGTAGAAAATATAACACCAGAACCAGGTACACCTGAGGCTCGTAATTTATCCAATATTAGAGCTGAATGGGCAACTTCATTAGTATCTATGATTAGAGCAAAATCAGATGAAGAATTTAATAAGATTGTAGAAAATTTCAAACAAACATTAGAAGACAATGACTTCGAAAGCATTGAAGAAAAACTTAATGAAAATATTGAGAAAAATGCCAAGAAGTTGGGTGAGGTAAAGTAGACAAGGAGCGGCTTAATGCCGCTCCTCTTAAAAAAATGTATAAAGGCGTTAATTTAGGAGGTTGGTTAATCCAAGAAAGTTGGATGACTCCGGTTCCAGGCAAAGATAGAGAGTGGGCGAACTTAGATACAATCAAAGCTCTTGAAAAAAGATTTACTAAGGAACAAGTCCAGGAACTTTTTGATGTTTATCAAGATAACTGGATTACTGAATTTGATTTTAAGACAATATCTGATGCAGGTTGTAATCTTGTTAGAATACCTTTTTGGTATAGAAATTTTATGGATGATGAATATGGTACTTGGTTAACAAAAGACCATAATGATAATCCAGGTTTTAAGAGGCTAGATTGGGCAATCAAAATGGCAGAAAAATATAATCTTTCTGTTGTTTTAGATTTACATGGAGCCCCAGGCGGTCAAAGTATGGACCATAGCTCTGGTACTTTAAAGGAAAATAGATTATATACTGATGAGAAATGCCAGCAAGCAATGGAGAATCTATGGATTGCTATTGCTGACAGATACAAAGATAAAGAAGCAGTAGTTTTATATGATGTTATGAATGAACCTCAGAATAACTCAGACTACGAAGGTGAGAATAGTTATGACCCTTGGAAACCTAAATCCTGGGAATTAAGCAATAAGATATACGACAGAATTTATCATGCAATTCGTAATATTGATAAGAATACAAAAATATCCATGGAAGCAATTTGGCAGATTTCCAATTTACCAGATCCCAAATCTTTAGGTTGGGAGAATGTTGTTTACCAAATGCATTTATATGATGATGACCGAAAGTTCTTAGAAAATGCTATTGATTTAAAAAAAGCTTGTGAAAAATATAACGTAGATCCGTATATTGGAGAATTCTCTAATATAAATGGAGTAAAAATAGCTAATGATTTAGGTATTAGTTGGACTACTTGGACATACAAGGGAACCACTAACAATCTAAATAATTTTTTCTGGTATTTTAGTTATGAACCAGAAAGCATAGATTTAGAAAATGATTCTTTTGAAGAAATGAAAGCAAAATGGGGAGAGATACTTCAGACAGAAAAAAGCTTCAAATTACAAAATGGAACTTTTAATTTAATTTCTAAAGGACTAAAGAATTAATAATTAATTAGGAGAATTATGGAAATTACAAAAATAAGAACAACTAGTATAAACGATAAAAAAGATACTGTTGTAAGCAAGATTGATAAGATTGACATCGGAAAAGATGCAGAAATGCAAGTTCTAAATATCTTTCCGGATGTTAAATATCAAAAGGCAAACTATTTTGCTGGAGCGGTAACAGATGCAGCTGCAGAAACATTATGTGAAATGTCGGAGGCAGATAGGAAAGAGGTATTGGAAGCATACTTTGGCAAAGATGGTATCGGCTATAATGCAATTAGAACTCATATAGACAGTTGTGATTTCTCATCAGAACAATATGAAGCTTCAAGTAATCCAGATGATGTAGACTTAGAAAACTTTTCTATTGAGTACGATTTGAAATATAGAATCCCAATAATAAAAGAAATTTACGAGATCAGTGGTAGAGATATACCAGTTCTGCTTTCTCCGTGGAGTCCGCCTGCTTTTACAAAGAGTAACGCTGAGAGATCTCATGGTGGAGTATTGAAAAAAGAATTTTATGGATATTGGGCAAAGTACATAGTACGTTATATATATGAGTATAAAAAGCTTGGAATTAATGTAAAAGCCTTGACAATTCAAAATGAACCTAATGCTGCGCAAACTTGGGATAGTTGCTTATTTACTGCAGAGGAAGAAAAAGATTTCCTAGATAATTACCTTTATCCGGAACTTTCTAAAAATGGTCTATTAGATGTTCATTTATACATTTGGGATCATAATAAAGAAAGAGCTCTTGAGAGAGCTGAAATAACAATTGATGAGCAAAACATCGATAAGATCGAAGGATTAGCTTTCCATTGGTACACTGGTGATCATTTTGACGTTCTAAGAATTTTAAAAGAGAGATACCCAGATTTACAATTGACTCTATCTGAATTCTGTGTTGAATACAGTAGGTTCGATGATAATCAGTTGCAACACGCTAATATGTATGCTCATGAGCTTATTGGTAACTACAATGCTGGGATGAATAATTTCATTGATTGGAATATCTGTCTGAATGAAGAGGGTGGTCCAAACCATGTGAAAAATTTCTGCTCAGCACCTGTAATGTATGATAGACAAAGCAAAAAGGTTAATTACAACCTTACTTTTGATTATTTATCTCATTTTAGTAAATACATTGAAAGCGGAGCTACAGTTTTAGGAAGTTCATCATACTCAAAAGATTTAGAGCAGTTAGCTCTATTGAATCCAAATGGTGAAATAATCTTAATAGTCTTAAACCAAGCCGATGCAGATCATGATATCGTAGTCAGAGTCAAAGGCTACGAAAATTTCAGTACAACTATTGAATGCAACTCAATCAACACGTTTGTGATTGAACAATTGATTTAGTAGTAATACTTTTTAATTTGATAATTACTCAGGTTAGATTCGTGTCTGACCTGAGTTTTTTGTTTTATATTTCTAATATATAAATTTTAGTTCTAGATTAATCAAAGATTATAGAGTGTACATTATTAATATATTAATCATTTTACATTATCGATAGACGAAAATAGGGGGCAAAAAACAAATATATCCACCTGCGCAAAATATTAATTTTGTTCATGTCAGGGGATCTGAAGAGGCGTTTTGAGAAAAATGTGTCCGTGCGGTATACATAGATAAAATCAGGCTTGTATTTAATTTTGAATATTGTATTCGTCTTATGTACACATAAAAACTTTTTATATGATTAGTAATACATTAGTATTTAAATTTGCTTGGTAATTTTATTCTAAATAAATATTTATATTAATTAAGATTTGATTATTAAAATTAATTAATAATTAAATTTCTGATTCCTTACAAAATATAAAAATCATAATACATAAAACATATATTTTAGAAACAAAAATGGCGAATAGAATTTTTAGAAATGACCAACTGTATGGAAACAATGTTTCTATTTGAAGTTTTGTTTAGAGTATTATTTAGATAATCGATTATTTAATTTTATTAAAAAACAAAATATACACTTAGTAGAATAATTTAGATAATAAAGATATATTATCAAATCATTAGATGTTATTTAGCGCCTATTAAAATTGTATTTTTACAAGTATTTTAGAGTTAATATTCATTTGTTTAAAGATTGAACATTGGAATTTATCCACAACAACTGTAGGTTAAATGGTTTTATTCACACAAATTTCCACGTACTCTCTAATTTTGTTCAGCTCGAAATGCGAAAATAAAATCTATCCACATAAATTTCAACTTTTTGAAATGTTTTGTTCAGCTCGAGTGCTGGTGATTGCTATTTTTAGTGGAAAACAAATCAAATAAAGGCTTAGCTATTATCTGCTGAGGTCTGGTGTTTGCTAATTATAGAATGATGTATTTACTATACAAATTATAGTCTACAATAAGAAGCATATAGTCCTTGCAGTAAAGACTTAAATACTTAAGCTATGAACTTATATCCAGCGCAAGAAAACATAAATAAAAAACGATTTAAAATACGGCGTCCGTCACCTAGGCTCATCCGCGGACTGCACACACATCTTATGGCCCTATAAAATTACAGTAATATTACTGTAATAAACTATTTCAATGATATCGTTTTATAAATCATAAACCAATATTCTTTTATAATGATTAAATTAAATATTTTTAGAATATAAAAAACCCAACTTTTGAGGTCACATCATAAATTAAAGTTGGGTTGAATTAGAATGTTATTTAAAAACTTAAAGAGTTATTTATTTAAATGTAAAAATAAAATTTGACCTCTTATTAAGCTCTCCTCTTCTCTATTCCATATTTTGTAAGAATGTAACATATACTTGATAGCAATTATACATATCTAACTTATGTGAGATTTCGAATGGAGCGTGCATACTTAATACTGGAACACCGCAGTCAATTACTTGGATACCACGTTTAGATTGTAGATGAGCGATTGTACCGCCACCACCTTGATCAACTTTACCAAGTTCGCCTGTTTGCCATGGAATGTTGTTTTCATCTAATATATGCAAAATCTTAGTGTAGTATTCAGAATTTGCATCATTTGAACCAGATTTACCACCGCTACCAGTATATTTGCTGAAGGCTACACCTTTACCCATATGTGGTGCATTGGCACTTTCAAATGCGTAACTAAAGGTAGGATCAAAGGCTGCAGAAACATCAGAAGAGATCATAAATGAATTTTCTAATGCTTTAACAAAAGCTAATTCATCGTATTCTCCCTCAATTTTAACGAATAATTCAATAAAGAAATTTTCGTATATTTGAGATTGAGCACCTGTATTACCGTAACTACCAATTTCTTCTTTGTCTGTTAACATTGCAACAGCTGTTCTTTTAACCTTATTTTGAGCTGCAATTGCTCTTAATGCTGGGAATGAACATGCGCTGTCATCTTGACCATAACCTGTTACAAAGCTTCTATCGAAACCTAGGTCACGAGCTTTATTTGCTGGAACAATTTGTAATTCTGCTGAAACTAAATCTCTTTCGACAATTCCATATCTTTCGTTAAGAATTTGCAATACTGCCAATTTAAAACGATTACTTACATCTTTATGAGGTACTGGTCTACCACCAACAAGAACATTAAATTCTTCACCTTCAACAACTTTTGCAGCAGGTTTAGAAAGTTGATCTTTACTCAAATGAATTAATAAATCAGTAAACATAAAGACTGGATCGTTTTCAGCTTCACCTATAGAAAAATGAACTTGAGTACCATCTTTTCTTTGAACTACACCGTGTAGTGCGAGTGGCATTGTTGTCCATTGATATTTCTTAACACCACCATAGTAGTGAGTCTTAAAGTAAGACATACCGTTATTTTCAAATAAAGGATTTGGTTTTAAATCAAATCTTGGAGAATCTATATGTGAACCCAAGATATTAAAACCATTTCTTGCTGAATCTTCACCAATAACAGCTGCCATCAATCCTTTGCCATGAATATTAAAGTAAACTTTATCTCCAGGAACTAATCTTTCTTTGGTAGCAACATCTACAAAACCTAGATTACTTAATAAATTAATGCCAAATCTAACTGCTTCACGTTCAGTTTTAGCTTCATCTAAATAATTCTTGTAATCTTCACCGAAACTGAATGCGTTTTGTAAAGTAGATGCATTATAAACATCATAAAGGTAAGGATATTCATTACTTAATTCTTTTTCAAGCTTTTTACCTTCGCTTAAGTTTTCAGTACTTGCATCAGGATTAACATCTTGTGATTTAAATAACTGATGTAAATCTTCTACACTCATTGTTTCTGGTTTTTCAATTTTATCAAACATAAACTACTCCTTAATTTCAATAAAAAAGTAGTTACATTCTACCATATTTACACTTTATCTGCATCTGTAGATTTATTGTTAGAGCCTGTATTTTTGTTTCTTCCCAATTGCTGTTTAATGAAATTTAATCTCTCGTTGATAGTCTTTTCGTATCCATTCTGTGTAGGTTCATAATAGACTTTGCCCTGTAATTTTTCTGGCAAAAATTCCATTTCTGCAATACTGTATGGATAATCATGTGCGTATTTATATCCATTACTATAACCTAAATTGCTCTGCATCTCATCAATAGGAGCGTTACGTACTGCAAAAGGTATTTCACCTGTGTTGCCCGAACGAACATCAGCTAGAGCACTATTAATAGCGTTATAAGCGCGATTTGATTTAGGACTAGTAGCAACTGCAATCACAGCTTCAGATAGGATAATTCTGGCTTCAGGCATACCGATTCTACTCACAGCTTCCCACGCTGAAACACAAATACTTAATATTTGTGGATTTGCTAGACCTACATCTTCTGCAGCACAGATAACAATACGTCTACATATAAAATCCAAATCTTCACCGGCCTCTAGCATTCTAGCTAAATAAAAAATGGCTGCATCTGGATCTGAACCTCGCATAGATTTAATGAAGGCACTTATTGTATCGTAGTGTTCTTCCCCATCTTTATCGTAACGTATAGTTTTCTTCTGGACACAATCAGCTATGATTTCTTTAGTTATTAACAACTTGCTTTCTGAGTTTTTATCAGTGGTTTTGTAAGCAAGTTCCACTGCATTTAAAGCTGATCTAGCATCACCATTGCAAACATTTGCAAGAAAATCTAAGGCTTCATTGTCCATTTGAATATTCAGACTAGGATCTTGTTCATGTAATTTATTTAAAGCATTTTGGACTATAGTTTTTACATTATCGGCAGTTAATGGATAAAGTTGAAACACTGTAGAACGTGAAAGTAATGCTTTATTTACTTCGAAATATGGATTTTCAGTTGTAGCGCCAATTAAAATTAATGTTCCATCTTCAACGTGTGGTAGTAAAGCGTCTTGTTGAGCTTTGTTAAATCTATGAATTTCGTCAACAAAAATTAACATTCTGCCACTTGGATTTAATAAATAGTTTTTGCTTTCATCAACTATCTCTTTAATGTCTTTAATTCCTGCAGTAACAGCATTAATCCTCTTGAAATTACTAGAGGTTTCATTAGCTATAATCCTAGCTATCGAAGTTTTGCCAGTTCCAGGAGGACCAAAGAGAATAATAGAGTTAATTTGATCAGCTTCGATCATACGACGTAAAAGCTTACCTTTACCAAGTATGTGCTCTTGACCAACAAAATCATCTAAAGATTCTGGCGCCATTCTATAAGCTAATGGTTTATTATTTCTCATAAATACCTCCTTCCTGCAAATCATCTCAACTGTTTTTAGGAGTAGTCTTATTCTTTGACACCAATGTTATCTAAGTCTTCTTTTTTTGATATCAATAAAGTTTCAATCTTATTCATACCTTCTTCGACTAAAGCATCCATATCTAAGTTTCTTTCAGCATAAATAGCATCTTCAAGACTAGGTCTTGTTTTGGGATGTTTTGCAACAAATACAGTACAACAATCTTCATATGGAAGTATGGATGTTTCATAAGTACCAATGAATTTAGCAAGGTTAACAGTCCAATCTTTATCCATACCAATTAGAGGTCTATAGACTGGCATATTACAGACCGCATCAGTACATATGATAGCTTCGGCTGTTTGACTTGCAACTTGTCCAAGACTTTCACCAGTGATCATGGCTGTACATTTTTGTTTTCTAGCTAATTCTTCAGCAATTCTAAACATAACTCTACGCATGACAATGGTCATCATATCTGGAGAAACATTTTTCTTAAGAGTGATTTGGATATCAGTGAAATCAACTATGTGCATCTTAATTCTACCTGTGTATTCACTAACAATCCGAGCTAATTCAATGACTTTTTCTTTTGCTTCATTTGAAGTGAATGGGAATGTATGAAAGTAAATTGCTTCTATCTCCATACCTCTGGAAGCCATTTGGAAACCCGCTACTGGAGAGTCAATTCCTCCTGATAGTAGTAACATACCTTTGCTTCCTGTACCAACTGGTAGACCTTTTAAACCATCATGTTTCTCTGTATACATGTAGGCAGCATCTCTTATCTCAAGGTAGACTACAAAATCCGGTTTATGTACGTCAACAGATAATTTCTGGTTGTTTCTTAAAATGTGAGCACCTAGATTTCTTGATATTTCAGGAGATTCTAAGGGGAAGTTTTTATTTGCACGCTTACTCTCTACTTTAAAAGTCTTAGATTTGTTATTTTTAGACAATTCTTTAGCAACTAATAAATCAGCAGCTTTTTTCATATTATCTGTGTTTGCTTCGAATTTAATAACCTTACTTGATGAAACTATTCCAAAAACTTTACAACTAATTTCTAGAGCTTTATCAATATTGTGAGCTTCGGCAGCTTCACTGTCTCTAGGCTCAATCCATATTCTACTTTGAGCAGAATATACCTTATAGTTTGCTACTTTTTTTACACGCCAAGCTAAGTTACTAATTACCTTATCAACAAATTTACGTTGATTTAATCCTTTGAGAGATATTTCTCCAACTCTAGCTAAAATAAGTTCTTGAAATTCTAACCCAGAGTCTTCATCGATTTGTGTGTTATTATTTATAATTTCATCTTTAATTATATTGTCCATTATTTATTCTCCATTGTTATTAATTTATCTAATACTATTATATTCTTACATATCCCAGTCTATCATTTGTTGTATGACTTCACGCATAACTTTAATTAACTCTTCAGCATCTTCTATTGTATTAGATGAATCTAAACTAATTCGCAAAGTTCCTTCTGCTTGTTTTCTATCCATATTGCATGCAGTCAACACATGTGAGACTGCAGCTGATTTAGCATTACAAGCGGAGGATGTTGATACGTAAACACCTTCGGATGCTAACATGTGAAGTAAGGTTTCGCCTCTATACTTAGGGAAACTTATACTTAAAATATGAGGTATTGCATTAGGAAAGTTTATAGTAGCTCCAAGATCCTCTAGTTTAGGTACAATAAAATTTCTAAGTTCTAGAACTTTAGCAAAATTTTCTTCGAAATTATTGTAGACATTTTTGGCAGCTTCAGCTAATCCAGATAATAAAGGCCAGTCCTCAGTTCCACTTCTCCAACCATCTTGTTGTCCACCACCATGAATTAATGCTTCTGGGTAAGTATTAGACCTTATATATAGTAAACCAGTACTTTTGGGACCATGTATCTTGTGTCCACTAAAAGATGCGAGATCTATGTCAAATGAGTTAAGGTTTAATTCTACTTTTCCCCAAGACTGTACTAAATCCGCGTGGATAAAAGCTTGTTCAGCATGTTCACGTATCAGTTTAGATATACTGTTTAAGTCTTGTACGACTCCAGTTTCATTATTAGTGTGTAATATTGAGACTAGGAGGGTTTTATTGTCTAGATGTGATTTGAGCTCTTCTAAGTCCAGTAAACCATCTTTATTAGGTTTAAGGAGTACGACTTCAGCTCCTTTAGATTCGAGAAATTTTAGTGTGCTTAGACTCGCATCATGGTCTGCGGCGGAGGCTATTATTTTATTTAATCTATGACCGTACTTAGTAAATAGACCTTTGAAAGCCATATTAGTAGACTCAGTTGCACCGGATGTTTGAATTAATTCATCTGGATTACAATTTAGAGTTTTTGCTAACTCAATATAGGCGTTTTTTATTTTTTTCTCGACATTTTTGGCAGCATCATAAAGAGATGCTGGATTATAATAATCTTTTTCCATGGATTCACTTACAGTTTTTATAACTGAATCTAAGGGTTTAGTTGTTGCAGCATGATCAAAATATGGCATTAGATGTCTCCTTTTTCAAAATTATATTAATATAAATCCCAGTTGAAAATTTCACAATTAATAATTTCTTGTTCATCGTTCCAATCAACAGTTGCTGCTAATAATTGTTGTGGAATATCACTTTGATTTTGGTATGAAGCAAAGTGATTCAAGGTTTTTATTACTTTAGCTTGTTTTTCATGAGTAAATTGAGCCTTGCTTCCACCAAAACGATCGTTGATATTTCTAGCTTTAACTTCTGTTGCATACAAGATACCTTCTTTGAAGGTAATTATGTCTATTTCACCTATATTATGGACAAAATAATTATGTGCTAATATAACATGTCCACTAGCTTTTAATTTAGAAGACACATAGCGTTCCGCTTTAATGAAAGCTTCTAAATCTTTTTTATTATATGTGAAAGCAAATCTTCTTAATGCTTCTCCCATTAGTCATTACCTTTCTTCATATACCAAGATCTTAAAAAAGTTTTACGATGTATAGGACTAGGTCCAAATGTATCTAAAGCTTCGTAATGTTTCTTAGTACCATAGCCTTTATGCTGTGCAAAACCATATTCTGGGTACATTGCATCTATTTTAAGCATTTCAGCATCACGTGCAGTTTTTGCAAGTATTGAAGCGGCCGCAATACTGTTAGAATGAGCATCACCTTTGATTAGGTTTAATTGCATTTCAGGAGCAAAAGCTTTTAATGCAACTGCATCAGTCAAAATAAAATCAGCTTTTATTGTTAAATTATTTAATGCGTCAGTCATAGCCTTTTTTGTAGCTTCTAGTATATTTAATTCATCTATACTATCTGCTTCAACTTTAGAAATTGACCAGGCTAAAGCTTTTTCTTTTATTTTTGCTTCTAATAATTTACGCTTTTTCTCAGAAATTTTTTTTGAGTCATTCAAGCCATATATTTTCTCGTTAGGGTTTAATATAACTGCAGCTGCATATACAGGACCCGCAAGAGGTCCTCTACCAGCTTCATCTACTCCTGCAATATATGAGTGTCCAGATGCAATTAATCTATTTTCATATGTGCTCATGGTCTCATAACGTTCTATATCTTTGATCTGAGTTTTAGTAAGAGGCATGAATATTATCATCTCCATTATCAGTTTTATTAGTATAAGTTAAATTAGTCTAATCCTTATCTTTTTAATTTAAATCTAGTTCAGATAGATAATTAATATGTTCGAAATCATATGTTTTATCAGGTCTTTCTAAACTGATACTCCCAATAGTTCCATTACGATATTCGGTTAAAAGTAATTTTGCAAACCTGGTCTCATCAACTTTGCCACCTGACATAATGGCTCCACGTTTTCGAGCAGCCTCTAAATAAATATCATATATATGTTCATCAAAATTATTAATTTTGTAGCGTTGAATTAATTCATCAGGATATGTAATAAGTAATTGTTTAAACAAAAAGTATGCTACTTCCTCTATGGGCAATAAAGAATCTTTGATAGCACCAGTTGCGGCTAGCCCTAATTTTTGTTCGTAAGTTTCTAGTTTTGGCCATAATACTCCTGGCATATCTAGAAGCTCTACAGATTGATCTTTACCCTTGATCCATTGTGGTCCTCGAGTTACACCAGGTCGATTAGAAGTTTCTGCTGTCTTTCTTTGGGCAATATTATTAATTAAAGTAGATTTGCCTGTATTTGGAACACCTACTATCATAATTCGAAGTGGTATGAATCCTCGATTAGCTTCAGCTCTTTTCTTGAACTTATCTTCTACTAAAGTACTGGCTTCTTTTAAGATTCTGTTTGCGGAACTACTGTCTTTAGCAACACTTTCTATAGCTAAAATATTATCTTCCTTTAGCTTTTTTATCCAAGCTTGAGTGACATTAGAATCAGCAAGATCAGCTTTGTTCAATAATAATATACGTTGAGTTTTCTCACTTAAAATTTTACTAAATTCAGGATTTCTACTTGATCTAGGTATACGAGCATCGGAAGTTTCGATAACGACATCTACCTTAGCAAGATATTCTTTAATATTTCTAAAAGCTTTGGCCATATGTCCTGGAAACCAATTTATTTGCATCTTATCTTCCTCCTTCTATATCTAAATCTGCGTTATAAAATAATAACACATTCGTGCTTGATTTACTTTTAATCTAACATTTAAAACAGTAGAAAAACTGACTTTTTTATCACAAAAAGTAATAATAATTAAATTTAATGAAGAAATATATTTTTCGAAAATAAAAAAGGTTGCCCTAGAGCAACCTTAATTTTATCCTAAATTACTTACTATTTTTTAGTGTTTAGTTTTTCTCTTAGGCGGGCACCTTTACCAACACGATCACGTAAGTAGTATAGTTTAGCACGTCTAGTAACACCTTTACGAGCCACTTTAATATCAGCAATTTTTGGTGAGTGTACTTGTAAAATACGTTCTACACCGATACCGTATGCTAAACGTCTTACTGTAAATGTCTCTGTAAGACCTTTACCATCTTTAGCAATAACAGTACCTTCAAATACCTGAATTCGCTCACGAGAGCCTTCTGTGATTCTTAATGAGACATGAACATAGTCACCAACTTCAATAGCTGGTAAATCAGTTCTTAATTGACTTTGCTCTACTGCCTTAATTAATTCAAATCTGTTAGCCATTTAGAAAATCCTCCTCTCCTCGCCGGACGTTCTTGATCGAAATATCAGCGGACCACCCTTAATTACAACTACAAGAGTTTAACATTATATAAACAGTATTGTCAAACGCTTTTTGCCCAAAAATAGAGCTTTGTAGTGGTTTTTAGATACAAATAAATAAATGTAATAATATTGAAATTAGTCGTGATTGTTATTCTTTCGAAAATTAGATAAACCTTGTATATCTTCTGCGGATAAAGCTAATTTTTGAAATAGATCTGGACGTTTTGTTAAAGTTTCATTCAAGGCATCATAATATTTGAACTCTGATATTAACTTATGATTTCCTGAAAATAGTACTTCTGGGACTTCTCTATTGAGCCAAGATCTGGGTTTTGTATATTGTCTAGACTCTAATAGACCATGGTAATGTGATTCATCTTTCATAGCAGCGTCATCTGCCAGAAAACCTGCAAGCATTCTACTGCTTGCATCCATTATAGTTAAGGCGCCCAATTCCCCTCCAGATATAACAAAATCACCTATAGAAACCTCAAGATCTACACATTCGTCTATAAATCTTTGATCAACACCTTCATAATGCCCACAAATTAAAATTACTTGTTCGTATGTAGAAAACTTTTTAGCCATTTCTTGGTCAAAAACTTTACCTTTAGGTGACAAAAAAATATTAAGACGTTTTTTCCTGTTATTATCTTCTGCAGATTTTAAAGTCTGATATAAAGGTTCTGCGCGCATCAACATACCACTACCACCACCGTAAAGAGTATCATCAACATGTCCATAATTATCTATAGCGAATTTACGAATATCATGGATTTTACAAGTGATTAAATTCCGCTCTTGCGCCTTTTTCATCATGCTACTATTAACATAATTGGAAATTATTTCTGGAAAAAGAGTTAGAACATCAAACTGGATTTTTGCAGCAGTAGTCCTATTTGATACTGTACTTTCCAGTGAAATATCAGAATTAATATTAAAATTTTTAGAATTCAAGTTATTCATAAATTTCTAATAAACCCTTTGGTAGATCAAGTATTATAATGCCTTCTTCTAGATCAACGGTTTCGGTATATTCAGGTATAGCTGGGACAAATAAATCCTTTTTCCCAGGTCGTTTGATTACAAAAAGATCAGATCCGGCACCATCGATAACATCATTAATTTTTCCCAAAACATTTTGAGAAGTATCTAGAACTTTTAAATTTAATAAGTCAGAGACAAAATACTCACCCTCAGATAGATCGTATGACATATCACGAGTAATAGATAAATAAGATCCTTTCAATTGCATAGCAACTTCCCTTACATCTATTCCACTTAATTTAACTATGGTATTACCATGGCCACGTAAGTGTTCAATTTTGTAAGGACCAGAAATTTTATCGCGTTTACCCTCGCTAACAATATAAACTGATTCAAGGTCACTTAAACGATCAGTTTTGTCTGATAGAATCTTGACTTTGAATTCACCTTTTATACCATGTGCACCCGTAATTGCAGCAACATAAAAAATATCTTCAGGATTAATGTGCATAGTCTGATACTCTTCTCGTAAGTTTAACTTTTTCTGTGATGATTAAGCTGTAATAATATTATAAAGCTTAAAATAAAATTAAGTTGTCTGAATTGTAAGAGCTATTAACTCTTACAATTAGATCAACTCAAATTCATTAAAAATTAATCAATGATATTTACTGCAACACGTGCATCTATACGGTTTGCTTTAGCCTTTAGAATAGAACGGATTGCTTCAGCTCTACGACCGCCTTTACCAATAACTCTACCCATATCTTCTGGAGCTACTTTTAATTCAAGAACAATTGTATTACCGTCTATAGTAGGATTAATTTCAATGGAATTTACATCCTCGACCAAAGCTTCTGCCAATGTTTGCAATAATGCTTGTAATTCTTTAGTTTTTTCTTCCATTATTCAATTACTCCTGATTTTTTCAATAATGCTCTAGCTGTATCTGTAGGTTGTGCACCATTAGCTAACCATTTCTTTGCAGCTTCAGCATCAATATTGATTGCTGCAGGGTCTACTAATGGATTGAAAGTACCAATTTGCTCGATATAACGACCATCACGAGGTGCACGAGAATCAGCTACTACAACTCTATATTGAGGATTCTTCTTTGAACCAACTCTTTTTAATCTAATTTTTACTGCCATTATTTTTTCCTCCTATTTAAAATTTTATAAACAATAATGTTAAATCTGAAAAATTAAAAACCACCTAAGCCTTTAAAAGGATTAAAGCCACCAAAGCCTCTACGTTTTTTACCTTTTTTGCCTTTACCGGTAATTCCCATCTTATTCATCATTTTTAACATTTCATCATATTGTTTAACTAGTTTATTGACTTCTTGCACAGTACGACCAGATCCATTTGCGATTCTCTTACGTCTACTGGCATTAAGTAATTTGACATCAGCTCTTTCAGCTGGAGTCATTGAGTAAATGATAGCTTTTGTATAATCTAGTTGTCTGTCATCTACATCAATTTCATTTAGTTGCTTATTAGATATACCTGGTATCATTCCAAGAATATTCTTCATTGGACCCATATTTTGAATTTGATCAAGCATATCTACCATATCATCTAGTGTGAATTTATCTTCTTGTAGTTTTGCTAAAGATTTAGCTGCTTTATCCTGGTCGATCTCCTGTGTAGCTTTCTCAATAAGTGAAAGTACATCACCCATGCCAAGAATTCTCTGAGCCATTCTATCTGGATGGAACTCTTCGAGGGCATCAATTTTCTCACCAACACCTACAAATTTAATAGGTTTGCCGGTCATCTTGTAGATAGAAAGTGCAGCACCACCACGAGCATCACCATCTAACTTAGTCATAATAAATCCATCTAGACCAATTTCATCGTTAAATGCATTGGCTACGTTTACAGCTTCTTGACCTATCATTGCATCAACAATTAGTAGGCGCTCATCAGGATTTACAACAGAGTTTATCTCTTTAAGTTCATCCATTAAGTCAGCATCAATAATTGTTCTACCTGCTGTATCGACTATTAAAACATCGCACATTAGATATTTAGCTCTATCTAAGCCTCTCTGTGCGATTTTAGCTGCATCTTTTTCTTCAGGTTCAATATATACAGGAACATTAATTTGTTCGGCTAAGATTTTTAATTGCTCTTGCGCTGCTGGTCTATGAGTATCTACAGAAACTAAGAATGGTTTCTTACCTTTTTTGCTTAAAAACTTTGCTAATTTAGCAGCTGTTGTTGTTTTACCAGCACCTTGCAAACCATAAAGCATAATTGTAGTAAAACCACTTGAACTAAATTCAAGTTTGGTGCTACCTTCTCCAAGAACAGATTCAAGTTCTTCATTAACAATTTTTATTATCTGTTGTCCAGGAGTAAGGCTATTTAAAACTTCCTCACCTTTAGCTTTTTCTGCAATTACTTTAGTAAAATCTTTAACTACTTGATAGTTAACATCAGCTTCTAAGAAGGCTACTCTGATTTCTTTTAGCATATCTTTAATATCTTGCTCTGTAACCCTGGACTTGCCACGGAATTTAGCAGTTAAATTTTGTAATCTATCTGATAAGCTATCAAAAAGTGCCATTCTTACCTCCTCCTTAGAAACTTTTTTCTATTTTGCTAATTATATTTATTTAGTGTTTGTTCTATTAAAGAAATAGCATCATTATTAAGGTTTTTCTCAATTAAATCTTTTACTTGTTCCAAAACATTGGCTTGTTTCTTTAATGTTTTATTCATAGCTAAAACTTCTTCGTAGTGTTCTAATTTTTTAGTACCTAGTTTCAAGCTATCATATACAGCTTGCCTAGTTATGCCTAGAATTTCAGCTATTTCAACTATTGATAAATCTTCATTTAAATATGAATTTAAAACCTCTCTACTTCTGTCAGGTAAAAGTTTACCGTATAAATCAAATAGTAAAGTAATTCTTGTCATATCAAATAATTTTTGCTCTGATTTATCCATGAAGTATATTCTACTAAAAATAAAAAGCATGTCAAGTGTTTTTACTTGACATGTAACAAATATTTAAATTTAAAAATTACATTAAGAATTTTGAACCCAATCATCTGGTAACAAAGAATCTATAAAGAACTCTGGATCAAACTCTACTAGATCTTCAGCTTGTTCACCTAAACCTGCAAAATATATTGGAGTTTTTACAATATCACTAACGGCAATGACAACTCCACCCTTTGCACTGCCATCTAGTTTTGTTATGATAAGTCCTGTTACATCAACGATCTCGTTAAAAATATTTGCTTGAATTACAGCATTTTGACCGCTTGTAGCATCTATTACTAATAATGTTTCTACATGTGCCTCAGGAGCCTCTCTGTCCACTACACGGCGAATTTTAG
This sequence comes from uncultured Fastidiosipila sp., assembly GCA_947253875.1. Lineage (GTDB taxonomy): Bacteria > Bacillota > Clostridia > Saccharofermentanales > Fastidiosipilaceae > Fastidiosipila. The sequence goes on along the minus strand of CAMYAM010000003.1, from coordinate 36,263 downwards.
CTAGTTCATCCATTAGATTCTTTTGGTTATGTAGTCTTCCTGCTGTATCAACAATCAAGATGTCAGATTTTCTTGCTTTGGCAGAGCTTATAGCGTCATAGACAACAGCAGCAGGATCATTGCCTTCTTTTTGTGAGATTAATGGTGTGTTTGTTCTTCTGGTCCACTCTTCCAATTGCTCTATAGCTGCAGCCCTAAAAGTGTCAGCGGCACACATTAGTACAGACTTACCTTCATTTTGATAACGGTAAGCAAGTTTAGCGGCTGAGGTAGTTTTACCAGTTCCATTAACTCCCACCATTATTATTATATTTAATTTACCATCTTCAATTTTTAAGGTTTCTTTTTCCCCCAGTATCTCGCTAAGATTATTCTTTAGAGTACGAAGTACGAAGTCACTTTTATTATTGGCTTTAGATTTCATTTCGGCTTTTAAATTAGATATCACTTTATCAGTTGTATTAACTCCCATGTCAGAAGCGATCATCAACATTTCTAGTTCATCAATTTCCTCTTCATTGAACACTCCAAAGGCGGCCGCAATACTATTAAATGTATCACCAATAAAATCTCTAGTTTTCTTCAAACCATTTTTAAATTTATCAAATAATCCCATAAATTCTCCTATTAATTATTATATTTAATATAAAATTCTAAACTAATCAAAATACAATCTAAACCTAATCCAAACTTAATCTAAATCTAATCCTGCTAGATGAACATTATTATCAAGATTTAATGAGATTACTTTTGAAACACCTCGTTCGGGCATAGTAATTCCATAAATTGTATTTGCGGATTCCATAGTTCCTCTTCTGTGTGTTACTAGTACGTATTGCGTTTCTTTAGAGTGGCGGCTAATATAATCTGCAAATCTGAAAATATTCGCTTCGTCCAAAGCTGCCTCAACTTCGTCTAGTACACAGAATGGTGCAGGGTTTAATTTTTGAATGGCAAATAAAAGCGCAATAGCTGTTAAACAACGCTCTCCACCTGATAATGAAAGAATATTTTGGACTTTCTTTCCAGGAGGTGAGGCGATAATATTAATCTCACTATTTAAGATGTCGTTTTCTTCACTTAAACTTAATTCTGCAAAACCTCCAGCAAAAAGCTCTTTAAATACTGCATTAAAATGCTCATTAATAAATTTAAACGCATCAGAGAACTGAGTTTTCATTTTGTCTAAAAGATACTTAATCAACTCTTTAAGATCTTTTGCAGCTAACTCGACATCTTCTTTTTGTTTAAGAGTAAATTCATAACGCTCATTAACAGACTTACTTTCTTCAATTGCTTGAATATTAACTTCACCTAAACTTTTAATTTGTTTGCGTAACTTATCAATTGCTAATTTAGTACTATCTAAATCAAGATCATCTCTATACCATTGATCCTTGTCGGCGAACGTTAAGTTGTATTCTTCCCAAAGTTTAGAGCGTTGATCCATTAGGTTGGTTTTGTTGTTTTCTAATTTTTGTTCTAGTCTACCTTGCTCCTGACCTAGTTTGGTCAAGTATGAGCTAACTGTATTGAGATTTTCACTGCTACTTTCAATGCTCTTGTTTGCCAGTTCAAGATCAGATTTTAGTTTAGATATCTCTTCTTGTAGTTTCTCTTCAACCTCAGTTTTTTCAGTTAATTTGCTATTTTCTGCTGTAATCAAGTTATCTAGCTCGATGCTTCTATCAGCATTACGTTGCTGGGTAGAATTTTGTTTTTCTATAGAACTTAGTAGTTCATTTTGTTCAGCAGTTAAACGCTTATAAATAAGTTCATTTGAGTTCTTCTGTTCATTTAATTTAGCAAATTGAACTTCAATTTGAGATTTGAGAACGAAAAGTTCTTCTTGTTCTGCTTTCCTTTTCTCAAGATTTGCCTCAAGTTTCTCTATTCTCTCTTCTAGATCTTTGGAATTAGATTTTAATTCATCCATTTCAGCAAACTTCTGATCAAGGTCACTTGACTGAGTAGATTCTTGCTCTGCAATGTGATTTAAATCACTTTGATTTTGAGCAAGTTGTGAATCTATTTTGGCAACTGATTCTTGATTTTGTTCAATTTTTAAGTTGATTGCAAGCAATTTATCTTTTTCAAGAGCATTATTATGTTTTAGTTCTTCTAATAACTCTTTATTTTTTTCGAAATTTAAAGTACTATTTTGAATTTCTTCACTCAATGATTTTAGTTCATTCTCGTTCTTAGTAATTAAAAATTTAAGGTCACTAATTACACGTTTACGACCAAGTAAACTAGATGCTTGATTATTAGATTTATTAGAACCACCACTCATTGATCCACCGGTATTCATTAAATCACCATCTAAACTTACAATTCTTACTTTAAAACCAGTAGTTTTAGCCATGTTAACAGCGTTTTCTAACGTGTCAGCAACCACGGTTCTTCCAAGCGCATAACCAACAACATTATCAATTTTGCTATCATAACTGATAACATCACTAGCTATTCCAAGATATCCATTTAAACGGCTGACTTTATCTAGTAAATGATCCTGAATTTCATTTGGGTTGATCTGATTAATAGGTAAGAATGTAGCTCTACCGAGTTTATCTTTTTTTAGAATATTAATCATTTCCTGAGCATCACGTTCAGTTTCAACAACTATATTTTGACTGCTAGCACCTAAAGCATTTGAGATAGCAGTTTCAAATTTTTCTGGAACTTTTAGCAAACTTGCTAGCGGACCTAGCACTGAGTTATGACTATCTTTTATTTTATTCATTAAATTCTTAACTGCATAACTATATCCTTCATAGCTATTTTGTAAGCTTTCCTGAGTTTTTAACTGGTACTTACTTTCATTTAAGCTATTCTGAATAATATTAGCTGCATTTATTTTTGAATTTAAATTACTCTCAAACTGCTCTTGCTCTTTAGTTAATGTATTGAGTTTATCTTGAAATTTAGTGATTAAATTACTAACCTCAGTCTTTTCGGCGGTTAAATTAGAAAAGACACCCTCTAAATCCGAGAGTTCATTTTTTAGAGTTGCTGCTTCTTTATTCAAGATAAGTTTATGTTGTTTTAAAACTTCTTGATTTGTTAAATCATTCTGTAGATTTTTTTCTGCGATAGAAACTTTTGCTGTTAATTCGTTTAACTGACTTTTAAAAGTAGTAATTTCTGCAATATCATCTTTTGAAGCACTCTCTAAATCACTTAGTTTAGAGCTTTTTTCTTGAAAAGTATTTGACACATTATCAATTTCTAAATTGATGTTAGAAAGAAAATCTTTCAATCCAAGCAATTCTTCTTCTATATCTTTTAATCTAAGGTTAGCTGACTTATTATCTGCAACTTGTTCCTCGTGCATAGAAGCTATACTTTGTAATTCTTGTTTATACAGTGCAAGTGCTTGTTGAGAATTAGTTATAATTGATCTATTCTCATCAAGATTATTATTTAAACCAGAAATTTGAAGATTCAATAGTTGAATTTGCTCTCTATTGGCAGCAGAATCGTCTAAAATTTTATTTTTTTCAGTTTCAGCTAATTCAATATTCTGAGCATTTTCCTTGATAGATTCTTCTAAGTCATGTTGTATCTTTTCTTGATTTTCAATTAAATAATATAGATATGCTAAATCTAATTCTTTAAGCTCTTCTCTTAAATTAAGATATTTGTGTGCTTTTTTTGCCTGTTTTTCTAGTGGTTCTTTTTGTTTAGAAATTTCAGCGAGAATATCATTAATTCTAATTAAATTTTGCTCAGTGTGTTCTAATTTCCTGCTTGCTTCCTGATGACGTAATTTGTATTTACTAATTCCACTTGCTTCATCTAGCATTTTACGACGTAGGTCAGAGCGTCCACTAAGTATACTGTCAACTCGACCTTGTCCAATCATAGAGTATCCATCTTTACCTATACCAGTATCTAAAAATAATTCAGTTATATCTTTTAACCTACAGGTATTATTATTTAGAAGATACTCACTTTCTCCATTTCTATAAATGCGTCTTGTGACATGAACTTCAGGATATTCTATTTCAATGCTATGGTCAGAGTTATCCATAACAAGTGTTATTTCAGCAAATGATAGAGCTCTCTTATTTTCTGTACCAGCAAAAATTAACTCATCCATTTTGTCTACACGCAAATTTTTACTTGATTGTTCTCCTAAAACCCAGCGAATAGCATCAGTAATGTTTGATTTACCACTACCGTTAGGGCCAACGACAGCAGTAACACCCTCATGGAACTCTATTACTGTTCTATCGTAGAATGATTTAAAACCTTGCAAAATAAGAGATTTTAATTTCATTAATTATTATTCTCCTTAATTTTATACTCATTCAAGAAGTTATGAGCAGCTCCTTGCTCTGCCATTTTTTTTGAATTTGCTGATGCAGGAGTATATCTTATGCCTTTATATTCAACAGATATTGTAAATGTTTTATCATGTGCAGGGCCAGTTTCAGATAACAAAATAAAATTAACTTGAGGTAGGTTTTCCTCTGCTTGTAAAACTTGATACAATTTACTTTTATAATCATAAACTAAATTCCCGGATTTGGCATAGCTATAGATAGGACTTAACACGTCATTAACAAAAGTTTTGCTTGCTTCCCAACCGCCATCAATGAATATTGCACCAATAATTGCTTCCATAGCATCTTCAGAGTTAGAAGATTTTTCTCTACCACTGGTCTTTTCTTCACCTTGTCCTAAACGTAAGTAGTTTTGCAGTCCAATAGATCGAGCAACTTTAACTAAGCTCTCTTCTCTAACTGTTAAAGACCTAATTTTAGTCATTTGACCTTCAGTAAAATTAGCTCCATCAAGAAATAATTTTTCTGAAATAATTGCTTCAAGCACTGCATCTCCAAGAAATTCTAACCTTTCGTTATCTCTAGTAGATGGATCTTCGCTTTCATTAGCGTATGATGAATGTGTCAATGCTTCAATAAGTAAATCTATATTCTTAAAATCGTAGGAAAGATAAATTTTTGAAAAAGTTTTATATTTATCAATTAATTTTTTATCCATAGATATTATTTATCTACCTCCTACAAAAAATTGTTAAAAAAGCGCCTCTATTAAAGGCGCTATCTCAATATATAATAATCTAATAATGATTAATTGTAAAAGTTATCTTTAATATAATTGACAACGTCTGCAACATTAGAAATTTTCTCTGCATCTTCATCAGGAATTGAAACTTCAAATTCTTGTTCCAAAGTCATGATTAATTCGACTATATCAAGTGAATCAGCGTTTAAATCATCAATAAAATTAGCATCCATTGTAACCTCTTCAGGCTCTACTCCTAATTGATCTACTAAAATATCTTGTACTTCTTTAAATATTTCTTGTTGTGTCATTTTATATCCTCCTATATAAATAACTATTATCCTACAAAATAGCTATTCAACTGTTAAATACTATATATTATAAATATGAACAAAATATAATGTTTTAATATGATTAAGATTTTAACAGAAAATTACTCTGTAAGTAATGACTTATTGTCTGTAATATAAGTTAAGCCAGATAATATTGTGATAATAACTGTTAGAACCAGAATTACATTAATTAGAATGGTCAGAGTATTAGTAAACGCACTATGACCAATGTTAACAATTAAAATATGCTCGATCATTAGAGCAATTATTGCAATCATTTGTAGTGTTGCCTTTATCTTACCAAACATTTTAGCCGCAACTATTACTCCTTTACTGGCAGCTATTGTTCTAACGCCTGTAACAATGAATTCTCTAAATAATATAATAATTGGGAACCAGGCAGTTAATCTACCTAGAGAAGCAAAAGCAATAAAAGCTGAAATAACTAATAGCTTATCTGCAATGGGATCTAAAAATTTACCTAGATTAGTAACTAAATTTCTTTTTCTAGCAATTTTTCCATCAAAATAGTCTGTTAATGAAGCTGTGATAAATATTATTACTGCAAAAATCATTCCATACTTATTTAAAAAGATATTCCAGGAATCAGCACCAGGTATAGGTATCATAAAAATTAACATTATCGGAATTAACATAATTCTGAATGTAGATAATTTATTAGGTAAATTCATAATTAAACCTCTCTCAAAAGTCATGTAATTATAATACTACATATCAGAAATATTTAAAATAAAACTAAATTTTTAACAATAAGGTTTTATTTTTGTCCAAATTGATTTAAAAAATTATTACAAAACTCGTCTGTAAAACCTCGATTATTTGCTTTTCTAATTAGTTTAATTTTAAGATTATATCTATCATTAGGATCTTCAGTATTTACATAATCATGAAATAAAGAGGAGAATTTATTAGCAAATAGCTCAGCAAGTAAGACTTTATCACTAACATTATTTAATAAACTAGTCTCAATTGCATCATCTTTAATTCCTAAATTTATCATTCTGTGCTTCAAGGCAAGATGACTTTCAGCTTTAGAATTACGCCGAGATTTAATTACAGATTCAGCAATCTCTAGATCATACAGGTATCCATCAATATCAAGTTGTCTTAAGACTTCAGTAATAATATGGTTAGGAAAATCAGCAGCTACTAATTTTTTTTTGCACTGGCCTGTGCTTCTAGTACGCAAGGCAAGATACTGAATAGCAGCTGCTCTACATTCTCTTAATAGTTCTTCTTCTTTTAATTCCTGATCAGATTTTTCTATCTGATTATAGTCCCAATATATCATCAATTAGATCTTCTTCGCTTTTGCCTTCGCCATCAGGTACTTCAAAGTCATCCTTATCTGCAGTGGTTGAAGATTTTTCTGAATTATTATCTTCTGAATCATCAATTTCATCTAAATCATCTTCAAGAATACCGTAAGCAATTCTAACTTTTGTTGAAATCTCTTCTAGAATTTCAGGATTTTCTTTTAGCCAGTTAATGCTATTTTCTCTACCTTGAGCTATTTGTTCATCATTATATGAGTACCAAGAACCAGATTTAACGATTATATCTTTTTCAACAGCAAGATCAACAATATCCCCAATTTGAGAAATACCTTCACCATAAATTAAGTCGAATTCAACTTCCTTGAAAGGAGGTGCTAGTTTGTTCTTGACAATTTTTACTCTAGTTCTATTACCATAGGCATCTTTACCATTCTTTAATGTATCAATTTTGCGCACATCTAGACGAATTGATGAGTAGAACTTCAGAGCACGTCCACCAGGAGTAGTTTCAGGACTTCCAAACATGACTCCGACTTTTTCACGTAATTGATTTATAAAGATAATTACAGTTTCAGATTTACTAATAATACTTGTTAATTTACGGAGTGCTTGAGACATAAGTCTTGCTTGCAAACCAATATATTGATCGCCCATTTCACCATCAATTTCAGCTCTAGGGACAAGTGCGGCAACAGAGTCAATAACAATTACATCTATTGCTCCACTTCTTACGAGGGCCTCAGCAATCTCTAATGCTTGCTCACCGTTATCAGGTTGAGAGACAATTAAATTATCAATATCAACACCTAATTTCTCAGCGTAACTAGGGTCTAATGCGTGTTCGGCGTCGATAAATGCTGCAGTACCACCCATTTTCTGAGCTTCTGCAGCGACATGAAGAGCTACTGTAGTTTTACCAGATGATTCTGGTCCATATATTTCAATAATTCTACCTGTAGGTAATCCACCAATACCAAGAGCAACGTCTAATGAAAGTGATCCAGTAGGTATAGTTCTAATTTCACTGGGGTTAGTGTCGTCACCCAGTCTCATAACTGAACCTTTACCAAATTGTGTTTCAATCTTCTTAAGAGCTGCGCTTAGGGCTTTATCTCTCTCTTCAAAAGCTATATTACTAACTTCTTCTGTAGATTTACCTTTTTTCTTTTTAGCCATGTCTACCTCCATTACTTAACGAACAATTGTTCTTATTTTACTATAAGTATTTTTATTATACAAGCGAATAATTCTTATTTTTACTACAAATAGTTACAAATTAATAAAACATAGAAATAAAAATTAAAATTAAAACACTAACTGCTTCACTCCTCCTCTAAAAAATTTTTTAGTAAAAGATAGTAAGCTGATTGACAAGCTTTATTTCTAATTTTTTGTCTATCACCTGTAAATTTAAATTCTTTAACTATTTCTTTCTCTCCATTATAAATTGAAATGTATACTAAACCGACTTCTTTACCTTCACTTGGACTAGGTCCAGCATTTCCTGTAATCGCTATACTAAAATCTGAATTAAATAATTCTAGGGCTCTTTTAGCCATTGCTATCGCAGTTTCTTTGCTGACAGCACCGTGCTTATTAAGTATATCCTCAGGAACACCAAGCACCTTAGTTTTAATATCAATATTATAGGTTATGATACCGCCTGCTAGTACTTTTGATGCTCCACTAATTTCAGCAAGTTTTGAACTAGCTAATCCTGCGGTACAGCTTTCAGCAAATGATATAGTTTTTTGCTTTTCTACTAATTTATTAAATACTGTTTCTATCAAGTTATAAGAATTTTTACTAAAGATGTATTGACCTAGTCGATCTTCAACTATTTTGACTGTGTCATATAATTCTTCCAGATTTGAAGTTCTCTTGTGCTTATAGGAGACCCGAATAATTAGTTCATCAGGAAACACATAAGTAGCAACACTTGGGTTCTGCTTGGCAGCGATGTCTTTTAATGCCAAAAATGCTACGGATTCACTTAATCCAAAAGCTCTTAAATAAACATTTTCAATCACATATTCACTGTGTTCTCGGATGAACTGTTCAGCATAATTTTCAAACATATAAGAATTTTCTTTTGGTGGACCAGGTAAAAGTATAATTAAGTTGCCTGCTCCAGAAGATAAATCTGCATTTTTATTCTTCATGATAACCCCAGGGGCAGTACCTTTATCATTTGGAAGAATAATGCACTCCTCAGGAAGATATACTTGTTTATAATTGAGATTTTTATTTTGAATATCTACTATTCCGGAATTATCTAAGTATTTATTTAATTTTTCTAGTTCTGTCTCAGAAATAACTAAATTATTATTTGTTAACTTGCTAGTTACACCAAGAGAAATGTCATCTGCAGTTGGTCCTAAACCTCCAGTAATAATAATTAGATCTGCTCTAGATAAAGCAAGCTTTAAAGTTTCGATTAAACGTTTTTCATTATCACCCACAGATTGTTGAAAATAGCAGTTAATTCCTAGGTCTGATAATTTTCTTGCTAGAAATTGTGCGTTAGTATTAAGCACTTGTCCAAGCAGAATTTCAGTGCCTACTGTTATAATCTCAGCAGTTTGTATTTTAAAATCTTTCTCCACTATTAACTTGCTATTTGTATTCATTTAATATTCTTTCTTTTTAAATAACATATTAGAGTATTCTCTAATAACATAGCTATTGTCATAGGTCCTACTCCTCCTGGGACAGGAGTGATTGCATTAACTTTAGGCTCTACAGAGGTGAAATCAACATCTCCAGTTATTTTTCGTCCACCTAGTCTATTAATACCAACATCAACAATACATGCATTTTCTTTAACCATATCAGCTGTTATGTATTTTGTCTTCCCTATGGCAACTATCAAAATATCTGCTGATTTAGTGAATTCGCTCAGGTTTTCTGTGTGAGAGTGACATACTGTAACAGTTGCATTTTCTCGTAATAGTAGTTGAATTAAGGGTTTACCAACTATATTACTTCTCCCTATAATAACAGCGTGTTTTCCATCAATATCGATATTGTTATATTTTAATAGTTTAATAATTCCATTAGCAGTACAAGCAATTGGTGCGTCTTCACCCAAACTCAATTTACCAACATTTATAGGGTGTAATCCATCAATATCTTTCTCTGGATCTATTAAATTCAGAAGATCTTTTTCATGTTCTTTTAAAGATTTTGGTAAAGGTAATTGCAATAAAATACCGTCAACATTATCATCATTATTTAAAGCTTCAATAGCTGATTTTATATCTTCAAAACTTGAATCTTCAGGAAGATTAACTGTCTTAGATTCAAAAAAACATTCGAGAGCAGCTTTTTCTTTTCTACCAACATATATTAAAGATGCAGGATCAGCACCAACCAAAATTACTGCAAGTTGAGGAGCACGATTTCCTGAATGTTTTAATTTACTAACTTTTTCAGCCAAGTCATTTTTTATGTTTTTGGATAAAACTCTTCCATCTAATAAAATCGCCATCTAATGTACCTCTATTTCTCTAAATTTCTAAAATTAATTTAATGATCAGAACCATCATTATTCCAAGCATCAGCTTTTATTAAAGCCCATTCCTCTGAACTAATTATTATATTTCTTGGCTTACTGCCAGCATGAGGACCAATATATCCTTTAGCCTCCATAGCATCAATTATTCTTCCAGCTCGAGGATATCCAATATTCAAACGACGTTGCAATAAAGAAACTGATGCATAACCATTCTCAACTACCAAATCTACTGCTTCGTTAAACAATTCATCTTCTTCCTCATCGGAATCATCATCATTAAATCCGCCAGCCTTGGCACTGACTATTTCTTGAGCTACCTCTTGATCATAAGTATCAAGTCCTTGAGATTTACAGAAGTCTATAACTCTTTGTACCTCATGGTCATCTAAAAATGCACCTTGACCTCGAGTAGGTTTTGAGTCACTTTGTGGAAAATACAGCATATCTCCTTTGCCTAATAGTTTTTCTGCACCAGAGGAATCTAGAATAGTTCTAGAGTCAACTTGTGATGATACTGCGAATGCTACTCTTGAAGGAATATTAGCTTTAATAACACCAGTAATAACGTCAACAGAAGGTCTTTGTGTAGCAATAATTAGATGAATACCTGCAGCTCTAGCCATAGCTGTTAAACGTGAAATAGAATCCTCAACTTCTTTTGGTGTGGTCATCATGAGGTCGGATAACTCATCAATGATTAGAACAATATTAGGAAGTTTTTCTTCACCCTCAGATTCCATAATTTCATTATAACTATTCATATCTCTAGCTTTTTTATCAGCAAATAAGCTATAACGTCTCTCCATCTCTTGGACTAGCCAATTAAGTGTATTTGCAGCTTTAGTTGGATCTGTAACAACAGGTGCTAACAGATGTGGAATACCATTATAGATAGAAAGTTCAACGACCTTTGGGTCGATTAATAACAATTTCAGATCTTCAGGAGAACATCTGTAGAGTAAGCTGATTAAAATTGTATTAATACAAACAGATTTACCTGAACCAGTCGCACCAGCAATTAATAAATGTGGCATTTTTGCTAAGTTACAATAAATTGCTTGGCCTGGAATATCTCTTCCTAGAGGAACCAACAAGCGCTCTTTACGCTCAACATATTTTGGATTATCAATTAAAGATCTCAGACCTACAGTAGCTGTACTTTCGTTAGGGATTTCTATACCAATTGCTGATTTACCTGGTATTGGTGCTTCGATTCTAACTGTAGTTGCAGCAAGTGCTAAAGCTAAATCGTCAGACAAGTTTACTATTTTACTTATTTTTACACCTATTCCTGGTCTTAATTCAAATCTAGTGATAGAAGGTCCAGTAGTTACATGAATTACTGTAGCATCAACTCCAAAGCTTGCTAAAGTTTGTTCGAGCAGCATAGCCTGTTCCTTTATGATTTTTTCTGTGGCACCTTTTTGTTGTACCGGCCTTGCCTCCAAAAGATTATATGGTGGAAAAACATAGGGTTTGTTGACAGGTACAACTTTCTTAACCTTATCATTATTAACGCTCTCAGACTTAGTGGAGCCTGATAAAGTATCATCTGCCTCTTTTTTGCTAGAGTCTACAGCTTTTAAAGGCTTAATATCGGAGCTATCTTTGCTTAAATCAAACTTAGAAGTTTTATGATCTAAGTTAGTTGGATTATCCTTTGCTATTACATTTGAATTGTCCATGTCATTGGCTAATAAGAAATCAGAGCTCTTATTATTAGTATTATGATTTTCGGATAGGCCATCAATTGTGAAACTTGAAACAGTACTATTATTTTCATTAGAAACTGAACTATTCCTACTGTTATCAAATTTAGACACTGGTTTTAATTTTATGTCTGTTTTGTTATTTAAAGTATTTGATCTAGTATCATTATGATCTTGTTGAATTATAAAGTTAGGTGCTACATATGTTTTATCTGAATTGACCTTGTGGCTAGGCATTCTTTCGCCATTACTATTGAAGTTTGCATTTGCACCTAGATTATAATTAGGAATTTCTTTGCGATTATTTCCGTTACTCTGATGATTAAAATCATTCATATAAGAATCAATATTGAATGATTTGCTTTGATTAGAATTTATATTTATTCTTTGCTGTAATGATCTAGTTGTTTCATGTTGGGAATTATTATCTACATTACCAAGATATTTAGAATTAGGTTTTGATTCATTGGAGAAATCATTAATTCTAGCATTAAATTCAGCTTTTCTTGCTCTTGATTCTTGAATGCTATCACTAACATTTCTAATAGCTTTTTTACAAAAATTACCAAATGCGTAAACTAAAGATAGCAAGGAGAGTAAAATTCTTGAAATGGAAAAATTTCCAATAATTATAGCTTCTATAATTATTGTTGAGCTCAATATGATTATTGCTCCAGCATATCCTATAATTCTTTGGAGCCCTAACGCAATTGCTCCCCCAACAACACCGCCAGCTAGATCTGCATTAATATTAGGGTAAATTTCTGGACTTTTGCCCATTGACCAAAGTTCAGAGAAAGAACTTAATACTGTGTACTTACCTTCACTGTCTACACTTAGGTTATGAACAACTTCTGGTTTAATTGCGATGGCGTGAATCAAAGCAGAAAGTATAATTAATAGTAAAAGTAAGTTATTTATTTTGATTTTTTTAGCTTTGAAAAAATCTTCTAGAAAAGTAGAAATAGCTAAAACTAAGAACAATAGTGGTAAAGCATAGGAAACTGGACCGAGTAGTCCTCTGCCAATACTTACTACAAAACGACCTAAAGGTCCACTACTGACACTTGGTATGTAAAAAGCTACTCCTGTAAATAATGATAAAATCAAATAAATAAGCCCAGTTATCTCGCGCGCCTTATTATTTGTATTATTGTTTTTTCTAATATACTCTTCTCTATTTGTCATTGACCTTAACCAATCTAAATGTTTACAACATAAATAAATTTTTTTGCATTAATTACTAAGGATTAAGATTTAATTTAATCCAAGCAGTTTGCAAAGCTATAATTGTTTTGGCGTCTTTTATTTTACCCTCTTGAATCATTTTTATAGCATCTGCTAGCAGATATTTCTCAACCTGAACTAACTCTCCTTGATCCAAATGTTGATTTGTCTTGGAATAGGAATCTGCATAATAAATATAAATTATTTCATTTGAATATCCAGGTGTTGGATAAATTGCTGAAATTAATTCAACTGTTTCAGTTTTTAATCCACATTCCTCTTCTAATTCACGAATAGCACATGATTCAGGATCTTCACCTTTTTCTAGCTTTCCTGCTGGTACTTCTAAGGTAAAATCATCTACTGCAATTCTATATTGGCGTACTAAATAAACTTCATTTTCGGGGGTTAAAGCAACTATGCACGCTCCACCATTATGTTCTAATACTTCCCTATTTTGGATGAAGCCGTCCACTGTTTTAACTTCCAACTTATATAAATCTAAAATTTGTCCGTTGTAAATATTTGTTTTGTTTAGTTTAGTTTCTTTTTGCATATATCACCTTACACATTATTATCAGCTTTAAAATCTTGTACTGCTTTAACGGCTAAAGCATCTGCTCTATTATTATATTCATGATCCGCATGACCTTTTACTTTATGAAAACTAGTTTCATGAATTTTCATTTGCTCATCAAGTTTTATCCAGAGGTCTTGATTACTAACTGGTTCCTTGGCAGCATTTCGCCAATTATTGCGCTTCCATGAGCTTAACCAATCTTTATTAATTGCGTTAACGACGTAGGCGCTATCAGAATATACTTCAACTTTGACAGGATATTTAAGTGCTTGTAAGCCATATATTATGGCAGATAATTCCATACGATTATTAGTAGTATGAGCTTCGTTACCACTTAATTCTTTCTCGTAGTCACCAAACTTAAGTATAGCAGCCCAGCCGCCAACTCCAGGGTTGCCAGAACAAGCTCCGTCAGTATATAGCTCAACTATTTTTTCGTTCACAAGTATCTCCTTTTAATATATTTAAATTATAGCCCAAAATACTTACCTATAAAAATAAAAAGCTTTAAAACAATTGGCTACGAGTATACGTATTATTTATATGGTAAGGTGCTTTTGATTACGCATATATTTATAATATCTTACCATTTTTATAGATAAACTTTGCGAATAATCTCCTATGCTTTGAAGATAAAATAAGTTCTTTAGTTAAAATTAATAATAAATAAAAAGGACTGTATTATACAGTCCTTTAGATGGCAGGGGAGACAGGATTTGAACCCGCAACCGACGGTTTTGGAGACCGTTGCTCTACCGTTGAGCCACTCCCCTATTTATTATTGCTTAGGAAAGTATAGTTAAGCTTTTGAGATTTGTCAAATAACTTAACTATACTTTTAATGTGATTTTTGAAATTATCTTATTATTTCTTTCTTATGCGGAAAGCTCTACTATTATATCCTTTCAAGGAAATTGCAAAACGACCTTCTTCTAAATTTTGCCAGGTTTTTTCATCAATATTAGGTTTTTCAGTACCACCGCCATAATCTTTCCAGTCAGTATTAATTACTTCTTCAAGAATTTCATAACCATAAAGATCGAAAGCATAAAAGTCATGAGTTTCTCCACTGAAATTGAAGATAAACCAAAGCTTCTCATCACCATCACCTCTGGTGAAGGCGTAAACTACACCCATCCAGTCATCAACGATAGTCCAATGATAATTTTTGTCATGGAACTCTTCCATATATAAAATTTCTTCATCACGATATAGTTTATTAATGTCGGTAAAGAATTTATAGAAAGTATTGTGATAGTGATATTCCAACAAAGGCCAGTCTTGTTCTCGTTTCTCATCCCATTCACGGAATTGAGCAAATTCATTACCCATAAAGTTCAACTTTTTGCCAGGATGAGCATACATGTATAAATATAATGATCTTGCTTGTGGGAATTTTTCATCATAATTTCCATACATTTTATCAACAATAGATTTATCACCATGAACAACTTCGTCATGAGAAAGCGGCAACATAAATTTTTCACTATAAAAGTACATCATCGAGAAGCTGATCTGGTTATAATGGTTTCTTCTTTCCCAGCTAGGAATTGCAAAGAAATCAAGAGTATCATTCATCCAACCCATATCCCATTTATAATGGAAACCTAAACCACCATGTTTGACGTCATTAGTTACTCCTGGAAAATCAGAAGAGTCTTCAGCGATACGCATAACATCAGGATGTTCCTTTTCTAGAATTTCATTAAATTGCTTAATAAAATCAATTGCAGCATCATTTACGCCTTTATCTTTTCTACCTTGATAGTATAGTAAATTACTTACAGCATCAATTCTCAAGCCATCTACATGGTATTCTTCAATCCAGAAAGTTGCAGCAGAGTTTAAAAATGATCTAACTTCACCTTTCATTAGGTTGAAATTAAGACTACCCCACTCACTATACCTTAAATCGTCAAATGGGTACTCATAGAAAGCTGTTCCATCATAATTAGCTAATCCGAAGTCATTTGATGGAAAATGTACAGGAACAAAATCCATAATTATTCCGAGATTATGTTCGTGCATAACATCGACAAAATACTTAAAATCATCAGGACTTCCATATCTTGAAGTAGGCGAAAAATAACCTAATGGTAGATATCCCCAAGACATGTCTAAAGGATGCTCTGCCAGTGGTAGCAGTTCAATGTGAGTAAAACCTGATTCAACACAATAATCAGCTAATGGCTTAGCGATTTCTCTATATGTATACCAATTATCATGTGTGTGATTAATTTGTACACCATCTTCTGTATAATCACCTAATTCATGTACTTTGGTACGCCAAGATCCTAAATGAACTTCATATATAGAAACTGGTCTATCTTTAAGATTGTTACTTCGATTAGCGATCCAATCAGCATCGTTAAACTCATAATTACTAGTTTGATGAATCACAGATGCAGTTTTGGGTCTAAGTTCTGATGCAAAAGCATATGGATCAGCATGATCAACCGCACCACCATGAGGTCCCTCTATTCTATACTTATAGCAGTCACCTGGCTTAGCACCTTCTACGTATAGTTCCCAAACTCCATTAATTACTTCCATAGCTTGATTCTGCCAATTATTAAAATCTCCGATCAAATAAACTTGTCTAGCATTTGGAGCATGCGTTCTAAACTGAGTTCCCTTACCGTCAAAATGAGCTCCAAAGAAATTAAATGCTCGAAATTCTCTTCCATATTGGTATAAATTAAAGTCCATAATTTTCCCTCAATTCTGTCTCTCTTATGAATCTCATTATCCTTAATTTTCAATAATTTATCAAGTGGTGTTTGTATGTTTTAAATAAATTTTAATATTTTATAATAATTTGAAACAACAAAATGCACAAAATAGATTAAATAGATTTGTATAATTTACTTAACTCTAGGTTGGGATCAGCTTGTCCGAATATAGCACTTCCAGCGACAAGGACGTCAACCCCTGCTTTCCATAGATCCTGTGCATTAGTAGCTTTTACTCCACCATCAATTTCAATTAATGTATTAGTATTTAGCTCTTTTATTAATGCTTTTGCTTCAGTAATTTTGCTAAAAGTATTTGAAATAAAACTTTGTCCTCCAAAACCAGGATTAACACTCATTAATAATAGTACATCAGTTGAACTTAAAAGATCTTTAGCCAAAGCAACTGGGGTACCGGGATTTAAACTCAATCCTGAGAGAATACCTTGATCCTTGATATAGTTTAAGTAGCGATGTGGATGTTGCAACGATTCAATATGTAATGTGATTAAATCAGCACCAGCGTTAATAAAATCATCAATAAGTTTCTCTGGTTTATTGACCATCAAATGAACATCTAAAAATATGTGTGGAAAAGCTTCTTTAATAGCTTTAACAACGGTATAACTTCCATTAATATTAGGAACAAAATCGGCATCCATAATATCAATATGTAATGCTTCAATCTTTGAGCTAATTTCTGAAATTTCTGCACCTATAGTTAGTGGATTGCATGACAATATAGATGGTGCTATTTGATTTTGAAATTTAGCAAGTAAATTTTCTCTTCTTTTCTCGTTGTTATTAACTTGATTCATATTTATAATTAAACCTCCAATTTTGTGCTACTTTAGTCTTAGTTTTTTCTTCTATCGTAAGAATTGTAAGAGTCAATAGTTTTTCTGAAATTTTGATAACGCTCTAATCTTCCTGGATTAATTGATGTAGATGCTTTAACTGCGCATCCCGGTTCTTCTAAATGTTTACATGAATTAAATTTACAATCGTATTGTAATTCCCTAATTTCCGGAAAAGCAAAAGCTAAATCCTGTCCATCGATATTTAATTGTGTAAGTTCTAATGAGCTAAAACCAGGAGTATCAGTTACATAACCTCCATTAAATGGGAAAAGCTCTGCATGTCTAGTTGTGTGACGACCGCGTCCGAGCTTCCTAGATATATCACCTGTTTCCATTAAGTCAGATTGTGCGAGAATGTTTAAAAGAGTTGATTTTCCTGCGCCAGAAGGACCAGCTAAACAGATTAAGTTTTGATTAATCTTGTCACGCAATTCGTGAAATAAAGCTTCAGAATTAGGTTCAGAAAGGAAAACATTATATCCGAGATTTTTATAAATACTGGCTAGAGCATCTCCATAAGCAGAGGCTAAATCATATTTAGTAAAAATGATTTCTACATTCATGTTTTGAACTTCACTGATAATTAGCATTTTGTCCAATACATTTAAATCAGGTGCTGGCTGACTTAAAGGAATTATCAGCCATAGCAAGTCAATATTTGCTACTTGTGGTCTTGGTAGTTCATTCTTGCGCTCATGGATCTCTTGCATTACAAGAGGAATTAGTTCATCTCCGGTTTTTTCGCAGTAAACTAGATCACCAGCTATTGGCTTTAGTCCCTGATTTTTGAAAATTCCAGGAGCGTTACATTGGATTTCTTCACCTGGTTTAGTTAGTGAATTGACCCAATAATTACCACCCACACCTCTAGTAATAATATACTCACCAGCTCTAATAATATTATTGTTTTTAATTTCTTTAAAGATATTTATACTCCCTTTATTGAATTTTACTTACTTAAAACCATATTAATCATCATCATGTGATGGTTCAGGTTCTTCAGGT
This sequence comes from uncultured Fastidiosipila sp., assembly GCA_947253875.1. Classification (GTDB taxonomy): domain Bacteria; phylum Bacillota; class Clostridia; order Saccharofermentanales; family Fastidiosipilaceae; genus Fastidiosipila. The sequence continues at coordinate 17,972 of CAMYAM010000003.1, read as the reverse complement.
GTTGGTTCTGTGAGCTCTGGATTATCTTCACCTGTATCGTTACTACTTTCATTTGTGCTACTTCCATCAGTATCCTTAGTTCCACTTGTAGTTTCACTTGGTTTTTCTGTAGTTGTTGCTACTGTAGGATTAGCTTCTTCATATGTACCTACAATGAGCACTACCGGTTCTCCAACATTTGATGTACCAGCTTTTGGTTCCATATCTACGACATATAGACTGCTTTCATAACCTTTTAGGCCTGAAGGTACTCTTGTTTCTGTATCAAAACCAATAGAATTTAAATATTCAATTGCTGAATCTAACTTTCTACCTTTAACATCAGGCACTGGACCTTTATTCTTACCTTTACTGATCGTAATAGTTATTCTAGAACCACGTTCGACTTTTGTACCAGGTGATGGAGAAATTTCCATCACTTTACCTTCAGGTACTGAAACATTAAACTGATTTCTTGTCATAACTAGAAGGTTTTCTTTTTCCATATGATTTTTAACTTCGGCAGCATCTTCACCAATTAAATCAGGGATTACGTAGAACTCACTACCTGTTGAAACAGTTAAAATAAACTCACTACCTTTTACAAAAGTACTAGCTCTATTAATTTCTGTACCAGCGGCAATGTTCTGAGAAATAATATTACCAGTTGCAACATCTTCACTAGCAGCTTCGACTTTAATATGATTAACTCCTTCAGCTTTTAGCTTTTGCGAAACTTCTTCGTAAGACATATTTCTGAAATCTTCTACAACATAAATTTCTTCTGCACCAGATTGGTGTGTATTTAAATTACTTTTTACTGAATCAGCAATAAACCAGATCGCAAGACTTAAAAGTAAAACTATAATAAGCACGAAAAGCATAGTAATAACTGCATCTCTAGATCTAGATTTACGTCTTGAACTAATAGAGTTTTCAAGACTCAATACTCTATCTAGTGAGTTAGAATCAGAGTTAAAACTTTCTTGAGTCTCAACGGTAGAGCTTGTATCTGCATAGATATTGTAATCTGAACTAGTGCTTGTAATTTCTCCATATCTACCATTTGGATTAATCATAAACATATCCAAATCATCAATTAGCGATCTGGAATCAGGATAACGTTTATTAGGATTTTTTTGCATACAACGAAGTATTATATCTTCTAATCCTTGTGGAATAGAAGATTCCAAATCTCTAGGTTTAACTGGTTCTTCTTGTAATTGTTTAATAGCAACAGCAACAGAAGATTCTCCATCGAAAGGAACCTCTCCAGTTAATAGTTCATACATTAAAATACCTAATGAGTAAACGTCAGAACGATGGTCAACAGCTCCTCCACGAGCTTGTTCTGGTGAAAAATAATGTACTGAACCAAGAGCTGTACCTCCAGTCATTGATACAGTATTTGAGTTAGTAGCTCTAGCAATACCAAAATCAGTTACCATGCATACACCATCAGGTGTAATTAAAATGTTTGCAGGTTTAATATCTCTATGAACTATAGACTGTGAATGAGCATGTTCAAGAGCTAGAGCAATTTGGATGACAATTGGAACTGCTAAACGCCAATCCATTTTCCCAGTTTCCTCTAGTTTTTCTTTTAGACTTTTACCATTAACATATTCTTGAACGATATATTTAATACCATTATCTTCTCCTACACCATAAACGTTAACGATATTTGGATGTGATAAACTTGCTGCAGCTCTTGCCTCAAGGTCAAAACGTCTGACAAATTCTACATCGTCATTGTATTCAGATTTTAAAATTTTAATTGCTACTAATTCGCCAGTATTTAGGTCTGTGGCTTTGTAAACTTCAGCCATACCACCAGTACCTGCTAGCTCTAAAATTTTATAGCGATTATTTAAGATTGTTCCAACATTAATAGACATGTTTACCTCACTAAATAAATCCCACGATAACAGTAACGTTATCTGGAGCACCATTTTCTAAAGTTTTACTAACTAATTTATTAGCACAAATATCTGGATCAGTTTCATTACTTAATATAGTTTTTATTTCATAATTGTTTAAGGCGTCATATAATCCATCAGTACAAAATAAAATTTTATCTGAGCTATTTAAAGTATATTGTATTAATTCTGGACAAATTTGCTCAGGACTTCCTATTGCTTTTGTAAGAAGGTTATGTTGTGGATGACTATCAGCTAAATCAGCATCTAATTCTCCTGAATCTACTAAAGATTGTACATAAGTATCGTCTTTGGTTAATTGATAAAATTTGTCGTTCCTTAGTAAATAAATTCTGCTATCACCTACATGTGCAATATAAAATTTATAGTTAATGATTAATCCAATTGTTAGAGTAGTACCCATTCCTGACATCTCAGGCTTCAATTTAGTTTCTAATTCAACTTGAATATTGGCAGCTTCAACAGCATTACCTAACATTTCTAAGATTTCCTGATCTGTCATATCTTCTCTAAAAGAGTTATCTATAACATAAGTAGAATAATGCACAGCAATCTGACTTGCAACTTCGCCATAACTATGACCACCCATGCCATCAGCGATTATGAGAAGCACAAATCTTTTATCTTTAGATCTTAAAAAAGAATAACTGTCTTCATTGTTTTTGCGAACTAATCCCACATCAGTAGCAGCGCCAAAGACAGATGCTGTATACATATTTTAAGTATAACCTCCAATAGTTCTGATATTCGTTTATATATTATACAGTATTTAAATTAATTAAAAAATTAACACTTAAAGAATAATTAAAGCTTTTTTATGAGAGCTAAATAGAAGCCCTCTGACTTAATTCTGTGAGGCCAGAGAGTAATTTCTCCTTCGTCTAGTTTTTGTTTAAGTAAAGGATCTAATTTTAGTAAGTTTTCTGCTGTTGCTCCTAAATTTTCTCTGAGTGATACTAGTTGGTAATTTGGATTATTTTTTAGAAAATCATTTACTTGATTAGAATTTTCAGCTGCGTTTAAAGTACAGGTAGAATAAAGCATCAGTCCACCTGGTTTAAGAATATAACTTGCAACTGCAAAAATTTTTTTCTGAATTTCTAGTAAATCTTCAAGTCCAGATTTTTCCCAAGTTAATCTTAATTCGGGTTTGCTTTGTAATAAACCTAAGCCAGAACATGGAACATCTAATAATACTTTATCAAAATAATTTTTATACTCACGCCATTGCTCAATATCTGCTGCATCAGATACTCTAGTATTCACATTATTAATTGATAGCCTACTAAGTTCAGAGTTTAATAAATCAATTCTGTGTTTTTGTAAATCTGAAGCAATAATCTGAGATTGACCATAACTCAGATCAGAAAGCTGAATAGTTTTCCCACCTGGAGCAGCGCAAATATCGGCAATTTTTTCATTTGGAATCGGATTTAATGCTATAGCAGGTATCATAGCACTCTCGCCTTGAGCTTTTATTAATCCAGTTTTCCAAGCTTCAGATTGATGTAGTGATTTGCCATGTAAATCTAAATGTAAAGAATCTTCTTGAAAATAAGAGGCTTTACTAGAAATTTCATCTTTTTTTAGCAAATTTATTACATGTTTGATTTGACTACTTTTATTAACAGATGAATTAAACCTTATTCTGACGTTAAGTTCTGGGCTACTCTTGAGGAAATTTGCTAATTTATTGACCTCATCTTCATCACCCAATTCAGTAAGAAAATGTTTGTATAACTCTTCAGTAAATCCAGCTTTAGCATACTTATCTAATTCAATATTATAGAAAGTAGCTTTAGGGAACTTTCTAAGGGCATTTCTTAAGATAGCATTTACTAAGGATGTAGCTGAACTTACACCAAACCTTCTACATAATTTAACAGTCTCAGAAACAACAGCATGTTCAGCCTGGTTAGAATAGTAAATTTGCCATAATCCTATGCGTAGGATAACTAAAATTCTAGAATCTAATTTATTTGTTTTTGTTTTTGACAACTTACCTATTAGATTGTCTAATCTAAATGTTTCATTTAAAGTTCCTAAAATAAAAGCAGTTGCTGTAGATTTCTCTTGTTCGTCTAATTTTGAAGAGTTATATGTCCTATTAATTGCTATGTCTGAGAATGCATTTAAAACATAAACTTGATAAAGTACTGTAAAAGCAAGCTCTCTCGAGTTTTTAGATTCAGGGAATTTATTGAATTTTTGTAAAGCTTTTTGATATTTGTTATCAAGCTTGCTTGCATCAGAAATCATTTCTTGTTTATCAATATTTTTTGACATTATACTCCTTTTGACTTTAACCATAAAAGTAATGATAATTAAGGTTCATTCGTAAAAACATTTTCAGTAACAGTATAGTTATGATAATTTGCGCTAGTCTGCATTGCTTTTGAGTTAGCTTTTTGAATTTCTAAAAGTTGTAGTACTCCAGAGGATGTTTTTACCCATATACTTTTGTTTGCTAATGAAACTACAGTACCATTACTTAAATCATCATAAGCTTCAGGTAAATCAGGACAATCTTTTGTAGAATAAGCTTTAGCTAAATGTATCTTAAAACGGTTTCCATTTTCATAAGTAAAAGCTCCTGGCCAAGGATAAAGGCCTCTAACTTGTGCTTCAATTTGGTTAGCGGTGCTATTCCAATCGATTTGTCCCATCTCTTTATCAATTAAGCCGCAAAATGTTGCTTGCTCATCATCTTGAGCAATAGGCTCAATTTTACCTTCATAAATATCTTTCAAGGTTTCTGGAAGTAGATCCGCTCCAATCTTAGCTAACTCTAGCATTAGTTCATCAGAACGCATTAAATCAGGAATTTCAAACTCAGCTGTGCTAAAAATTGGACCAGCATCCAACTCGGACGTCATTCTCAATATCGTTATACCTGTAAGCTTATCTCCTGCCAATAAAGATGCTTGTACAGGACTTGCACCACGATATTTAGGCAATAATGATCCATGAACATTCAGAGCTTCATAATTTGCTAAATTTAAGATGCGATCAGGTAAAATTCTTCCGTAGGCAGCTGTAATAATAAAGTCAGGTTCATATGATTTAATTTTTTCATAAAACTCATCAGTCTTAATTTTTCGTGGTTGAATTAAATCGATGCCATGTTCTTTTGCTACTGCATGTACAGGAGTTGGTTTAATAATTTGCTTTCTGCCTTGTGGTTTGTCAGGTTGGCTAACACAAAGCACGGGTTTATGCCCAGCTCTAATTAAACCTTGCAAAACCTCTGCAGCAAAATCTGGAGTTCCAAAGAATACAATATTCACAAAGCACCTCTTCTAGTTTAAAGTCTAAAAATAAAATTATTTAAATTCTAATCTATATTTACACCTAGTTCTTGTTGTTTTTTTCTGTCTACATATAACATACCATTCAAGTGGTCTGTTTCATGTTCTACACAAGCAGCCATAAGTCCTTTAGCTGTTAAAGTAAATTCTTCACCATTTAGATCTGTTGCTCTTACTGTAACTTTAGCTGGTCTTCTTATTTCTCCCCAAATATCAGGAATACTTAAACAACCTTCAGTGTGTTCAAATGTACCGACTTTTGAAATAATTTCAGGATTTATGAAGATAATAGGTTCAGAATCTTCATCCTCACGCATATCTATAATAAAAATTCTTTTCAGAACACCTATTTGAGGTGCCGCTAATCCAATACCGTTGCTAGTTTCATTCAATGTATCAATCATGTCTTGTGCTAATTCTTTAATACGATCGTCAATTTCTTTTATTTCTCGTGATCTTTTTCTCAATACTGGATCTTCTTCTGTAACAATATTTCTAATTGCCATTTGTTTTCTCCTCATAAAAATTTATAAACTAAAATACATTATATCAAAATTGTTTTAATTAGCCTAATTATTAGGCTGGATCTAAGCGAAAACTTACTCTGATTGAATCATTTTTTTTCATCAAGGATATTCTATGCCAAAGTGAGCTTAATTTCTCAATCTGATGTTTACCACTTGATTTAATAATAATATTCCAACGCCAACGATTTTGCAGTTTATAAAGACTTGCAGGTGCTGGTTTTAAAACTATTAGTTCATTTAATTCATTTATAACTATATGTTTCTCGATAATATCATAAAGTTCTCTACTTGCTTGAGCTGTCAAATTTTCATTTTCGCTACTTATAGTAATATGAGCCAATGTACTAAAAGGTGGATATTTCAATGCTTTTCTAAAATTTAATTCTTGCTCAACAAATTCTTTGTAATTATGTCTTGAGCTTGCTTGTATTGCGTAATTGTCTACATTAAAAGCTTGAATATAAACTTTTCCAGGTAAATCAGCACGACCAGCACGACCAGCAGCTTGAGTTATTAATTGAAATGCATTTTCAGATGCTTGATAATCATTTCTATTAATCATTTGGTCAACATTTAATATACCAACTAGAGTTAATCTAGGGAAATTATGGCCTTTAGCTATCATTTGAGTACCAATAAGGATACTTGATTTACTATTTCTAAATTTTTGAAATAATTCAGCTTGTTTCCTGGAGTTGGCACTTGAGTCCTGATCAATTCTAAATATATCTACATTTGGGAAAAAATCTCTACATATTGCTTCAAGTTTTTGAGTTCCGAATCCATAATTTATAATTGCATCTGCTCCACAATTCTTGCAAGTTTTACTTAATTTTTCAGTGGTTCCACAGTAATGGCAAATTAATAAATTTTTATCTCTATGGTAAGTGAAAGTTATTGAACAATTAGGACATTCAATATTATGTCCACACTCTGAGCAAAGGACGGTACTAGCAAAACCTCTTCTGTTTAAAAATAACATTACTTGCTCTTCTCTATTCAAAGTGTTTTGCATTGCTTCTAATAAATGATTACTTATAATCCCTTCAGTTTCAGTATTCCAATCTTTGCGTAAATCTATAATTTCAACTGGAGGTAAGTCAGCCATTCCAGCTCTTGCACTAAGCTCAAGTCTTTCAGATTTACCTTTTACAGAACGATAAAATGTCTCCAAGCTTGGAGTTGCAGAGCCTAGCACTATTGTAACACTTTCATTCATAGCACGAAGCCTAGCTATTGTTCTAGCATCATAATATGGTGACATGTCTGATGCATAAGAACTTTCTTGCTCCTCATCAATAATAATTAGTCCTAAATTTTCCAAAGGTGCGAAAATTGCAGAACGTGCACCTATAACTATTTCAAAATCACCGGCTTTTATTTTTTCCCAGCGATCAAAACGTTCTCTCTGACTTAAACCGCTATGAAGAACAGTAATCTTACCAGGGAAATGCAAATCGAATTGTCCGACCATTTGAGGTGTTAAGCCAATTTCTGGTACTAAAAGTATTGCTTTTTGCTTTTTTTCTAGACAATTTCTTACAGATCTTATATAAACTTCAGTCTTACCAGAACCAGTTATTCCATATAGCAAAAATTCCTTGTTAGATTTGTTATTTATGCTTAAGTTTATTGACTCAACCGCCTGCTTCTGTTCTTGGCTTAGGGCATCATCCGAAACTATATTAAAATTTTTTGGTAGTAATTCCGGGTCGAATGTATCAACTTCTATATCATCTGTAGATATTTCTTTGTGAAAAAATTCAATTAGGCCCTTACCTTCAAGAGTTTTTAAACTATTTCTTTTTACATTACAATTTTGAATAATTTCTTGAGTACTAGCAGTTTCAAAGTTTATTAAATATTCAATTATAGAATCTTGCTGTATTGATCCTAAAGCGCTATCTTCATATAAACTTATTGCTTCCTCACGATTTATTAATTTGACATGTTCGTTACTTTTGCGTTTTATCTTTTGATCACTGCTCAAATTAATACTTATCAATCCAGCTTTAGCTAATGAAATTAATTCATTGCGTTTATAAGATTGCAACAGAAAGTCATCAAGATTGAACTTAAAATTTTTTAGTTCAGATTTGTTCCTCTCGTTACTTATATCTAATGCAATACTTATAAATTTCTCATCAAGTTTCTCAATACCTAGATCAGTAATGCTAATGATCTCAGCTAATTGCAAATTAAAACCAGCAGGTAGCATCAAAGAGGCAGCTTGACCATATGTGCAAGCATAGAGTTGCTTCATCTGTGCGAGTAGTTTAATTTGCATGCTGCCTAATAGAGGGGCATTATCAAGAACTGCAGCCAAAGGCTTAATTTTATCTCCCAGATGCTCAGCTTCAGAACATTCTTTTGAATTTAAAATAGAAAAAATAAATGCTTCGCTAAATCGATCACCCTTGCCAAAAGGAATCAAAACTCTGCGACCTACACAAATATCTTCATGCATGGTTTCAGGGACTTTGTATGTATAGATTCTATCGAAGCTACTTAAAGCATTTCTTAAGAAAACTTTAACAAATTTAGACAAAGTACTCATTCTCCTTTAATTTTAAAACTTATTCATATCAAACAGTGTAATTTGTGCGCTTTCTGGGATATGACTTAAAATACCATTTTCAGCCAAATTCTTAATTGCAGACTGACCTAAACCGCTCCTAGTCATCAAATCTTTATGACTCTTGAACTCTCCATTGCCATCGGATCTTGCTTCGACAATATTATTAGCCATTGTTGTACTGATAGAGTTGATGGAGTTAAGTGCAGGCATAATATGATTATCATCTATAACCTTAAATCTTCTAGCATTTGCTTCTTCAATATCAATGTCTGCAAAACTTATACCACGTAGCATCATTTCTTCTACTAATTCAATTATATAGAAGATTTTTTGCTCCCTATCTGTTAATTGATGAAAGTTCTTTCTCATTGAAGCACGCATGTTTGTTATTTTTTCTAAAGGCTGATTCATTAAAGCGTAATCAAACTCATCGGCTCTAACACTAAAATATGCAGCATAGTAAGTGGCTGGCTGATGTACTTTAAACCAAGCAATTCTTAAGGCGGAAATAACATAAGCTGCCGCATGGGCTTTTGGGAACATGTATTTAATTTTTTTACATGATTCTATGTACCACTCTGGAACATTATTTTCTATCATCATTGCCTCATGCTCGGGTGTTAAACCTTTACCCTTACGTACTTTTTCCATTATTTGGAATGATGCGAATGGATCTAGTCCCCACGCTATCAATGAAGTCATGATACCATCGCGACAACCTATAACTTCGTCCAAAGTACAAGTGCCTGATCTAATTAGATCTTGGGCATTGTTTTGCCAAACGTCAGTACCATGAGATAGACCCATGAGCTGAACTAGGTCAAAGAAACTGCTAGGACTAGTCTCCTTAATCATATCTCTAGCCATCAAAGTACCCATTTCCGGAATTCCGAGTGTACCACAGTTATCTGGGGTAGTATCTAATGGGATGCCTAGAACTTCTGAGCTTTCAAAGATACGCATAACATCCTTGTCAGGTACAGGAATACTCATAATATCTAGACCGCTAATATCACTCATAACTTTTAGTACTTGTGGGTCATCATGACCTAAAATATCAAGTTTAAGGATAGTATCGTGCATTGAGTTGAAGTCAAAGTGTGTTGTAGTCATGGCAGCATCAGTATTATTTGCTGGATATTGTATTGGTGTAAAATCATAAATTTCTCTATCTTTAGGTATTACAACTACTCCACCAGGGTGTTGACCAGTACTTCTTTTAATTCCATTTAGACCTAAAGCCAGTTTTTCAGCTTCAGCTTTAGTCATAAATGTATCAGTTTTTTCTGCATAGTTTCTTACTAGACCTAAAGCATTTTTCTCAGCATAGCTGGTGATGGTACCTGCTCTAAAAGTATGGCTTGCACCAAACATATCAATTATAAATTGATGTGCAAAAGGTTGATATTCACCAGAAAAGTTAAGATCTATATCAGGTTCTTTGTCACCGTTAAATCCGAGGAAGGTTTCAAAAGGTATATTCTGGCCTTCTCCAAATAATAGCTCAGAACAATTTGGACAATGCTTCTCAGGCAAATCAAAACCTGAGCCATAAGCATTAGGATCAGTAAATTCTGAATATTTGCAATTATGACAGACATAATGTGGAGGTAATGGATTGACCTCTGTAATACCACATAAATGAGCCACAAAAGAAGAACCAACAGATCCTCTTGAGCCAACAATATAACCATCCTCATTTGTGTGTTTTACTAGTTTATGTGAAATATAATACATAACACTAAAACCGTTATCTATAATTGAACTTAGCTCCCTCTCTACCCTTGATTTGATAATTTCTGGAATTCCATTTTCACCATCATATAGTTCATTACATCTATTCCAAGTGATAGATCTAATTTCCTCTGGTGCAGTTTCAATTTCAGGTGGATAGTTACTTGGTGGGAATGGCAAGATTTCATCACTAACTTGTGCTGCAATTTTATTAGTATTTGTGACAACAATTTCATAAGCTAAATCATCATCTAAATAATAAAATTCTTTTAGCATTTCTTCGGTAGTACGTAGATAAAGTACAGTTGGGTTCTCATTAGTATCAAAACCTGCAGATGCCTGCAAAATTTCTCTATATATAACATCTTCTTTATTTAAGAAGTGAGCATCGCAAGTACCAACAACCATTTTTCCGCAAAGTTCAGCTAAATAAAGTACCAATTTATTTAAATTAATAATATCATCAAGGCTATCTACATAGTTATTAGGCTTATCCAGCATGAATAAGTTGTTTCCTAGTGGTTGAATTTCTAAATAATCATAAATTTCCATTTTTTCTTGAATATTTATATCATTTTTTAATATTTCTTTAGATTTTTCAAAGTCACCTTCTGTCTCTATATAAATCTGTCTAATTCTTCGTAAAGCCTGTCCAGCCTCACAAGACGTTCCCAAGAACATTCCTTGACGAAGATATTTAATGAGGCTTTTAGGCATACGTGGACGATTTTTGAAGTATCTGACATGGGATTCAGATATTAGTCTATAAAGATTATATAATCCTAGTACATCTTGAACCAAAATGATTCCATGATATGGTTTGTTTTTGTATTCAGTAACTTTAGCAAAGCTATCTTGTCCAGCAAGGATATTTAATTCTCTTAAAGGTATGAAATCATGTTTTTCCCAAACCTTAATAAAAGTTAACGCACTAGTATAATTGCTGTGATAATCCGTTGGAATTTTTGTTCCGGCTTCAAGATCTTCTTTATCAAACTCACTTAGATCTTCTGCAAAGATCCTCTTGACAGAAGGAATATCTATAAAGGTAGGATTAAACTTGTCTCTAGCATCGTCGTAGTTAGGTGTTCTATAAGCTTCATAACGTAAAAAACCTAATACATCCAGTCCTTGTTCAGAAGTAACAGCAGAATCAGCGATAAAATCATGTAGCATAGATATTGCTTTCAAAGATTTAGGAGCTTTTTCTATGTCAGTTTTATTTATATTTAATTCCACCAGTATTTCAGGGTCTAAATCAATTTCTGGATTAAAATAAGTCATGAAACTATTTCCAGTTTCATATGTTGTACTTCCCTCAGAACGTACAAATTCCAGAGCATAACAAGCTAATATTCTATCTGTATTAGTATTGCTACCTGTAGTTACAAGACGAATATCAACTATTCTATCATCGATATCAAGATCTCTAAAGCCATAAGCAACTGCGTCACCATCATCCATGAAATATATTTCACAGCCATAGATCAGTTTCATTTGACTTCCTTTAGCCTTTAATTTAGATAACTGCTCAGCAGCTTCAGGATATGCTTGTACAACACCGTGATCAGTAATTGCAACAGCTGGCATATTGAAACTATCGGCTAAGTTAACTAAATCACGAGTTCTACTAATACCATCACGCTCACTGAGGTTTGTATGCATATGTAATTCCACACGTTTTACTGGGGCATTATCTCTTCTTGGTTCTGGTCCTTCAACAAGCTCAATACCTCTAACAAAACCTTGTAAATCCTTAGTAAACTTACCATCATAACTAACATCTAAATCAGCTCGAACGTATACTCCGTTTTTGACTTTTTCGTGGAAAGTTTCAGCTTGGGCGGGATCGTTTAAGAAAAGAAGACAAGTTAATGCACCAGATTCACCATGGATAGCAAATTTGATTAAAACTCTAGTATTATTACTGACAAGCTTCTCTTCATAAAATGCAACTTTACCATAGACACTTACCCTACCAGATTCTGAGTCCAAAGTACGTAAGTCTTTGATTAATTCAAGTCTAGAATCTAATCTACCATATACATGATTAGGAGATCTTCTATATGAGTTCTTTTTGTTATCTTTTGAATTATCATGTGTTTTCTTATTTTTTCTTGAATTGCTAGCTTTTTTAGAGGCATCAGTCTCTGAAGAAATTTCGTTTGGAGAAATATTTACTTCGACAATTTCAGAAATTAAATCTCCATGTTCATCAACTTTTTGGATAACTTTCTTGGTACCTGCTAATAAGTCTTCTTCGATGCTTTGGTTATATTGTTCACGTGTGAAATTGTAAAAAGACTCTTCTCTTAAATCATTAAATGAAGAAGTTGTAGAATCCTTTCTATTATCTACATTGATGTCTAATTGCACTTCTATACCCAATCTATTAAGATAAAAATCTTCTATTAATTTACAGTTCTCTGGACTAAAAATCTTGCGTTGAGCGGAGCTTACACTAAACTGAATTAAATTGGACTTTGATCTAGCTTTTATATCATTTAGCAAAAGTGAAAATACTGCAAAATCTTGATGAATTAGATACTCTCCTGCCCAAGGCAGAAAATTAGATAAAAAATTATCTGAGTTGATTAAATCTTTCTTGCAATCAAGAAACAAGCTAACATTAGTGACCTTTAAGTATTTTGTCAGAACCTTTTCGCATGCTATTAATGTTTCACTAGCAACACTGCCATTAGAGTTAATATAAATATTGCAAGAATTACCGGAAACAACAAATCGACTAATCGAATGGGACCATTCTTTTAGCTTTTCTATTAATCCATAGTTAAGAGTAGATTTATTTGTAGATTTATTTACAGGAAAAGTATTGCTTTGTTCAGCTAAAATATTGATCAAAATATCTAATGTTTGTTTGCCACCAGTATTTCTTTCTTCATTTAGCATTTTTACTTAAATATCCTTCCTATATCAATTCCTAATGCAAATATAAACAATAACATAAAAACAACTATACCAATAATAGTAATTATATTTTCTGCTTTAACACTCAAACGTTTACCACGAATTTTTTCTATAAGTAATAAAGCTAATTGCCCACCATCCATAGGTACAATTGGAATAAGATTTGCGATTCCAAGAGCTAATGAAATTGAAGCGAATAGTGATAGTAAATTCATAAGTTTAATTCCAATATTGACACTTGCTTGAGTGGCCACTGTACCTAAAGTGCTTACAATACCAACAGGACCAGTTAGAGCGTCACTCGCTGGGAGATTACCTGTTATGACCCTTCCTAAAATTGCTCCAGTTCCCCTGGTGTAAGACCACATGTATTTTAATGAATGAGGTACAATTTCTAAAGCATTATTATTCTTCTCTAATTCTATACCTAATGGTAATAAGGTTTCACTTTCAGCCAACTTTATATTGAGAGAAATTGTATTGGAACCTCGCAGTAACTTAACATTAACTGATCCTTTTTCCCCATATTTATACAATAGATCTTGCATGTTGTCAGAAGTAATTTTTTCACCTTCTATATCAATAAGTTTATCGCCAAGAACAAATTTACTAGCATCAGGATTGAAATCTTTATCAATTTTCGCTATTGAAAGACTCTTATCTTCATTTATGCTTAATTGAACTCCCATTTTGTAAGTTTTTTCAGTTTTAGGTTCAATATTATATGTTTTAATGTTTCCATCTGGAGTTTTGGCTTTAATAGTAAAGTTTTCCTTTGGATCAATAAAAGTTGATGAAATTCTTAAATCAAAATCTGTATTAATTTTGTAATCATTTAATTCTAAAATTGTTTCACCTGCTTGCATTCCAGCAGCGTAAGCTAAACTGTTATTGCTTATAGTATCAATTTTAGTTGAGGAAAATCCATTGATAGAAAACAGTAATATAAAAGCTAAAAATGCTGCAATTAAGTTAAATCCGGGACCTGCCAGCATAGTTAAAGCTCTTTTCCATATTGCCTGCGAGAAAAAGTTTCCCTCAATATTTTTATCAGAACCCTCTTCTTCACTATATTCGCCAGCAAATTCAACAGATGCACCAAGAGGAATAGCTTTAATTGAGTAGCGAACACCTTTTCTTTCCCAAGATAATAGCCTTGGACCCATGAATATACTGAATTCTACTACTTTAAATCCTAATTTACGTCCTATAAAAAAGTGTCCTGCTTCATGAATTATTAAAATTAAACTTAAAATGAGCAAACCAATTATTATGCCAAAAATTTTCACTATTATTTAACTCCGTTCTAGATTATTAGATCTTATTGATGCGATATTAGTGCTTCAAAAGATAAAAGACAATTGCTAATAACAAAGATGTTGGAACTGAGAAAACGATACTATCAGTTCTATCTAAAATACCTCCATGACCAGGAAGAATATCACCAAAGTCTTTTTGATCACACCAGCGTTTCAAACCTGAAGCTAGCCAATCACCAAATTGTGAACTCAGACTTAAAATTAACCCTGCGATCAGACCAAATAAACTGCTCTTACCAATTCCTTGTAGTGGCACTTGGCCTGTGAAGAAAATCATGAAGTATATACAAGTAAACAGTGTTCCTGCTAGTGTGCCACCCCAGAAACCTTCCCAGGTTTTATGTGGACTAACTTTTGGTAGCATATGAGTTTTTCCAAAATACTTACCTGTAGTATATGCAGCAATGTCTACAATCATTGGAGTAATTAAAGCTAAAATTAACCAGATAAATCCATTTGGTACAGCAAAGGTGAATAATACTATAGAAGCCAAAGGAATAGCTACATAAAGACCACTTGTATTTTCAGCAATTGCATGAGGTAAATGATTAGGACCTTTCACTACGACTCTAATCACAACATTAATTGTAGATACCAACATGTAAGCTATAACAAATGTTAAAGTTCCATAAGCTAATAGCCAAATAAAGTTTGTTTGCCAGTTATTGTCTAGAGGCAAACTACTATTCTTGAGAAGATACCAATCAGTTAAATCTCTATATTGCCACCATGTAATAGTTGGAGCTAACATCGTAAGACTACTTAATAATATAGGGATATAGTACAATGGTTTAAAATTTTTCCTAAGAGAGTTTGTCAACTCAACAGTCATAATTACAAGTGCTAATACACAAAATGCAATGAAAATCCATCTTACCCAAATGGAAGCAATTAAGAATACACTAAGTACTAAGAATAGAATTATAGCTGTTGAAAATCTTTTATTATCTATTTGTATATTAATTGGATTATCCATTATTTGATTCCTCCATAACGTCTATCTCTATTATTAAAATCTCTAATAGCTTCTATTAGGTTTTCTGGTTTAAAATCTGGCCAAAGGATATCTGAAACCCAAAACTCTGAGTAAGCTAATTGCCAGAGTAAGAAATTTGACATCCGCATCTCACCGCTTGATCGTATTATTAGGTCAGGATCAGGTACATCTGGTAAGTATAGATAATTATGAAAACTCTCTTCATTTATATCATCAAGACTAATATCACCATTTCTGTAAGCAATAGCAATTTCTTTTGCAGCATTAGCAATTTCTCTACGACCACCATAGTTAAAAGCTATAATGAATTGTAATCCAGTATTGTTTTCGCTCTCTTTTTCTGCTTTTTCGATAATTTTTAAAGTATTTTTGGGAATATTGTTCTTGTCTCCTAAAATTCTGACTCTAATATTACCATCAACAATTTCTTTAATATATTTATTGAACATGCTTTTTAGCAAAGTCATTAAATAATTTACTTCACTCTTTGGTCTGAGCCAATTTTCAGTAGAAAAAGCATACACAGTTAAGTATTTCAAATTAATACTTCTTGAAAAATTGACTATGGAATATAAAGTTTTAGCTCCTTCTAAGTGACCTTCTGAACGGCTTAATCCTCTTTTCTTTGCCCAACGACCATTACCGTCCATTATCATAGCGATATGCTCTGGAACAATGATATCATCAAAAGACTCTAAATTATCAGATACTACTCGTTCATGATTAGAGTTTAATTTGTCCATTTTAATAAATGTAGAGTTATTTTGATTTTCCAATACTATATACCTTCAACTAATACCCTTGGCTTAAAATTAAGTATAATAAATTGCAGCCTTATTATTAGCTGCAATTTATTATATGCCGTAAGGTTAAACTAAATTTCCATTAACTCTTCACTCTTAGATTTAACTTTTTCATCTACTTTTTCTGTATATTTATCAGTTAAATTTTGAATGTTTTCTTCAGCTAAGCGTAATTCATCCTCTGAAATGTCAGAAGATTTTTCCGCTTTTTTAGCTTTATCTAAGTATTCACGTCTAATATTACGAATTGAAATTTTAGCTTCTTCTCCAAGCTTATCAACTTGCTTAGTCAAATCTCTACGTCTTTCCTCTGTTAAAGTTGGGAAGTGCAAGCGCAAGGCTGCTCCATCATTGTTTGGATTCAAGCTTAGATCTGAGTTTAAAATGGCTTTCTCGATTTCGTCAAGAAGAGTTTTGTCCCAAGGTTGAATTAACAATTGTCTTGGTTCAGGTACTGTAATTGAAGCTACCTGGTTTAATGGAGTTGAAACTCCATAATAATCAACAGAAATTTGGTCAAGAACTCTAGGATTTGCTCTACCAGCACGAATATTATTAAGTTCATCCTGTAGATATTCTATACTCTTTTGCATTCTATCTTCATATTCTTTTGTTTCATTAACATTAAAATCTGCCATGATTTCCCTCCATGTTTATTTTTTATTTTTATGCTCTTTTATGTAATTGGTTATAAAATAATTTAACTAGTAACTAATGTTGCATTAACATCTTCACCTTGAGCTAATTTAACTATATTTTGAGGATCAGATAAGTTAAATACTGCAATATCGATATCATTATCTCTACATAAAGCAGCTGCTGTTGCATCCATTACTTTAAGATTACTTTGTAAAATTTCTTCGTGAGTAACATGTTTATATAGTTTAGCGTCAGAGAATTTATTAGGGTCTTTATCGAAGACTCCATCTACATTGGTCGCTTTAAATATAATATCAGCATCTATTTCTGCTGCTCTTAGCGCTGCTCCTGAATCTGTTGAGAAATATGGATTACCAGTTCCAGATGCAAAAATAACTATTCTACCTTTTTCTAAATGTCTAACAGCTCTTCTTCTAATGAAAGGTTCCATAATCTCTTTCATTTCAATAGCTCCTAATACTCTAGTTTTCTTGTTATGTTTTTCGATCATATCAGAAACATAGAGAGCATTCATGCATGTTGCTAACATCCCAATATGGTCTGAAGTAACTCTGTCGATATCGTTATTCTGGACGCCTCTCCAAAAGTTACCACCACCAACAACAATTGCAATTTCAGCACCTAAATCATATAGATCACAAACGCTTTCAATAATAGACTTAACAGTATCTGAGTCTATTCCCTTACCTAAATTACCAGCTAATGCCTCTCCAGATAATTTAAGTAAAATTCTTTTGTATTTCAAATCACTCATAGTTTACTCCTACTAGTTTGCTTATATAATCTTACCATAAAAGAATAGACAAAATATCTGTTAATTGATTGTTTTTAATTAAAAATATTTTGCACAAAAAAGGCATCTCTTTTTGTAAGAGATGCCTTGATATCAAATTTAAATTAAATAATTATTTATTACCTAATTGTTGTGCAACTTCTGCTGCGAAGTCTACTTCTTCTTTCTCAATACCTTCACCTAATTGGTATCTAGTAAATCTTCTGATAACTAAATTCTCACCAATTTCAGCAATTTTTTCTGTTAATAGGTCTTGGATTGTTTTATCTTCGTCTTTTACATAAGTTTGCTCTAGTAAACAATTTGTTGCGTAGAATTTTTCTAATCTACCTTCAACAATTTTATCTACAACTTTTTCAGGTTTACCTTCATTCAAAGCTTCAGCTCTTGTAATTTCTCTTTCTTG
>CAMYAM010000002.1 GCA_947253875.1 uncultured Fastidiosipila sp. | reverse complement strand
GCTGTTTTTTCTTTGTCAATACTTTTTCTCTTTTATTTTTAGACTCTTTACTTTACGCCCGGGTGTTTCGTGCTTGTAGTGCTTAACTCTTTTTTACATATATACTATATATACTACCCTTGTACTACATAAAATAAAAAGGTCGCACTTTTCAGTACGACCTCAGTATGTTTAAACTGACTCTAAATTTATTTCAAATAAACCTATTTAAGTGGAAAATTATTTCTTAGCAAAAATTACTCCTGCTAATTGTCTATCACCTGCAGCACCTGTTGGTTGAGAAATGTAGTCATCTGCTCCAACGTGAACAATTAGTGTAGTTCCATCTTCTTGATTCAGAGTATTTTTCTCGCCTTCTGTCAATGATGTATATTGGATAACATATTTGCCCTTGAATTCACCTGAGGCTGGAACATGGATATTTGGTAAATCACCAATGTGTGGTCCTTTTTCAGAATGGACTCCGTGTTCTGCACCTGTTGGATTAAAGTGGCTACCTGCATCTGTAAAATCTGGAGCAGTCGCTAGTCCTACTTCATGAATATGCATTGCGAATTCACCTTCTGGCAAACCGTGAAACTCAACTTCAACAATTACACCATTATCTGCTTCTGTGAAAACTGCTTTCCCAGCATCTTCACCTTTTCTATTTATCATATTAGCTGTTACTGTTTTGCTCATTTAATACCTCCCTCTTTGCAATATATTATTGCTTTGTATCTATACGTTTCTATACTATCACTTAGCAAAATTTAACTTGTGATTTAAAGATGATTCATTATAACTTTTTCGTTAATTATTTATGATATTTCTCAAAAGTATATATAACGATAAAAAACTGTGTATCAAAATCTGTATCTATATTAAGCCAAAATAAAACCCCGCAATCCTTTCACTTATGTACCAACCTCCCAATTGTTAGATTTTGGTCTAACTTTTGGGGAGCGGTACACTTATGTGTCAGGACTTCGGGGTCAAATTATTGTTTACTTCTAGCAAACTTTAATTAGAATTATTTCTCGTCTTTTTTACGATTCATTACTAATGCGGTTGCTACTACCAAGCTGATTACACCTACTGTCATTGCGATGTAGCTTGTATCACCTGTCTTAGTAGTTTTATTTCCAGCTGCTTTATTATCGTTTGCCTTGCTTGATTCTGCAGATTTCTCGCTTTGGCTTGGTGCCTCAGGTGCTGTTTCTGAACCAGCCTTAGCTACTTTCTTCCATTGAGCAACAAATGTATGGTTTTCAAATGCTCTGTACTTATCACCTGGTTGATATTCTGAGCCTTTCCAATATTCGAATTTGTATCCTTCTTTCATTGGAGCTTCAAGGATATCTACTACGCTACCCTTGTCTACTGTAAGTACTTTGTCTTCACTGGAGCCATCTGACCATTTTCCGCCATTTAGAGTAAATGTTAACTTAACTTTCTCAACTTTTTTATCGTCTTCTAGTTTTTCCCATTTTGCTTTCAATTTCAAATCTGATGTAATTGGTTTATCGAATTTAAATTCTTCACCTGCGTCTGTGAACCAGCCTAAGAATTTATGGTCTTCCTTTGTTGGCTCTTGTTGTGGTTTTTCTACTTTTTCGTTTGCCTTTACATATTGATTTTGCATCGCTTGACCATTATCACTATCAAATGTAACCTTGAAATTTGATACAAGTTCTAAGTTCCAGCCATCAAGGTCATTACCTGTCATTTTCAATGAGTATTTTTTATTTAACTCGTCTTTATTATCACCTGTAAACTCTGGAATCAACTCATAAGTTTTATAACGGCCAGAATAAGGATTAAACATTCCAAAATCATTTTGTTCAAGTCCACGCGCAAAGGAGCCATCATTAGAGTAATCATCTTTCCATAAATCTAGTTGACCTTCTTTGAAATCCACAATATTTTCATAAATTACGCCCTGTTTATCATTTTCGTATGGCCAATCAACTTTTCCATCTTTTGTCCTTCTAACTTTAAAGCTAATTTTCATATTGCCCTTATCTTCATCACGAATTGCTGAACCTTGAGCAATTTTAGCTTCTACGCTGAAATTCATATTCTGATCAAATTGTGCTAAAAGCCTACCCTCAGCAGAAGAGTACCCACCTGAAAAACCATAAATATGATTATCTTTATCTGGAGCTACTTTAAGTGATGTCAATTTACAGTCCGTGTAAGTCTTTCCATTAGTAGCAACCATTTTATCAACTGGGATTTTTGCATGTTTTTCTTCACCAATCTTCGCTGTGTAAGGAATAATATATTTATAATATAAGTTTTGTCTGAGATCACCATTTTCATCATGTCCATCAAAAACAAGATAAAGGTTCATCTTAACTTCCTTGCCTTTATCTGCAGGATTATAATAACCCTTATCCAAATCATAATGATTCCACTTAATAATAATCTCTTGGTATCTAGCATTTGCATTTTCTTCTGCATCTAATGCCTTAAACGGTAATACTGAAATCAATATTGCCAATAATGATAACAATATTATATTTAATTTTTTCTTCATATCTAACCTCCTAAACTAAAATCCAAGCATCTATTGTATCACATATAATCAAAAATTTTTTATGCATCTCAATGAAATATAATTTTTATAAACTCCAACATCTAATTAAGCTGTGTATTTGTACAATGGTAATTGCTTATGCTATGGCTAAACAATTACCATTTCCACTATTTCCTTCCAATACTTTACTTGGGTAACTATTTATAAATTTTTCTAACTTATTTTAAACCCTACATCTCAACCCTCACTGGCACACATTCAATAAAATCCAACGCAATATTTTTATAGGTAACCCCGTTCTTCTCACCTTCGAAGCAAAGCAAATTGTCCAAACCGTGTTGTCTATGAACATGACCGTAATAGACACTACTTATACCCGCTCCCTCGATAATCCCAGTCAACTCACTGTCATTCGCAAATTTATTAAGTGGTGGATAGTGAAATACAGCAACAACAGGCAAATCCCTCGTTTCAGATTCACGTTTTTTGAGGAGTTCAACATCTTGCAAGGATAATAAAAATCTATTTTTCTCCCGTTCGTAAACTTTCTTATCTTTGGCATCTGCGTCATTATCTGTAGGCAACTTCCAACCTCTGCTACCAACAAGGATAAAGTCTTCTTCCGGCTCATCTGGATTCTTAATTAACTTAGCTTCATTTTGCATAATCTCTAAGGTGTCAAGATTATTTTCTTGGAAAAGTTTATTTACTTTACTCTTAGTAGACCACCAGAAATCATGGTTACCTTTGAGCAAAATTTTCCTACGACCTGGAAGTTGGTTCAAGAAACTCAGATCTGGGACTGCATCTTCTGCTTGCATTGCCCAAGAAATATCACCAGCAATTATTACGTTATCTTCTGGTTTAATTAATCTTTGCCAATGCTCGGCTAAAACTTCCGGATGATTATTCCATATAGGCCCGAAAACACTCATTGGTTTCGCTCCTGTATGGTCTAGATGGGTATCTGCCAAAATCCAAGTACTCATGCTTTAAATCCTCTCACTAATAATGTCCCTAAATATTAATTACTAATTTCTAATGCCTAATCCCTAATTCTTATTAAAATGATTATAAACGTTTTCGGCTGTTGTTTGTCCTAGGCTCGGAACTTTTTCTAGCAACTCTTCAACGCTAGCCTCCGCTATTGCTTTCATTGATGAAAACTCTTTGAGCAAAGCCTTACGCTTAGCTGGTCCTACCCCTGGAATTTCTTCAAGCTTATATTTTGTTTGGCGCTTTTTATTCAACTTCTTGTTGGCTTCACCTGCAACTCTATGGGCTTCATTTTGCATGGCAGAAAGTAACCTTAATAACGCCAACTGTTCTTCTCTATTCTCACTCTTTTCTGAGCTAAATAAATTCTTGGCAGCACCCAATTCATTACCACTTCCATAAGTCTTTTCGCCATCTAACAGAGAAAGTGACTCCGCTAGCTCAATTATCTGTCCATCTGCTGTTACTAAACCTCTAGTTCTATGTCGCTGATCTTTAACCAACCCAGCTAGATAAATCTGTTGATCACTCTCAGCTAATACACCATGTTCTGCCAAAACAGGCTTCAATGCATTGACATGCCCTATACCACCATCAGCCAAGATAAGATCTGGTCTCTTACCAAAACTCTCATCACCCAAACGTGCTAATCTTCTATCTACAGCTTCTTGCATAGCACTGTAGTCATCTTGAGCTTCCTGTCTCTTAATATGAAATACTCGCTTATCTTTTCGTTGAGCCTTTCCATTAACAAAAACAGCCATACCACAGGTCATATCGCTATCACCCGTATTAGAAATATCATAAATTTCTACACGCAGAGGTTTATTTGACATACCCAAGATTTCTTGCATAAGTCCAAGTGCTGTTTCAATAGATTCAATATTAGATCCTGCGATCAAAGTCTTCCTGAGCAAAGCCTGTTTGGCATTACGATTAGCCATCTTGAGCACATCATGTTTATTACCTCTCTGCGGCCAGAGCAACTTGACCTTAGATCCTGCTAACTCATTAAGAAATTCCTCAAGATTAAAGTTTACGGACTCACGGTTGAGCTCCTTGGAATCCAACTCTGTTATTGGTATTGGGATTAAAATATTCTTAGGAATATAAGATGCTATTGCATAATACTGCAAAATAAAAGCCGTTATAATTTCTGCATCAGTGTTTGCTACCGCATCCAAAAAGTAAGTAGATGTACCGGCTATTTTTCCTGACCTAATTTCTAATTTTTGTATACAAACTTCCACACTATTTCTTGCTAAGCCAATTACATCTCCATAGAAATTAGATTCTAAAACAGCAACCTGCTTCTCTTGCAATCTGAGCAAATCCTGTAAGCGATCTCGCCAAATAGCAGCTTTCTCGAAATCCAAATCCTGGCTCGCAGCATTCATCTTGCTTTGCATTCTCTCTTGTATACCATCATAGCGACCTTCAAGGAAGTCTGTAATGTCTTTAACTATCTCTCGATATTCATCTTTTGACATTATGTCATGGTCAGCCAATTCATCCGAACTCCAGCTATCTGCTGCTTGTGCATATTTGTCCTGGGCATCACCGAGTTCATAGCGGATCTCATCAACTGCTGAATCTGTCTTATTATCAGTTTGGAAAATTCTGTGATAAATCTTTAATGGGAAAAGCTTCCTGATTATTTTCAAAGCCTTGTTAACATCATTGTTCAAATAAGGACCGTAGTACTTTGCCCCTTCTTTCTCATCAGGCGCTCTACGATAGGCCTTCTCAATCTTTGGGAATTCATCTTGTAAACTTACTTTAATATAGGGATAGTCGTGATCGTCTTTTAATAAAATATTATAAAAAGGCTGGTATCTTTTAATTAAATTCGATTCGAGTAAAAGAGCCTCCAGCTCATTACGCACTAGTAGATATGAGTAATCTGCTATGTTTTCAATCATAGCAAGAACTTTGGTATTTCCAACTGGGTTTTGGGCAAAATAATCTTGCAGGCGGCGACGTAAATTCACGGCCTTGCCTACATAGATCACTGTACCATCTTTGTCCTTCATTAAATAAACGCCTGGACCGGTGGGAACCAAGTCCAGACGTGCATCAAAATCTTTTATCGGCAATTATTGCTCCTATTAATTTTGTTTAACTTAATTCTGATTAACTTAATTGTTAACCTAATTATGATATTCTGATAGGTTTGTTTATCTTAATCCAATACAGGGTTTAGCAAATAATCTGATATTGCTTCTAAAGCTTCATCTTCATCTGGGCCTTCGGCTGTAATTTTAATCTCAGTACCCTTATCAAGAGCCAAGCTCATTACACCCAAAAGGCTCTTAGCATTTGCTCTTCTACCAGCAACTTCAAGTCTCAAGTCAGAAACAAATTCTGAAGCTTTTTGGATCAAGCCTGCAGCAATTCTACCTGAATCTACCAAATCCTCAGCTTTATCTAAAAATACTACTTCTTTCTCTACCATGCGTTTTTTCCTCCAATGCTATATTTAGATATATAGCAATTTTTACAAATTCCTTGTTAATAGTAACTTAATTATAACGGTTTACAGACTTCTTTCAACCATTCAGCTTCTTCAGGAGTTAAATCTTGGTTTATATCTTTGTAAACTTGCTCGTGATATGCATTGATCCAAGCAATTTGTTGTTCATTTAACATGCTCTTGTCAATAGCTTCACGTTCTAGCGGTACTCTAGTCATTGTATCGAATTTCAAGAATTTATCTGTACCTACTGTCGCTGCTTCTTCACAAACAACTACACTCTCAATACGAATACCGTGTTTATCTTCCTTGTAGACTCCTGGCTCGTTACTTGTAATCATGCCTTCTTCCATTACTGTAGTGTTGTATCTTCCGGAAGAAATGCTTTGTGGACCTTCATGAACATTCAAGAAATAGCCAATTCCATGACCTGTACCGTGTTTAAAGTCCATGTGATTTTCCCACATTGGTTTACGAGCTAACATATCCAATTGGTAACCTGTGGATCCGTGCAAGAACACTGCCATAGCTAGATCAACGTGGCTCATAACTGTTAATGTGTAGTCCTTGATTTCTTCTGCTGTCAATTCACCGACTGCGATTGTACGTGTAGTATCAGTTGTACCTTCCCAGTATTGTCCACCAGCATCAACTAACATGAAGCTCTTGTTTTGTAATTGAGCTTTGTTATCTTCTGTAGCAGAGTAGTGTGCCATTGCGGCATTTGGTCCGTATGCTGCTATCGTACCGAAACTCAATTCAACAAATGTATCTAATTCTTCTCTAAATTCTAAAGCCTTTGCATCAACATCAAGTTCGTCTAGTTTACTTACATCTTGTGTTTTTAACCAGTGAATTAATTTGGTAAAAGCAATACCATCTTTACGATAGGCTTCGTATTGGTTTTTGATTTCAGTCTCGTTCTTGACTGCTTTCTCATCCAAAGTCCAATCTCTGCTGTTAATTACCTTTGCATCCTCTGGCAATTTGGAGAAAACTAAGCTATTAATTGCTGATTTATCTAATCTTACTGTCTTACCGGAAAGTTCCGCCACAGCTGTATAAATATCTTCATACTTTCTGAAACTTACCCCTTCAGCTTCCATAGTAGCTCTTACTTCTGCATTAACTTTATCTAAGTCAATAAATAATTCTGCTTTATCTTGAGATACCATGGCAAATGCATAAGCAACTGGAGTGCACTCTATGTCTGAACCTCTGAAGTTGTACAACCAAGCTACATCGTCTAGGCGACCAATTAGAGCAACGTCACTTTCTTTTTCTTTGAGATATTGTCTTAGGTCAACAATCTTGGCTTCTGTGCTTCTACCTGTCCACTCTGTACCTAGTGTAAAAATCTCGCCTTTTGGCATTTCTGGCTGGTCAGTCCAAATATCGGAAACTAGTTGTAGGTTTAGTTCAATTTTGATACCTTTTTTGCCCAATACTTCTTCGTAGCGTTCTACTTGGGATTGGTTCATAATTGCACCATTTACACCAACAACATCGCCTGATTTTAAGTTCTCACTTAAGAACTCTAATAAAGTTGGATATCCAGGTGTTGCTAACTTCATTAACTCAAATTCTGTTCCAGCGATTTGATGTTCTGCTTGGATAAAGTAACGTCCATCAGCCCATAACTTTGCAGCGTTCTCTGTTACTAGAGCAGTACCTGCTGAACCTGTAAATCCTGTTAGCCAATGTCTAGCTTCAAAGTGTTTTGCATTGTATTCTGTCATGTGCGGGTCTGATGTTGGAACTATGTAAGCCTGTACACCAACAGCACGCATAGCTTTTCTCAACAAAGCTATCTTTTCATCTGTACTTATTTTCATTGTCATAATACGCTTCTCCTTTTTTGTTTTCCTTTTTTATTATTATTTTTGTATTTGTATATTATATATTTATATATTGTCGTATATTATAACGTATACTAGCTCATATTTAAATCCATGAGTAAGGCGTCTTCTCCTTGCTTGTAATAATCTTTACGCCTACCAACCTCAATGAAACCTAGGCTTTTATATAAGCTAATTGCTTTATAGTTAATTGAGTTTACCTCGAGGATTATTTTTTTCAGCTCCAACTCTGTAGCTTTACTAGTCAACAGTTTTAGTAATTTTTTGCCTAGGCCTTCACGTCTTCTCGTAGGAATTACTGCAAACCTCATAATTTCCATTTCATCATATAAAGTTTGGACAATTACGTACGCTAGTATCTTCTTATCTGCCTCGTCATACAAAACATATGTCGCCTTATCTTTTTCACTTATCTTTAAATAGTGTGCTATTGTTTCTTCGCCCCAAGGCTCTGAGAAAACTTCGGTTTCAAGAGAGCTCAGCTCATGTAAATCATCTTTATTTGCTTGACGAAATTCAATTGCCATATACTGCTTACGCCCTTCTCTAAATCCTCAATCATCTACAACTTCAATGTGCTTAAACGTGTTTATTAATAGACAGGAGCTATTTATTTAGTTCTCGCTCTGCCTCAGTCGGTGCATAGTATTCTGGTAGCAGCTCTTCCGCTTCCAGGAATCTCCCAGCTTGCAACTCTTTCAGCGCAACTTTATGCAAGGCTTCTGGTTGATATAACGCCTCCGCCATCTCAACTTCTACCTTTGGCAAAAGTTCTAAAACTGCTTCATCTGCAATATACATTGCACGTGCCTGATCGCCAGCAAAAATAATTTTATTAACCTTAATTTCTTTATTTTCTAGTGCTTTTGCAACTTTTTGGGCGAATATCTCAACCTCACCAACAGAAGCTTCTACCAGATTAGTATCTCCCACAACAGCATTAGCATAGACTCTTCTATTTCTAGCATCTAACATAGACAAAATTAAAGTATCGGCAGATCTTTTAGCTTCTGCAATAGCATCTAGTGTATTTACTTTAAGGCAAGGTCTGTTTTTCACAAAAGCCAAAGCCTGAACTGTAGCAATACCAATCCTTAAACCTGTAAAAGATCCTGGTCCCTCTGATGCCGCAAAATAATCTATCTCATCCAAACTCAATCCTGCAACTTCTAATAGTTCATCAATTGCAGAAATTATATGTTGAGAGTGTGTTCTGCTGGCATCTTTAAACACCCCTGTAATAAAAGAATTTTCATCTCCTAGGCTACAAATCAAATGTGGAGTAGCTGTGTCTATAGTTAGTATTTTCACAATTTACCTCTTCTAAATCTCAAGCTCACTTGGAAAATCATCAAGCTCTTGCCACTTATCTAAAACCTCTTGAGCTCTCTTGCCATTAGCTAATATCTCAAAGTTCCTATGAACATTATCTGTCTGTACATTTATTTTTTTCGCCGAAAAATCAAGATCCATTTTTCTCTCAGCAGTAATTTTTATTATCAATCTATGATCGTTTAAAGATTCTAGAGCTTCCTCAATAATTTCTGGCCACTCTATACAGACAACCATACCGTCACTGAAATATTCATTAAAACCTTCTTGCAAGAAACTCTCACTATCTTTCAACCTATATGCATCAAAGTGACAAAGTGAAGGTCCTGAATTGTTTTCATAAATTTGCATAATTGTAAAAGTCGGGCTGCTCACAGCATCAGGATCTATCCCTAAGCCCTCCGCCAAAGCACGTACAAAAGTAGTTTTGCCTGCACCTAGGTCACCTTGCAAAGTCAAGATGTCATTGCCTGATAAAACTTTTGCTAAACTATTGGATATTTTTTTCGTATCATTAAGTTCTTTAATAAGAAATTTCATAATCTAAAACTTCAAACACTTTCACAATTTTCCTTTTTATGTATATGTATTTTATTATTTTTTCAAGTTATAGTCTACTGGTCAGACCGCTTCATTTTGTGCCAGTTAATCTGCACCAACAAGCATTATACTAAATACAAGAGCCTCATGATTACAACTCGTACTCATGAGGCTTAATATATTTCTAATAAACTTAAACTACTCTCTTCTAACTATCTAATAGTCTTCATGGCCTTAGCCCATTTAACTAGACCAGCAAGCATCCGCTCTACAGTTGCCTTACGATATTCTTGAGGTTTGAACTCCCCATTTTGCCAATCCGTAAATATATTGAAGTTTGCAAAACTACCTTGAACTGCTAGGCCTAAATTAGAGAGTGTAATTCTTAGCACCTGTATTGCAGTTATACCATCAGTAGAGCCATAACCAACTATACTTGCTGCCTTATCTGTCCACTCTTCTCCAATCAAGCTAATTGCATTTAATAGAGCTGGAGATGTGTTTTTATTATACTCAGGTGTGACGAAGATATAGCCATCAAATTCTTCTACCTTCTCTGACCATTTAGTAATTCTTGGATCATCATAATGCTTGTTTAACATTCTTGGTGGTGCGGAGTTAAAAGCTGGCAAATCATATTCCAAAATATCTACCAACTCAAATTCTGCTTCCTCACTAAACTCATTTGCTATCTTAACAATGTAATCAGCAACCCCTAAATTCACTCTTCCGTCACGTGTACTACCTGTAATAACTGCTATTTTTAGCATTTCTATTCCTCCTACAAATACTATTATCGTGTGTATTTTGTATATTTTCAATGGATAAAATATAGCTTTATATTTTTTATTAAACTGAACTTTGGTAACAAAATTATTTTTTACTTTATGCTAGTTGATTCAAAATTTGCTTTCTTCATTATTCAAAGTCTTATGAACTCTGATCTGCCGATACTTTATCCACTGGTTACAAAATCTTTTTAATTCATGGCTATTCTTGCTTAACCATTTTAGTTTAATGATATATAATATTAGATGCAATTTAATTATTGTTTTAAGGAGGTCAAACTACAATGAGTAGAAATAAAACTATTGCAGTCGTTGGTACTTTCGATACCAAAGGAAAAGAGTTATCTTACATAAAAGATGTAATTGAAAGTTTAGGTGCTGATACCCTCTGTATCGATACAGGTATATTTGAGACAGATTTTGATATAGATATTACTTGTGGTGAATTAGCCAGGGAAGTCGACGCTGATATTAATCAATTGCGTGAAAGAAACGATCGTGGTGAAAACGTTGACGTTCAATGCAGAGCTTTGGAGAAATTATTGCCAAGATTATATGCCGAAGACAAGATTGATGCAGCTATATCTGCTGGTGGTTCTGGTGGTACTTCTATTGTTGCACCTGCATTCCGTGCCTTGCCTATTGGAGTTCCAAAAATAATCGTTTCAACAATGGCAGCTTCTAGCACTGGTCACACATATATAGGAGAAAGTGATTTAATCCTAATTCCTTCAATCGTTGACGTTGCTGGTCTAAACTCAATTTCTACACAGATCTACGATAACGCAGCTAAAGCCATCGTTGGTATGACAACTCTTGAGCATGAGAATACACATGAAAATAAACCTTTAATAGCAGCTACAATGTTTGGTAACACAACACCAGCAGTTAACTATGCACGTGAGTACATGGAAGATCAAGGTTATGAAGTTTTAGTCTTCCACGCTACAGGTTCTGGTGGTAAAACTATGGAACACTTAATCGACCAAGGTTTCTTCGATGGTGTACTAGATATTACAACAACAGAATGGAACGACGAATTGTTCGGCGGTGTTCTAGCAGCTGGTCCAAATAGATTAGAGTCAGCAGGTAAATTGGGTATACCTCAAATAGTTTCTGTTGGTGCTATTGATGAGATTAACTTCGGACACATCGATACTTTGCCAGAAGCAATGAAATCCAGAAATATTTACAAACACAACCCTATGGTTACTCTAGTCAGAACAACCCCAGAAGAAAACAAAGCTGTAGGTGAAAAGATTGCAGAAAAACTTAATATGGCAAATGGTCCTACAGTTCTTATCTACCCACTCAAGGGTAATGGTTACTTATCTGAAAAAGGTATGCCATTCTATGATGCAGAAGCAGATGCAGCCTTGTTACAAGCTTTACGAGATAATTTAGATCCTGAAAAAGTTACTTTAATAGAACTAGATACACACATTAACACACAAGAATTTGGTGAAGCTTGTGCTAAGAAACTTCTAGAATTATTAGGCAAGTAATTTGAATTATGGGATAAATAAATTTTAGGCATTGAGAAATCAAAAAAGATAACGTATTTTCAGAAATACAAGTTATTTACATAAGATATAATAAATAGATTCATAAAAATGAATAAATTAGGAGGTAAAAATGAATAATTTAAGCAGAAAAGAAATCATGGAAAAATTTAAACAACAAGTAGAATCAGGCGAAATGCTACTTGGTGTCGGTGCTGGTACTGGTATCACAGCTAAATCAAGTGAAGCTGGTGGTGCAGACATGTTCATTATCTATAACTCCGGTCGTTATAGAATGGCTGGTAGAGGTTCACTCGCAGGCTTGCTCGCATATGGAGACGCTAACCAAATAGTTATGGAAATGGCAGGCGAGGTTATTCCAGTAGTTAAAAATACCCCTGTACTAGCAGGTGTTAACGGTACCGACCCATTCAGAAATATGCCTTACTTCTTGAAACAATTAAAAGAAATGGGATTTGACGGTGTACAAAACTTCCCAACAGTAGGCCTTATTGACGGTACTTTCAGACAAAACCTAGAAGAAACAGGTATGGGCTACGACCTTGAAGTTGAAATGATCAGACACGCACACGAGCTAGACATGTTGACAACTCCATACGTTTTCAATGCAGATGACGCACGCAAAATGGCTGAAGCTGGTGCAGACATTCTAGTTGCACACATGGGTCTGACAACATCAGGTACCATCGGTGCTGAAACATCTAAGACTCTAGATGACTGTGTTAAATTAATTGATGAAATCGCAGCTGCTGGACGTGAAGTCAATCCAGATATCATGGTAATTGCTCACGGTGGTCCTATTGCAGAACCAGAAGAAGCGAAATATGTAGTAGAGAATTGTGAAAACATCCAAGGTTTCTTCGGAGCCTCAAGTATTGAGAGATTAGCCGCAGAACGTGGTATTAAGGAACAAACAGAAAGCTTCAAGTATATTAAATTGAAGTAAGTTCATTATAACTAGATAAACGGTTCAAAATAACAAACAGGAGTTTCAATCGAAGCTCCTGTTTTTGTTTTACTAATCTTCTCAAATCAATAACTCAAATTACGTATAATTTTAATAGTTGTACTAAAATAAATTATATTTAAACTATAAGGATTATTGATATGAAAAATTTTCTAAAAAAACATGCTGTTTTATTAATCGTAATCGCAACTTTAGTTATATTTTTTACTAGTGCTTTTTATGTTTTTACCAGGCCACGCATAATAGTTAATTCAATTTCTCCTGATGGTAAATATACTTTGACATTTATTGAAACAGATTCCCCTTTGTTTTTTGGATCATCAAAAGTACGCATATTATTAGAAAAACCTGATAAAGAAAGACAAGAGCTTAATACAGAAATTTCTAATGACGGAAAATATCTGGATGAAGAAAACTGGAAGGTAACTTGGAAAAAAGATTATGTCGAGGTTCTTCTTATTGGCGAGGAACAAGGAGATGAGAATTTACGTTTCTATTTTATTGATAAGCTAGAGAAGTAGTTTGCACCATAATATATATAATGATACTTAGGGGATCATAAATGAGTATACAAGATTTTTCTATTAAAAATTTAAGTGATGGTAAAAACTGTTTTTGATACCTCAAGTCTTGAAAATGTGCAAGTGAAACTTGAAGAAGAACTCAATATCGTAGCTGATAAGGTTAACAACTGTATCAATGAAAATGCACGGGAATTGCAGGACCAGGATGAGTATGAAAAAATATGAGAGTTTAATGAACAGGTTTAATACTGTAGAGTCAAGGCTTAAGGAAGTGAGAAGCTAAGTATGTTGACACAGTTTCTGTTTGAGTATGGTAAAGCATTATTCACTGTTATGGAAACAAAGAAGGAATAGAATATGGATACTATTGAATTTTACGGAAAAGAGAAAATAAACAAAATACTTTTGAAATTGGCTCCGCCGGTTATGTTGGCACAGCTCATTCAGGCACTTTATAACATCATCGACAGCCTGTTTATTGGCAGATTCTCCGATAGTGGTTTAACAGCACTTTCTATCCTTTATCCGATACAACTTTTGATGATTGCTCTTGCAGTAGGAACAGGTGTGGGCATCAACACTGTCATTGCCGCAATGTTAGGCGAAGGACGAAAAAAAGAAGCAGAAGAATATGCAGGTGTAGGTACGCCGCTGGCAATCACTCTCTGGTTTTTGTTTGCCTTGACTTGCTGGCTCATTATGCCTGCCTATGCCAGAATGTCCACGGAATCTGAAGCTGTCATTCAAGATGTAATCCGCTACGGCAGAATCGTCTGTGTTTTCGGCTTCGGTCTATTTTTGGAGAGCATTTGGACAAAAGTTTTGCAGGCAAAAGGCGATATGAAAACTCCTATGGTGGCACAAATTGCCGGTGCGCTCACGAATATCATTTTAGACCCTCTGCTCATTTTCGGTATGTTTGGTCTGCCCCGTATGGGGATTTCCGGTGCCGCAATCGCAACCGTTTCTGGACAGATTGTTGCGGCTCTGATTGTTATGAAGAAAGGATTTTATTCCTCTCCCAAAAAGGAAGTATATCCTAGCTATATCGCAAAAATTTTCCGTCTGGGAATGCCAAATATACTAATGCAGTCCTCTTATACTTTTTATATTTTGGGTTTGAATCTGATTTTGGCAGGCTTTTGCGACCAAGCTGTTACAGTACTTGGACTTTACTATAAATGGCAGACCTTCTTTTTTATTCCTCTGGGAGCTATGGTGACCTGTATCGTGCCGGTCATCAGCTTCAATTATGCTTCCAGAAATATTGACCGCTGTAAAAAGACACTTACCACAGCGATTGGATTCGGTCTTGCGTTGATGGCACTGGGTACAGCGTGCTTTATTGCCATTCCGGGATCTATGCTTAGTATATTTTCGTCTGATCCTCTTGTTATAGAAATCGGAACCATCGGCTTCCGAATTATCGGAATCAGCTTCATCCCGCTTGTCACATCTCAATTCTTCCCGGTGTTTTTCCAGGCAGTCGGGTATAGTTTGAAAAGCTCAGTACTGACTGTGCTTCGTACCATGATACTCTTTGTGCCGCTAGGATATGTATTTTCCCGGTTCGGATTGAATTGGTTTTGGCTGACCTTTCCTGTTACGGAACTAATTACAAGCGTGGCTGGTTTTGTGTTCTACCGTAAATTTCTGGAGGCAGAAAGCAATCACAGGTAAAATGGCAATCTCCAAAGAAGATTATTCCCAACTAAATGCCCTTGCCAAAGAGGACATTACCAGTCGTGTAGAAATCAATAAATTGTCGCAGAGCTAATGAATCTTTATGTTGCAATTAACAGTGGAAATAACTAACTGTATCTATTAAACAGTTAAACTTCAGCTTTGTATTAACCAATTTCTTCTTACATCATTCCGCAAATTTTTCATTTTACTTCTGCAAACAGTTTGCTATTATTCCGCAAATGACTATATTGTTCCGGAAACTGTTATCAAAACTAATCACAAACATAAAAAATCCCAGTGCACTGCTGCAACTGGGATTTGATTTTTTGATATTTCGAAAAGCTCTGAAAATTCCAATAAGTCTGAAATTTCCACTTTCGATATCGCAAGAATCCAAACCAACGAATTAACGTTTTGAGAATTGGCTTGCTTTACGAGCTTTCTTAAGACCGTATTTCTTACGCTCTTTAACACGTGAATCACGTGTCAATAGACCTGCTTCTTTCAATGGTTTACGGTAAGAGTCTGAATCTACTGCTAATAGAGCATTAGCGATACCATGACGAACTGCACCAGCTTGTCCTGAGATACCACCACCAGTTACACTTACAAATACATCAAATTTACCTGCTGTAGATGTTACTTTGAATGGCTGCTCTACGATTAATTCATATGATTTCAATGGGAAATATTCTTCTAATTCTT
This sequence comes from uncultured Fastidiosipila sp., assembly GCA_947253875.1. Lineage (GTDB taxonomy): Bacteria > Bacillota > Clostridia > Saccharofermentanales > Fastidiosipilaceae > Fastidiosipila. The sequence goes on along the minus strand of CAMYAM010000002.1, from coordinate 115,464 downwards.
TACCATTGATTTCATATTTTCCTGAACCAGGTAACAAACGTACTTTAGCAACTGCTTCTTTACGACGACCTGTACCGTAGTAATATACTTGACCATGAGGAGCTTTCATTGTTGTTGATTTCATCTGCTATCCTCCTATATTTCTAAAGTTTCAGGTTGTTGAGCTTCGTGTGGATGCTCTGCACCTGCGTATACTTTTAATTTCTTGATTTGTGCACGACCTAATTTACTCTTAGGAAGCATGCCTTTAACTGCTAGTTCAATTAATTTCTCAGGTTTACGTTGTACTAATTCGCTGTAACGAATCTCTTTCAAACCACCTGGGTGTCCTGTGTGGTAACGGTAGAACTTATCTCTCCACTTATTACCTGTTAATTCAACTTTTTCTGCATTAATTACTACTACAAAGTCACCTGTGTCCATTGATGGTGTGTAAGTTGGTTTATTTTTTCCCATTAAAATTGTAGCAATTTCAGTAGACAAACGACCTAGAGTCTTGCCTTCTGCATCTACAACATACCATTTGCGTTCAACATCAGCTGCTTTTACAAATTCTGTACTCATCATGCCCCTCCTTTTTTATTTCTTTAATTATTAGTTTAAAGCACTTAAATACGCACTTCTATTAGAAATGCTTGTCTATTCTATCATCTAATAATTATCTGTCAAGACTTTTTTTGATTTTTCGCACTGAGACTTCACTTTTCTCTCGTTTTCTCTCGTTTTCTCTCATTTTTGCGAAAACTTTTTTATTTTAATCTACGCTACTTCTCTTCATCTGACTTTTTCCACTGACTGTCATCTGCACCAGAAGAATCATTATCGGCATCATTTTCAGCAACATGATCGGCTGCCTTGTCTTCTGCAACCACAACATCATGAGCATCTACTTTCTCTTCTGTAGTCTCAGTCTTTTCCACTGCTTCTACTTGCTCTGTAGTCTCAATCTCCTCAGCTTCGCCAACAGACTCAGCCTGTAAATCTTCGGATAATTCTGGCGCTTGCCTTACAATAGCAGCTGTTTCTGTTTTAGCATCAAGCTCATCGAATTCGCTTGCCTGGTCTTTTAGATAGTGGTTAACACCTTTCAACACTGAGTTAATCTCACGTTCACGCAAGGCTTTATACTCAAGATTATAGTAAGCCTCGTTACTATCTGCTATACGCAACTTATAATTCTCGTTCTCGTAATTTCTTGCCTTATTTAAAGCCTCCGCAACTGCCAAAATATCTTGTGCTTCTTTTAATTCATGGTCAATAGCCAAGCCCTCGCCCTTTATTACACCAACTTCTTCATATCCATCTACCAAAACATTAGCTTCTGCGCTTTCTGTATTCACAGAATTAACGAAATTGTAAGCTTCTCTATAATCAGTATAGAAATTATTCTTCAACATAATGTAGTTGGAAATTCTCTCTTTATCCTTTCTGACTGTATAAAGTCTTCTAATTAAGCATAAGACTAGAAGCAATATTAATCCGCCTATACTCATGGTCAATCCAATTTCGAAACCTCTAGGAATAAAGACTAATTTCAACTCATGTTCTCCAGCTTCGGTAGGAACACTTAGCAATGCAGTTTCTGCGATTGATTCAGTCTGAACTTCCTCACCATCAATATATGCCTTCCAAGAGCTATCATAAGGGATATTCAAGAATAGATTACCTTCAGTTTTTGCATTATATTTAGCTATAACAGAGTTGGAGTTCCATTCTTGTACATCAACTTCACGCTCTTTAAGTCTGCTCATGGTGCGTTCGTAGTCAGCTTTATCCACTGTTGCAGCATATACGGTAACTGCGTTAGCTTTGTCCTTATCTTGTTCAATACTAAAGTTTACTTCATCTCCTGCAGCAACATATCCGACATCAAAAGTTTCAATCCAATGGATATTTCTAGTTTCAGCCTGACGTACTGTGCCCGGCTTACCTTTTTTAACTTCTTCATCCTTAGTTGTTTCATTAACACGTATCTTAACTCGCATATCTTTGCTTGTTTCAATGGCGAGGTACAAGAATTGATCTTCTTTAACATCTATTTTGAAGTTCATTAAGCCAGATGCATTGAAATCCTCAGGTGTCACTGATACACCAGATTCTCCAGATCCACTAGCAGGGCCAAAGTTATAGCCGTTTACAACTTCTGGATCTACATGTTTAAATAGACCCTGTTCACCCAAAGCTTCTAATAAACTGTTCCAGTTGGAGAAAGGTGAGCCTTCTGTTGGATTCCAGAATTTAAGTTCTGGACCAGCTGCAGCACCTAGTTCAAGAGCATGAGGATTTTTCAGCAAGGTCATATCATTGTATTCATCGACTTTTTCAAGAGAAGTATCTCTACTTGCACCATTCTTCAAAAGCAGGTATTTCATACCCAAGAGAGAATTACCTACATTAGTAGAATCAACGTACTTATAACTATTAATGTTATTTCCGTGGAAAGCTAATTTCTTCATCATTTTAGCCGTAGCTTCTCTACTAGTTGAGCTAAATAAAGTTATTCCTGGATAACCATACAGGGCACCATCATTTGTGGTCTTTTGCGGTTTAACTTCCATACGGAAAAAGTCACCATTCTCTTGTTCTTTGGCAACATCTATCAATTGTCCGACATCATGCATATCATCTACAAAACTTGATCTTCTTGTATATACTTCATCTTCGCCTATCGTGTAGATAGTCATGAAACTATTTACTATCAACTCACTAATAATAATTATTCCTAGTAATAAGCTAGCCGTACGGAAGTTTCTAGCTTTTCTAAATCCTGCAAACATTGCCAAATAAACTATGAAATACAAGATATTGATAAATGCATTTTCTCTACTGACACTATCATCTAATTTTTCTGCTAATACTACGAATAATATTGCACCTGCAGTAATCAGCATTAAAGTCTTGGCAGAATACTCTCTAATCACAGTCAAAGTTCTAAACATGATCAAGAGCATTACAAATGAGAATAAAAATGCATATCTGTAAGGAAGCTGGTTAGGATAATGCATACCGTGCCAGAAAAAATCCAAGAAATTGTTATTAAAGCTTATATACAAGAACCCTAGTAAAGCTAAGTGACTTATCTTCTCGCCGTTACCAATTTTGTTTGAGAACACATATAGTGGTAAGAATATGAAGGCTAAAATTCCAACATAAATATTTGGCAAGCCACTACGAATTGCAGGACTCATGTTCATTAAACCTCTAGACATGAAGTCAAAGGCATCAAAATTAATACGCATATCACTTGGCCAAGCATCCCCTGCTGCAGATGTGTCAATTAAGGACAATGCTGTAGGCAATAACATAACTGCACTTATTGCCAGGGCAATTATTGTAAACAAAGCAAACTTGCTAAACACAGGCCAGAATTTAATGTTCAATAATTTATATTCTAGAGTGCTCTTCGTATATTCAGCTGCATTATCTGCACTATATTCTTCCTCGTAAGGATTAATTAAGCTCTCCTCATCAATGACACCATTTTTCGCATAGGCTAAATTAGATCTCAATTGCTGTGCTTGTGATTTTGCCGTGAAGTACGCTACGAAGAAGTAACATGCCACAAACAAGCAAACAAAGAAAGCTAAGTAATAGTTAATCATCAGAGCTAAGGCAAGGCTCACAATATAAGTGGTGAATTTGCTTTCTCTAATAGCTTTATTTACACCAAGAATAATTATTGGGAGCAAGGCTATAACATCTAGCCACATAATATCCCATGAATATGTCAAGTTGAAACCATTTAACGCATAGGCTGTTGCTAATATTATTATAAAGATATCAGTACTCTTGTCATCGCTCTTGCACAATCTGACTTCTCTTCTAGACCTTATTGTAGCCGAACCTAAGCGCTTCGCTGGGCCTTCGTATAACATGTATGCAAATGCTAATCCAGATAAACCAATCTTAGTAACAGTTAAGAAAGTTACTGCTTCTGTAATATGTTCAAGTGGGAAAAATACCAAGAATAAATTAAGAGGGGAAGCTGCATAATATGCCGTTAAGGCATAAAAGTTGGTTCCCATTCCTACAGACCAAGAGTAGAATATATTCTCTCCAGACAATAATTTGCGGCGTAATTCCGCCAAAAATGATACATATTGATGATATAAATCAATTGTCAAAGGGCTTCTATCTCCTGCAGGATAAAACTGCATTAACATATAGGTTGTAGTTAAGATTATTGTTGGAATAAGGAACGCTAATGCTAGTATAAAAAACTTTCTATTACGTTCTGCTTTTCTTTGTTTTTTCACAATTTCCATACTTTTTCCTCAATTTTCTTGAAATTTTACTCACTAATAGAATACATGCTTTTATAGCAAAAATTTATTAATTTTTATCTGCTTTATGTCTTAATCTATTAATTTTTTGTTTTTTAATTTTCTAATTCAGATTTAGTCGTAGATATTAATTTTTTCAGATCGTTCTTAGATAAATTACATTCGTCTTGCAATTCTAAGAGAATTGTCTTGCTTGTTTTCCCTGCTTTTAGTGCTTCTTCAATTTGTTCTTTCAACTCTAGCTTCTCGTTCTTATTCTGAGCTGCTGCTTCTTCTGCACTTGCTTTACCTAGGAGCAAAACGAACTCTCCCCTAATCTTGTTATCTGAGTAATATGCAATAATGTTTTCTACAGTATCTCTAATCACTTCTTCGTACCTTTTTGTGAGTTCTCGACCAAGCACAAGTTTACGCTTCCCAAGGCCTGCAGCTACGAGATCATTTAAAGTTTGCAACAATCTGTGTGGAGCTTCATAAAGGACTGTAATCCCCTTGTAGTTTTTTATATCTTCTAATAGCTCATGTTTATCAATTTCTTTTTGTGGTAAAAAACCGACAAATCTAAAGTCATCTGCTGGCAGTCCGCCTAAACTCACTATAGCAATACTTGCAGACGGACCCGGCACTACTCTGACTTCCAAACCTGCATCTAAACAAGCATCAACAAGCTCTACTCCTGGGTCTGAAATGGTGGGCATTCCTGCATCTGAGATCTGAGCTATAGATTTACCAGATTGTAAATCAGCAATTGCTGCATCTATACGAGAACGAAAATTATGTTGGTGAAAGCTTAGGTAATGTGGCTTAATTCCAAAAGGCAAGAGTAATTCTGAACTAGTTCTGGTGTCTTCCGCTAAAACTATATCAACTTGAGCTAGCGTACTTAGAGCCCGCACAGATATATCTCCTAAATTTCCAATAGGTGTACCAACAATGTAGAGAGCTCCAGGTTCAACTGTAGTGCTCTCCCAAATTTCTTGTAACTTCTTTTTTGGAAATTGTTCAACAAAGTCTTCTCTCATTATTCGTTCACCTCACTTACCTCGTTGGCCTCGCTTACCTCGCTGTAATACGCTGCTACCTCATCTGTATACTCTCCAGCGTTGTTATAAATGACCAAATCTTTGCCCCATTCGAAACTTCGTTTCTTGCCCTTGGATAAAGCCAACAAGAACACTTTTACCTTAGCACCATGCTTAGGTAAAACAGCACGCAAAAAGTATGGATAAAGTTGATATTTACTAGCTATATTAATTATCTCTACTAAACGTTCTGGTCTATGCAGCAAAGCCATCTTCCCAGAATACTTGAGTGACTTGCTCACAAATTTCATATAATCATCGAGACTTAAGAAGATCTCATCCCTAGCTGCACTTACTTCCAACTCTGAAATCTTGCTAAGATCTCTTGTAGGTCCAGAATTTTGCTTAAAATATGGAGGATTGCAGATAGCTAAATCGAAATGTTCTTGAAAGTCGAAATCTAAGCTATCATGTTCACCGATATTAGAATTATCGCTAAAAACTTCACTTTCATCAGAAGCAACCAACGTCTTGATATCCGCCCTTACTGCCCGGAATCGTTCGTCTAAATTATTCATTTTGAGGTTAGCTTGCAAAAGTTCATACGGTCGCTCCATTAACTCTATAGCCACACCTTGAGAATTAGGTATATGAGCTGAGCTCAAGATCGTAAGAATTCCAGCTCCAGCTCCTGGATCTAGAATATTTATGTGAGAATTACCGTTTTCTAATTTTTTCATCTCAGCGGTATTAATAAGACTTTTGGCAAAATTTACTAAGAAAATCTGCTCATTACCAAAGCGGAAACTATCTTCCAACTGAAAATACAACAAACCAGCACGATCCAAATTTTCCAAGCGCAGGCCTGGATATTCTTTGATTTTTTTCATATATTCAGGAACTTGGTCACGTCTATCTGGAGTCATCTTACTTACCTGGTCTTATTTTATTTCTTACCTTCTTGAAAAGAGATTTCATCATCTTAAAGACCCATGTAACTTCACTTACTTCCAAGAAGTGAGCAGCAAGGAAATATGCTCCCATTGCGATAACACCATTAATTACATATAGAATTAACTGCTTAGACTTGCTTGTATAGACTGGACTAATAATGTGCAACAGTACCAATACACTAAATGTAAATATTGAAGCAACTATAGACTTCCAGACAAAGCTATTAATGTTTTCAACTTCAATTTTGTTTTTCATCATACTTAAGATGAAATATGAAATTATAGTAACTATTAACTGACTCAGAACTGTCGCCCACGCTAACCCATCAATACCTAGAGAAAAGCCATTTATAAACATATAACAGAATGCATAGTTAGCTAATAAATTAATAATTGTAGTTATCAAAATAATATAGTTCTTTTGTAAAGCAAAAAATACTTGATTTATAAAGTATAAGAAAGGTCCGACAATGAAGTCTATGGAGTAAATTTTTAAAATTGCTGCAGTAACTTTTACATTTTCATTTGTATAGGTTGCTGGATTCCATTGGTAGACCGCTTGTACAGTTTCCTCTGAAAATACCGCAAAGAATAGAGCCACAGGTACCATAATAACTAGAACTAACTTAACAGTTTTGGTCAAGAAATTGCTTGCTTCTTTATCCGCACCTCTCGCCATAAAACCACTTATATTAGACAACAAGAATCCACCTATACTAGAAACAATTATTTGATAAGGTAAATTAAATAAAGTATTAGCATTTCTCAAGCTCGTAACTACACCAGTACTCGCATTAGGGATATTTTGCTGAGCCAAGCCAGCAAACCCCTGTTGTACTATAGTGTTCATCTGTGCGACTGTACCTGATAATAATGCTGGCACTGCTAACCAGAGAAGATACCAAAATTTCTTATCTTTAAAGTCCAAGTTAGGCTTATATTTCACCATATAAGGTTTAGCAAAATAAAATATATACAAGAAGTACATGACAGCGGCAAAGACTACACCCCAGGCTACATTAACTGCACCCTCTTTAGTAGGAGAAGCAAAAAATACTATTGCCAACAAATAGAAAATATTATAAACACTATCGCCTAGAGCTGGTAGTCCGTAAACTTTATTAGCTGATAAAGTTGAAGTTATAATTGCTAATAATATAAAAAAGAAAGTCTGTAAATAAACAACTCTAGATACAGAAGTTGCTATTCCTAGAACTTCCATATGCTGACCAGGATTCAAGAAACTAATAATCTCTGCAGAAAACAACTCTCCAACAAGCATAAATCCTGCAAATGCAATCATTATAAAAGTGAAGAAAGTAGAAATACTTGGCCAGACCTTATCCTCTTCATCTCTCTCAATAGCACCGGACAACATTGGCACAACAGCTGCTCCAATTGCTCCACCAACTAGAATGTTATATACGAGATCAGGAACCGCAAAACCCAAATAGTAACCATCAGTGACATTACCATAGCCAAAACGGTGCGTAATCATAATCTCACGCACAAAGCCAATAACCTTAGCAAGGACTACAGCAATTATTGCAAAGAGCATATATGCCGAATAAGCAGAGAGGTTCTGCGCCTTTCTATTATGTTGTTTTGCATTGGCATTATTACCTTCTTGGTTCATATACTTAATTAATAATTCCTTTTCTAAAGAAATATTCTAAACATAAAACTTAATTTCTACTTAACCTATTTATGTTTAAATTACTTCTCAATTTAAGCATCATTCCACAGATGCTTATTTCAAAATTTACATTTGCCTTGCTTCTTTTAGAAACTTCATTCAGAGTCTGCAAAGCATCTGATAAATCAGTAATAGAAAATCTATATTCCTGATTTAACTTCTGCAAATAGCTAACCATATCTTGATTTAGCAAGTTATTATTGTCAACTTGTGTCCCTGCTTTAAGCAAGACCATATCTCTCAAGAAGCTTTGTAAAAATAATATATTTGTATCCATACTAGATTTGCTTTTGTCCCAAAATGTATAGCACGTAGTCAAAACGTCTACTTCTCTAGCACGCAAAAATTCTACAAACCATTTAAATATTTCTTTACGTTCTTCTTGCAAATCTTCATCTTTTGCTAATTGCAAGGCTAATTGTGGCAGACCTGAAGAGAAATTAATTGCTAAATTTCTCTGTTTCAGATCATTAATATCATGCACATCCAAAAAGGCATTCAAGTCCTCACGATTCATTGCAGGGATCTTAATTTCCCTTGCCCTTGATCTTAAAGTTGGAAGCAATTTCGTCCTATCATCTACTGTCAAAATAAAATAAGCATAACTTGGAGGTTCTTCTAATACTTTCAGTAACGCATTTTGAGCGCCCTCTTGTAATGCATTAGCATCGATTCGCCAGAGCTTAACATTATTAAGTTGAGGCAAAATATTTATCTCTGCATGAACTCTATCTCTAATTGTTTGAATCGCAATATTCTTTGAGTCTTTCTCTGGATTTATCTCTAAATAATCAGGATGTGTTCCGTTCTCTAAATATCTGCAAGCCCGACATTCCATGCAAGCCCCAGCTTCTCCAGGCTCCTCGCATAATAGATTAGAAGCCAGAGCATCTGCCCAAGCTTCCTTATCTGTGCCTTGAGATCCAACAAAGACAATAAATCTATCATCCCTATCTTGAGCAATCTTAATCAGCTCACTCTTGATCTCACTGCGTCCTATTAAATTTTTATAATTCTTACATCTTTTCAAAATATTCAACATTTACTATGAAAACTGTAGCACCACCAACATTTACTTCCACTGGATATGCTCCATATCCCATGGTTGTAGCTCCTAAACTACTTGCATCCACTGCAACTTTTCTGGAGCTAGAGTGATCTCTGATAATGTCTAAAGCTTCTTTAACTTGATCGTCCTCAACACCACACATCAAAGTAGTATTACCAGAACGCAAGAAACCACCTGTAGAACTTAACTTCGTAATTCTATAACCTTCTTTGTTTAGGGCACCCATAACTCTACTACTATCATCATCATGTACAATAGTGAAAATTAATTTCATAATTTACCTCCTCTGAAATCTTCTATCAATTCATCTAGAATTCTTTTTATTTTCGCACTAACTTCTTCAATACTAGCGCCTGCATCTACGGTTATAACTCTTGCTTCCTTGGCTGCTATCTCGAGATACTTATCCCTCACTCTGCGAGCAAAGTTAGCACTTTCTAACTCCATTCTATCTTCAGAAGTTTTAGTTTCTAACTCTCGTTGTTCTCTTCGTTTAATGGCTTCATCCACTGGTAGATCAAGATAAATCGTTACATCAGGTTCTAAGCCTTGGCATGCAAATTCAATTATTTCTCGAGCCTGTTCCTCATTAAGGCCTCTACCACCAACTTGATAAGCAATACTTGAATCGTAAAACCTATCTGAAATTACCCAGGTACCTTTAGCAATTGTCGGTTTAACTAACTCTTCAACTAACTGGGCCCTACCAGCATTAAATAGTAATAACTCCGCCTCAGCTGTCATATTTAAATTATCTTTGTCCAGTAAAATTTTTCTAATTGCTTCACCAATACGGCTACCACCTGGCTCTCTTAGTGAAATATAATCTATACCTTGAGACAATAAATATTCTTGAATAAACTTGACTTGAGTTCCCTTACCAACTCCGTCACCACCTTCAATTGTTATAAATAGTCCCTTTTTCATATTTCAAAAATTTTACTTCTCCTATTTTTTTCAAAGTAATCTAAGCATTTCACTCTGGCAACTTACAGTATATCTCCAGCAATTTAATTTTAGATTTTATTTTTGCCTATAAACCAATATTCTCTATACTAGATATTTCTAAAGCTATCTCTTTTTCGATATCTGCAATTTCACGACGGATATCTTCTGCAGTTTCAACTTCTGACATAGTTTCTTTGTCTACTTGTGGTCCTAAATTCTTTCTACGATTAACCTTATGCTTATCTTGCATGCGTTTTGGTTTAGAATTTCTATTTAATTCTTTATTATCCTGTGATTGTTTGCTCTTTCTATTTGCGGAATTTTGCGAATTTAAGCTTTGCCTATCTTGATTGTTGCCATTGTTATTCAATTGCCTGTTATCTCTATTCTTTCCGGTATTTCTTCTGTTATTAGAGTCATTAGCCGAACTACCTTGAGCTGACCTATTATTGTTGTTGCTATTATTTTTATTTACAACTCTAGCATTAACTCTATACTCGGAATTAGCATTACCTCTAGCGTTCCCCTTAGTATCTTGATTTCGACCTCTTCTTGGTCTACTCTTGGCAAAATTAGGATTTTTGCTGTCTGAGTTTCTATTATTATTTCTGCTACTAGCGTTATTACCGATGTTATTATCTGTTTCCATACTTCACCCTCGTTTTAATTACTGCATAATTGTGTGCTTAGTTAGATTGTTTGTATAAAAAGTAATATTTTTTCTCAACTTTAAGATTTTTTGCTCAACCTTGGATTTTATTTTTTCTCACTAGGATTAAATTCTTCTTCTCTAGGGGTGGTCAAAGTTTGACCTTCAGCTTTTGCACTTTCTTGTAATTTAGAAAATGCTACATCTCTAGTTTGTCTGTCCTCTGCAGCTTTTAACCTTTCCAATGCACCTTTATTTAAATCATATTTTTCAGAAATTAGGTTGTGCTCTTTTTTAGTAATAGTTCTTAGTCTAATTCCATTTTTCACTGTATCAAGATCTATATTTTCTAGGAAAGAATTAAACTCCAATACATATAGAGGATTATTAATTTTCTCCGTACTGGCACTTGCTGCAGTAGTTTTTTTAGTTGTTGCATTGGTATTATCTGCAGAATCTTTATTAGTGCTTGTTGATTCAGAACTCTCTGACGCTTCAGTATACGTTGCCTGAGTTAAATTATTTGCATCTAAACCTATGTTCTTAATGTTAAGCTCAGTGATGCTACCTGGGAAAGAATAGAATCTAACTGCTCTTAAATCTTTCATCTCTGCATCTCCTTGTTGATGCTCACTAAGTTTTTGCAGCAAAAATTTAACTGCATCTATATATTCATCTGTATTTTTTATTTTCGATGACAAAACAATATCAAGGCGAGCCGGTAACAAGGACAAATTCAAGTCTAAAGCCTTCTCTAACTCCGTTGTACTCTCAATGTTATACCCTTCTATCCAGTCACTGTACTTATCTGTTAAAGGTTTCAGCTTTTCTTTATAGAAATTTTCTGTCTTGACTTTATACATATTGTCTCTAATTTCATTGCCTTTTGCACCTAGATTAAAGACATAGCTAACATCAAATTTAGTACCCATGTTATTAGCTTTTGCCTCAGCAGTTGCACCCAAAGGAATTAGAGTGAGTTTGACATTTCTAACATCAAAAGTATCAATTGGGTACCTTGTATTAAGCTCTTCTTTCATCCTATTTGCTAAATGGTTCTTATAAAGCAAAAAGCTGAGCAAGAATACAACGAGAATTATTAACATAATTAATATTTTGTTTTTACGTCTCACTTCTTATCTCTCTTAACTGAATTTATTTAATGGCTATATTTTACTAGAATTTACCAACTATTGCCAAACAATATATCCATTAAATTCGTAAACTGTATTATATCATTTTTAAAGATTGTTAAGTTCTCTTTAACAACCTCAAACATTCTCACTGTTTAGAGAATGATATCTTCAATAAAATACGATAATTTGATAGAATAAGGGCAAATATTTATATAGTCAAAGGGAGGCTAAGAGGTGAACAAAATTTTTAAACTAAAACCAGCAATATCTCCAAAAGTTTGGGGTGGTACAAGACTCGCAAACGAATTTGATAAAGCTAAAGCTGGCACACAAATCGGTGAAACTTGGGAAATCTCTGCACACGCAGATGGTGAAGCAGTTATAGAAAACGGCGAACTTGCAGGCAAAACCTTGGCAGCAGTTGTTAAGGCAAATCCTGAAGTCATGGGAACTTATCCTAATGAAATTGGGTATTTCCCAATCTTGACTAAGTTTATTGATGCTAAATCAGCTCTATCAATCCAAGTACACCCAGATGATGAGTACGCTCACAAGAATGAGGGAGATAATGGTAAAACAGAAATGTGGTACATTATCGGTGCCGAAGAAGGAAGTTTCATCTATCTTGGTCCAAAAGAAACTTTGAACGAAGAGGAAGCGAGAGAGAAGCTTGCAGATGGTACTTTTGCAGAATTATTAAGACCGTTTGAAGTTCAACCAGGAGACTGCTTCTACGTACCTTCAGGAACCATCCATGCAATTGGTGCTGGCGTTCTAGTTTACGAAATTCAACAAAGTTCAAACATTACCTACAGACTATTCGATTACAACAGACCTGGTAGTGATGGTAAACCTAGAGAATTACACGTAGAGCAATCATTTGCCGTTATGGATTTAGACCCTGTAGATATGAAAAACGTCTCCTTGGCTAAAGACAGAAAAACTGGTGAAGAAAAATTATTCTACGGCAAACATTTCCAAACTGACCTAATCACAGTCAATGGAGAAAGAATTCTAGAAATTGGAGACGAAAGTTTCTTAGGTTTAACAATTATTGAAGGTGAAGCAAAAGCTAGCCGAGCAAACGAAGAAGTTCAGCTAAAATTAGGTGAAACAATATTTGTTCCTGCCGGTTCAGATTCTCTATTGTTATCTGGTAAATGTAAGGCTATTATTAGTAGGGTTCATCCTTCTGAAAGTGATGTATAAAAGATTTGTAGTTTACTTGACAAAAACATTAAACAATATGCAAGTTCTACAGAAAATTAGGAGAAAAGAAAAGAAAAAAGGAAAGAGGTATTTTAATGGAAAGAAACGTTAAAGAATTATATCAACTATGGTTAGACAAAGTTGAAGATGAAAGTCTTCTCGCCGAGTTGAAATCCATTTCAGGAGACGAGGAAAAAATTAATGACGCCTTCTATCGTGATTTAGCTTTTGGTACTGGTGGATTGCGTGGTACCATCGGAGCTGGTACCAACAGAATGAACATTTACACTGTTGCCAAAGCTTCACAAGGTTTAGCTAATTACGTTAACAAAACAGCAAAATCAGAGCACAAATCAATCGCTATTGGTTATGACTCACGTATTAAGTCTGACCTATTCTCACAAGTAGCAGCAGCTGTTTATGCAGCAAACGGTATTCAAGTTCATCTTTATCCTGAACTAATGCCAACACCTGCAGTATCTTTTGCAATCAGAGAATTGCAAACTGACGCTGGTGTAATGGTTACTGCTTCACACAACCCTGCTAAATACAATGGTTATAAAGTTTACGGTGCCGACGGTTGCCAAATCAAGACAGACGTTGCTGCAGCAATTTCAGATGAGATCAACAAATTAGATACTTTCAGCGATATTGTTGATTACGACTTTGACTCAGCTTTAGCTGCTGGTAAGATCAAATATATCGGACCAGAAGTTTATACAGCTTATATTGAAGCAGTTAAAAACGAGTCCGAAATAGATGAAAACACTAAAATTAACAAAGATGTTAAAATCATCTATTCACCAATTCACGGTGCTGGGTTGAAACCTGTTCTACGCGCTTTGGAAGAGATGGGCTACACAAACTTAAGCGTTGTTAAAGAGCAAGAACAACCAGACGGAAACTTCCCAACTGCTCCATATCCAAACCCTGAGTATCCCGAAGCTATGGCTCTTGGTATTGAATATGCAAAACGTGAAGATGCTGATATGTTCATGGCAACTGACCCAGATGCAGACCGTCTAGGTATCGCAATTAAGAACCCTTCCGGTGAGTTCGAGTTAGTATCTGGTAACTTAGTTGGTGTATTACTACTAGACTACATTATTCATCGTAAGCAAACAACAAATACAATGCCAGAGAATCCAGTTTTCGTAAAAACTATCGTAACTACTTCTCTTGCAGAAAAAGTTGCTGAATCTAACAATGTTGAGACAGTTAACGTTCTAACAGGATTCAAGTACATTGGTGAACAAATAGCTAAACTAGAAGCAGCTGGTAGAGTTGACGACTACATTTTAGGTTACGAAGAAAGCTACGGTTACTTAAGTGGTCCTTATGTACGTGATAAAGATGCTGTTAATGCAGCTATCTTAGTTGCTGAAATGTTCTCATACTACATGACTAACGGTGTCAACTTATTCGAAAAACTTGAAGAAATTTACGCTAAGTACGGCTTCTATCTTGATACTTTAGAGTCATACCAATTCGAAGGTCAAGCTGGATTTGAAAGAATGAACGCAATTATGCAAGGTCTCCGTGATCAAGAAATTTCTGAAATCGCAGGTATGGAAGTTACAGAAATTTTCGACTATAACAAGGGTGTTGGCGATTTGCCAAAATCTGATGTCTTGAAATTTATACTTGGCGAAAATGGTAGCTTCGTAGTCAGACCTTCTGGTACTGAACCTAAGTTAAAGATCTACATCTCACTTAAAGCAGATCGTGAACAGGCAGAAGCTCTAGAAAAAGAACTAAGATCAGAAATAGAAAAGATTGCTGGCATAAGATAGTAAACTTTACAGAAAGCAAAAATAAAAGCGGCGGAACAAATAAACTGCACTACAAAATTTGTTCCACCGCTTTCTTTTTCTCAGCTTATACAACAAGTATAGTGAACTAAATATTCAACTCACTTAGTTCAAACCCTAAATATTTTTCCAATTCTTTCTTTTTACCTTGACCATCTTTTAATTGAGTATATGATTGGAAAAGGTCAAAGCTAGCACCCCTATTGGCTTCTATTAAGCATGGACCTGTTTCTGTTATCGCAACATCCCAACCAATAAAATTAAGATCCGTCAATTCCAGTGCTTGTTTACATATATCTAAAGTTTCATTGAAATATGGTACTTGAAAACCAATCAGCTTAAATCCTGTATATTGATTTTCGCTAAACTCCTTGATATCAGGATAAATCCTAAAATAAGGATAACAAACAACACCATTATCGTCTAAAACACATGATGCACCCTGTAGTGAGCAGTTATCTTTATCACAATCATCAGTTGCTATTCTTGATGCCACAAATGGTGTTGAAATATTGCCATGCTTATCTTTTATCGTCATAACTCTAATAGTATTTACTGAGTTCAGCGATAGTTTAGACATTTCTGGATGCTGAACAATATTCTCTTCCAGAACAAAAAGTTTTCTTTTAATTAAGTCTTCATAAATTTTATCTACTGGCTTCGCTTCTAGCTCTTGTTTAGTCAATTTAAATACAGAACTTCCACCATAACCAAAAGGATTTTTTGCCCACAATAAATCATGATTGGCAGCAAATTTACAAAATTCATCATAACTTGAATAACGTAAATCCAAACTACTTACCGTTCTAAACTGTTCGAATTTTTTGTTAAATAAGCCTTTATCTTCTATGATGCTAAAATCTTTAGAATCTGTATCAAAATAATCTGCTATCTCCCTATAGTGTGGTAAATTACAAACAAATGACTTTCTATATTCACTATCGGTATTTTGCTGAAAACCAAAAACAAAATACTCACCCCAATTGAAACCTGCATCGTTACATTTTTTAATATCAGAGCACAAATCATAATAAGACCTTCCTGTTGTCCCTCTAGCCTGTCGAATAAGTGGAATCAGACTTTTCCAATCAACAGTGAAGATCTTCTTGATAATTTGAGCAAATCTCATTACATACCCCTCTCAAAATTCATCAAACTTATTTCTATTGGATTTAATTTTAAGACAAACTAGTCGTCTTTACGTTTCTTATATTCGTAATCACCTGAGCCATCTAGATCAAAAATTTCATAAATTGAAGCATTAACTGCATCTGCGATTCTGTGTGCTAAACTCAAACTAGGAATTGTCTTACCATTTTCAATCTTATTAATACTAATTCTAGAAACGCCAACTTTCTTACCTAACCTGTGTTGGGATAAATTGTATGGTAATCTATATTCTCGAATTCTATTTCTCATTTTCATATCTTTTTCTTTATCTTCACTCATATTAAAAAACCTCTCTTAATATTTCAGGTTAAAATTACTTTACCACAAATTTCAATTATTTTCTATAAAAAATAACAACGGAGCAGAAAAATCACTCCGCCCCGTTGAACCTTTTTATGCAATTATTTGATTTTATTACCTAATTCTCAAACTGTAAATCTCATAAGGTTTGATTGTGAAGTGGATACCCTCTTCATCTACAACAGGTTGTGCAGCCTCTTCTGCACTTAGAGTACGCTCTTGTAAGTTACATGCTTCAACTGAAGAGAACTCGCCATTCCATTTCAATGTCACGTGTGTATATGAGTTTTCTGACTCGTACACTCTTACAACTTTACCATCGCCATCTTCAGCAACTTTAACAGTCTCAATAACTACATTAGGTGAGTCTACTGAAACTAATGAGAATTTACCTTTATCAGCTGTATTGTCTTTAACAATAACTTCTTGGTTCAAGTTATATGATTCTTCAACTGTTCTACCTACTCTGAAATCACCCTCGTGTGGCAATAGTGAGTAAGTGAAGTAATGTGTCTCACGGTCTGAAACTGGGTTTGGTTGAATACCTGACTTAATCAAACTTAATACTATTGTGGATTCCATGAAGGAGTGTCCATATTTACAGTCGTTCATCAAAGATACACCGTAGTTACCTTCTGATAAGTCTACCCATTTGTGTGCACAGGTTTCGAATCTTGCTTGATCCCAGCTTGTGTTCTTGTGGATCTTACGTTTAATATTACCAAATTGAATATCAAATGTAGCTTCATCAGTATTTACATTTACTGGGAAGTGAACCTTGAGTAAGTGTTGGAATTCATTCCATTCAACTACGTTTACGAAGTCAATTCTACGACTATCAGCATAGAAATGAATATCCTGGTTTAATGTTGATTTGCTGAACTTACGTACTATACGTAATGTTGCTCTAACATCACCTACTTCTACCCATTCAGCACTCTCAACATCTGTTAGATCCCAGAACTTCTCTGTGTAGTAGTAATCGATATCCCAGTTATCATAGTACATTGGTTTATCTTCGTAGACACGTAATAAGTTTGCTCTCTCACCGTCTTGAACTACTTCACGTTTATTGTCCTTGTCATAGATAGATGTAATATTGAAATCTTTATCAAACTTAACATCATAGAAAGGAGTTTCAATTCCATGTTTATCTGCTGATAATACTAAGCGATTTTTAGACTCTACTTCTTGATTTAGTTTTGTGAAGCTCTCGTAACCCTTGCTTGGTAAATTCTCTACATAAGCAATTGCACCATCTTTTGTTTGTTGTACTGCATAAACAGAGCCATCTGATGCTTGGATTGCTTTTGCATCAATATTACCTAGTTTAACAACGTCATTTCTTGTGTAACCATGTGGGTTGAATAGAGTTAGCTTATCACCTTCACCTAACAAGTAATCTAAACGTGCATCAATAAGCTTGCAAATTGTTGCTTTTGCTTCTCTATATTCAAGTCTTGTAACTTCATATACTTCATTAATAGCTGTACCTGGCAAGATATCGTGGAATTGGTTACGTAGCACCATTGTCCAGATTTGATCAATATCCTCTTTTGGATAATCAACACCATCAAGAGCTAATGATGAAATCAACTCTAGTGCCATCAATCCTAATTCTGTCTTACGGTTAGAACGTTTATTTCTAGCCATACTTGTGTATGTACCACGGTGATACTCTAAGTATAAATCCCCATGCCATACTGGCAGTTTAGGATTATTGCCCACTCTCTCTTCTAGCTCTTCGAAGTATTGTCGTGCATACACTTGACGAGTCTTAGGAATCCCTGTGATACCCTTACTTAGACGTTTCTCTGTTTCTAGCATCCAACGAGTAGCACCACCACCACCATCACCATGACCGAAGCAGACTAAAATATCGTTATTTAAATCTTTTTGTTGATATCTCTCCCAAGCTCCGCAAATTGCATCTGGATGTAACATACCGTTATATGTAGTATTAAAGTCAGCTTTAACATCTTGACCGATTGCTGGAGTTGTAATCATGTGTGTTAGGACTTCAGTACCGTCAATACCTTTCCAGTGGAAAGTATCAAAAGGAATTTTATTAACTTGGCTCCATGAAATCTTAGTTGTCATGAAGTAGTCAACATCACTCTTCTTCAATAGTTGTGGTAATTGTGCGTTATAGCCGAAAGTATCTGGTAACCAGTAAACTCTGTTCTCGCGACCAAAGTTCTCACGGTTAAATTTCTTACCATATAGCATTTGACGAGTTAAACTCTCACCGGATGAGATATTTGTATCCATCTCAACCCAGTTAGCACCTTCAGGCTCCCAACGTCCCTCTTTTACTCTTTCTTTGATACGTTCGAACATTTCTGGATAACGCTCTTTAACGTATGAGTAAACTTGAGGTGTACTGTGTAAGAATTTATAATCTGGATACTCTTCCATCAACTTAAGTACTGTAGCGAAACTACGTACTACTTTTTCCTTAGTTTGTGAAACAGTCCACCACCAAGCAACGTCAATGTGAGTGTGTCCAATACAACTTGCGATAACTTCGTCTTCACCTGCTAAATCTGTATATAAATCTTTAGCTAAGAACTCTCTTGTTGTTCTTACTGAAGCATAGAATTCTTCACTATAAGGAACACGTAAATCTAATAGGTTAACTGCATCATTCAACACTTTTGTAAGTTTTATCTTACTTAGGCTTTCATCCTCTAAACGCTTAAATGCTTGTAGAGGGATTTGCAAGTCATAGTATAGATCCTTAATTTCTGGATCAATTTCTAGAAGTGCAGTTGAGAAGTTGAATTCATGGTACAAAGTACCTGAATAAGCTTGTACATCTAGTTTGTAAACATCACCAGCTTTTGCATTCTCTGATAAAAGAACATCCAAATGGTTAACGTCCATACCTTGAGTTACTTCGCCATTTACGAATAATAAGAATTGCGGATTACGCATATCCTCACCACCCTCAAATTGGCTTGATACTTTAATCCAAAGTGGTTTACCATCAAACTCTTCTGGTACTACTACTTCATTTTTGAACCAGTAGTGATTATCTGGACCGTACCAGTGCATGGTGGAGTTATCAAACTCTGCATAAGGAGTAGGATCTTGATCAGCTTCTTCTGGATAGAAAAACTGTCCTTTTTTGAATTGCCATTTCTTAGGTGTTGGCAATGCTTGTTTGACTGTTAGTCTTTTTAACTGATCACAAATAGTTTGTACACGTTCTGGAAGATAATTCATCTTTCATCCCTTTCTTTTTGTGTCTAATTTTCTTTACTTTTTTAGTTTTCTCTTAAAAGCTATTGTCACTATTCTTCGAAGTGACTATTTTTTGTATATTGAACTAATTCATCAACAGTAGTAAATGCTAAAGCTGTAACTGTATCAGCTGCACCATAGTACATTGCAATACGGCCTGTTTCACTATCTGCTAATACTGCGCATGGGAATGTAACGTTAGGAACGTCACCAGCCATTTCATATAGTTCATGTGGTGCTAGTACATAATCTTTGGAGCGGTATAAAACCTTCCATGGTTCATCAATATCTAAGATAGCTGAACCGACACGATATACGTAACCATTAGCTGTATTAATAACACCATGATAGATTACTAACCAACCTTCATCTGTTTCAATAGGTACTGGCCCTGGACCGATTTTTAAACTTTGCCATGCTGATGTGTCACCTTTGACAGCACCCATAACATATCTATGGCGACCCCAGTATGTTAGATCTTCACTTTGGCTTACAAAGATATCACCAAAAGGTGTGTGACCAGTATCTGAAGGACGACTTAACATCATATATCTGCCATTAATCTTGCGTGGGAAAAGTACACCATTTCTATTGTATGGTAAGTAAGCATTTTCCATTTGATGGAAAGTCTTAAAATCTTTTGTCCATGCCACACCAATTGTAGGACCATGGTAACCATTACACCAGTTTACATAGTACTTATCTTCAATCTTGATAACACGTGGATCATATCTGTATTCACGGGTCATTACATTTTCTGCATCTTCAATGCTCTCATCTGGTACTAGATGAATTGGAGTATCATCAATTTCCCAATTCAAACCATCTTTACTGAAACCAGCGAAAATATCCATACTTACTGAACGGCTATCACAACGGAATACACCAGCAAATCCATCCTCAAATGGAACTACCGCACTATTAAAAACACTATTTGAAACCGCATTACCGTCTCTACCTATAACAGGGTTTCCTGAAAACTTCCAAAATGGTAGTGGACCATCTTTCTTTCTATCTTCCCAAGGCATATTTGGAATTGCCGGACCTATAATTTTTGTCATCTCATACTCCTTCTATTAAAAAGTTTCTCTAAAATTTTTTCGTGAAATAAGTATAACTTGAAATAAATTGTTTTTCACAACCAATGTCATTAACTTAAAAAAGATGACGGATACATGTATAAACACTTTTCCGTCATCTACATAATACCTTAATTCGAAATTAATCCAATAAGGATTTA
Organism: uncultured Fastidiosipila sp.; assembly: GCA_947253875.1. GTDB lineage: Bacteria > Bacillota > Clostridia > Saccharofermentanales > Fastidiosipilaceae > Fastidiosipila. Next base: position 94,732 of record CAMYAM010000002.1, on the reverse strand, counting down.
TTAAATTTTACTTGGAGCAAACTGCCCTCAAGTGGAAGCATAACAATTTATCAACTAATCTTTAACTAATAATTATTTTCCTAAGAAAGCATCGATTTGGCTTTGTACTTCTTCGATAACTTTTTGGATACCTGCTGCTTCTTGTTCTGCATGCATTTGATCTAGTACAGCTTGTAATCCGTTAACACCTGCTGAACCTGTCAACAATGTTGCTTGATATTTTTGAATAATGTTGTCAAGAGCTGATACTTCTGTTTCAACTTTTTCTGGGTTGAATACGAAACCTAATAGTTCTGAAGCTTTAGCTTCTTGGTTCATCTTGTGAATATCTACACGATATTGGTCAGCATTTGCTTTCTCTAGGATTGGATCACCAATCTTCAAGTCTGGATATTGAGCAGCATTATCTTCATTAACTACATCAGCAGCGATGTAAAGATTCATGAATTGTCCTTGTGAGTATGCAGGTACACTATATTTATTTACACCTTGCTCTGTCTTAACAATTACATTCTCTTTATCTGTCTTATTCCAGTGTGTTCCTTCGATACCATATGCATATAAGTTACGTAGGTATTGGTCAACGTTAATTCTTTCGATCAATTTAATTGCATCTTCAGCATTTTGTGCTGCTTTTGAGATTACTAAGTATGAACCTTGAATTGTTCCTGATGTGAACATTGGTTCTAGACGTCTATTGACTTCTACACCTGCAGGTCTCTTTTGTCCCCAAATACTTGCAGCTTCGTCCCAACCTTGTGCTGAGAAGATTGCATCTGAATCTGGATCTTTTTCATTACGTGTATTTGCGTCTGGATTAATGTAACCTTTGTCATACCATTCTGCTAATAATTGGAATTTGTGAATTGTATCTTCTTGTGCGTAAATGTTCTTAGCTTCTTTTGTACCAAATAGAACACCTACACCTGCTGCCATTGGTTCATATTCGAATAGCATTGAGTTAATACCACTCTTATCGAAGTACAATGGATATTTGTTCAAGTTTGCTGGCATTTCAACATCACTTGCTGCAATCTTGTCTAGAACCTTAGAGCCTAGATCATCCATTGACTTAACATCTTTAACATCTAATTTGTAAGCGTCTACTAGTTTCTTATCGAATACCCAGTATTGTGCTGCAGCTGAGTCTTTGTATGCAGGAACACCAAAGATTTCGCCATCTGATCTAGTAACACCTTTCCAAATCTGATCTGAAATTAAAGCTTTTAGGTTAGGTGCCTTGTCAATAACTTTTCTAATGTCTAGGAATAAGTCTTGGTTAGCAAATTGTTGTACACCTGTAATTGCTGAACCGAATGCTATATCATAAGCTTCACCACCATTGATGATTGTGTTCAAGTTTGAACCATATTCATCCCAACCGTGGAATACTAATTCAACTTCAACATTCATGTGTTTCTTTGTGTACTCGTTAATTTTGTCATTAACTAATTTTAGGTCTTCTGGTGTACCACCAATTGTGTGATAAATTAATTTTGTACCATGACCGCTGTAATCTGGTAATTCAGCTGAGAAAACACTCTTCTCTAAATTAACTTGTACTGGGTCTTTTGCAGGATCATTTTCTTTTGTATCATTTTCTGATCCTACTGCTGGTTTTCCATCTGTAGTTTTCTTTGTATCATTACCTTTATCGGTATTACATGCTACTAAAGAAGTTACCAGAACTAGTGCTAATGCAGCACTTAATGCTTTTTTGAATTTCTTCATAACTACCTCCATTTGAAATTCTATCCCTCTACGAGTTGCTTCCAAACCCCGTTTCAGAATAATAATGCTTGCGCATCACTAACTTTCTTATTTTTTCTCTGCCTTCTAGGCCTTTGAAAACTAATTTATATTTAGTGCATCGTACTATGCACATCTCTAAATGCTTTAACCCTTAACTGCTCCAATAGTCAAACCACTAACGAAGTAACGTTGGAAGAATGGATAAACCAATGCAATTGGAACAACAATAACAACAACTAATGCCATTCTAATACCGTCACGTGGTATCTCTATGTTAAGCAGGGTTGCTTGTTTTTGTCCTTCTTCAGAAAGCATAAAGTTAATACTTCCTTGAATATCCATTAGGAGAGCTTGTAAAGGTTTAAGCTCAGGTTTCTTGATATATAGTTTTGCTTCCATCCATCCATTCCAGTAACCAAAGGCCATGAAAATAGCAATTGTTGCAAGAACTGGTAATGATAGAGGCAATACTATAGTAAAGAATGTTCTAAGTTCATTAGAACCGTCAATTTCTGCTTGCTCTAGTATCGATTGTGATAATTGACCTTTAAAGTATGTACGCATAATGATGATATTAGCTGTACCAACCATTGCTGGTAAAATCAAGGCAAAAATTGAGTCTTTGAAACCTAATACACCTGTATTAATCATATATGACGGAATCAAACCACCACCAAAAAGCATTGGTATCAAAATAAATACGTGAGCTGCTTTTGTTAAGTAATATGATCTTTGTGATAACACGTAACCATATGCTGCTTGAATTAATACACCTATACTTGTTCCTGTAAGTGTAACAATTATGGATACTAACAGTGATCTAGGAATTCTACTATCAGCTCCAAAAATTACGTTATAAGCATCTAATGTAAGTTCTGATGGGAAGAATTGATATCCGTTTGCTTTAACACTTGCTTCCGATGCGAATGAAATCGCAACAACTAGTAAAACTGGCAGCAAACATAACATTGCCCATGCCAAAACTATTAGTGATAAAAGTATATTTGTTGGCATTGAGATTTGGTTATACATCTCAATACCCGTTCTTGTTCCTTTTTTCTTTCTTATAGCCATTACTTAACTCCCCTCTCTAGAATAGTGAAGACTCTGGGTCTACTTTACGCACCAAGAGGTTCGTTGATAAAATTAATACTAACCCTATCACTGATTGTAAGAATCCAACTGCTGAACCTTGAGCGATATTACCATTACCTGTAGCTGCGTTGAATACGTAAACATCAACTGTCATGTATTGGTTATACAGTGCCAATGATTGACGTGGTAATTGATAGTACATATCTAAACCTGTTCTGGCGATACCACCAACAGCGAGAATTAATAAGATAGCTACTGTGACTCTGAGGTGCGGAATTGTAATGTATTTAATTTGTTGCCATTTTGATGCACCATCAATCATAGCAGCTTCATACATTTCGCCATCTATACTTGTTATAGCAGATAAATAAATAACTGTACTATAACCTAGACCTTTCCATTGATTCATGAAAATTAGGATAAATCTCCAATATTGAGCTTGGCTATACCAATTGATTGGGTCTCCACCAGCACTTGTGATTAAGTTATTAATATAACCTCTATCTGGTGATAAAAATGAGTATAGTAAGTTATTAACAACAACCCATGATAAAAAGTGTGGCAAGAAAATCATTGTTTGACTTGTCTTCATGAATTTCTTGCTTCTTAAGTTAGACAAAATAATTGCCATTATTACTGGTAAAATTGCACCTAGAGCAATACCGATAATGTTATAGAAAAATGTGTTGTAGATCATTATCTTCGCATCTGGTGTACGGAATAGCAATTCAAAGTTCTTAAACCATGCCCAATCTGATTGGAATAAACTAATAAAGAAGTTTTGTCCTGCAACTGGACGATAGTTCTTAAAAGCTAAGATAATACCAATCATTGGCAAATAGCTAAATAAGATAAACCAGACAACTACTGGTAGAGCTAACAATGTCAACTGACTGTCTCTACCTTTCCAGCTTTTTTTAACTTTATGCTTGCGCACCTCAGCTGGTTTTTGTTTTGACCCTTTTTCAGCTTGTTTTATTTCAGCCATAAAAAAGTCCTCCCCTTCTAATAATGTTTTAGCTAACCTCTTAATACTAATTTTTTCTAGTATTAATGCGAATTACTAATAAAACTCTATAAAAAATCGCCACCCGCTAAAACTTATATCTAAACAAGTATTTTCTAAAAATATAAAATACTTTTTAACAATGTACATTTTAGCAATATTGTATGTTAAAGGTCAAGTAAACTTTTAGCATTTATGCACATTATTCAAAAAAATTACTAATATTTCTTTTATTAAGCAAAACTAGCTTTTTTTATGTGCTAATTACTCAGAAATGTCAGCTTTTTTTGTCAACTTTACTAAAATAAATTATTTTGGGATAAATATCAAGTAAATTTTATTTTTTGTAGTTTTATTTGGCTATTTTACTCAATAAGAATTCTAAAGTTATCTGTTTTTCCACCTCTTCAAGCATACCAATTTGATTTCTTAATACCCACAAACTTAACACCCATAATAAAATTGTAAAAAAGACAATTTATTTATAATCTACTATAATTACAATATTCAAAGAGTTCAAAGGAGATAGCAAATGAGTTTAAGAACTAATTTCGCGTCAGCCCTAGCAAAACTGACTCGTAAAACATTGAGATTACTCGGTAGAGAAGGAACTTTTTACTCTGGCGAAGTAGCACTCTTCCTAGATAAAAATTACATAAATAATGTTAATAAGCCACATAATATAATCGCTATAACTGGTACAAACGGTAAAACTACAACCAACAATATGATCAGTGACTTACTTGATATTCTCGGTAAAACATATATCTCGAACCGTTTAGGCTCTAACACAATATCAGGAATTGCCTCAATGCTAAGTCAATCACCTTTTTCCAAAAATAAGGTAGCAGATTTTGCAATTATAGAGCAAGATGAACTCTGGATGAGACACTACAATCAACAGCTGAAACCTAGTAGCTTAACTGTAACTAATTTATTCCAAGACTCTTTTGATAGAAATGCTAATGTAGATTACGTTTTTAGAAGAATTAACGAAGCTATAAATGATGATATGATGCTTATTCTGAATGCTTCCGACTCAATCAGCGCTTACTTAGGAAGTGACAAAAACAAGCGCGTCTATTTTACAATTAAACCTCTAAATGGGGAAAAAGAGTGTTTGGATTCTAAAATTCAAGATATGATTTACTGCCCTAAATGTGACAACTTAATCACATGGGATTTTAAGCGCTATCACCACATTGGAGAGTATCACTGCGAAAACTGCAGCTTCAAAAATCCTGAAGCTCAGTATGTTGTTACTGCTATCGACGAAAACAACAATTTATTACACATTATCGACCACGGCCTTACATATAGCTTACCTCTAGTTAGTTCAAGTGTAGAAAACAGCTACAACCAAATTGCAGCTTACGCAACACTTAGAGAATATGGGTTCTCGGCTGAAGAATTAATTGTAGCTTTCAAAAGCATTAAAGTTGTTTCAAGCCGATTAAACACAGTCCAGATTGGTCCAAAGGAAGTAATAACAATGGTTTCCAAAGGTATAAATCCTGTCGCAACCAGTAGATCATTCTTTAACATAAGCAAGAAGCCTGGCAGAAAGATAGTTATCTACTTACCTGACTACGGCCAAGATGACTTACCCAACGCCAATCAAAGTTGGATGTATAACACTGATATGAGATATGCCCAGAATATAGATTTAGTTATTTTTTACGGAAAATTTGGCTATCCATTAGAAATAACGGCTTTACTGGATGGAGTAGATAGAAAGAAACTAGTCATAGTAGATGAACTTGAGCAAATTAAAAATTATATAGATCCTAGTGTCGAAGAAACCATATATATACTTAAAGATATTGACGACTATGCTCAATTTTTAACAGATAAAACTAAAAAGCAAATAAAGGAAATCGTGGAGGCTTAAAATGGTAGTAGAAATTTTGTATCCAGAATTTATAACTTTCGGAGAAATTGAAACTGTTCATTATTTTGATCTTATCGCCAAAGAGCATGAACATTTAGAAATAATTAAAACTTTTTATCATGATGAGCCTTACTTTGCAAATCATAGTGTTGACTTAATATTTTTTGGACCAATGACTGAAAAAAATATGGAAAGAGTTTACAACAAGCTTTTACCATATAAAAGTTTATTAAAGAATTTAATTGATGATGGTATAAAAATTTTGGCAATCAATAATTCGCTGGATTTGTTAGGTAGTGATTTGGAAGTGATAGATGGCAAGCCAGCGAGTTGCTTAGGTCTGTTTCCATACAAGACTGTAAGGGATTTTAGTAATCGTGTTTCTGAACAAGTACTTATTGAGTTTCAAGATGAACTTGCTTACGGTAGCAAATTAGGGTTTAGCAATTATTATGGTAATGAGAATAATTATCTGTATAAATCCTTGCATCCTGAACACGCCTTCAATCTTGATAGCCCTCTAGGAGGTTACAAATATAAAAACTCATACCTTATTGAGCTCTCAGGTAATATCCTTATCACCAATCCTTGCTTTCTAAATTTACTTAAAATTTTGTTGGAAATAGATGCTGAACTGCCTTTTGAATCTGATTTAAATTTTGTTTACAAAGAAAATTTAAGGCTGCTAAAAAAGGTCAAAGGGTTTGGTGTATACTTTGACTAATTATTAGAATTGCAATTTACAAAGAAATTAGAATCTAACCAGCAGTTGCTAAAAAAGGAGAAAACGAAAAATGTCTCGCAAGGAGAACAATACAAAGCCTGTGCCGTTTACATCGGCTATTTTGGTAGTAATATTTATAGCAGCATCTTTATTTATTGGAATGTTTATTTTAAAGGTAGAGGCACATATACCTCTATTTCTTAGTGTATTATTTGCAGCAATTATAGCAATGCTTCACGGTCATAAATGGTCTGAGCTAGAAGCAGGAATTAATAAGACAGTTTCAACCAGCGCTGCTTCTCTTTTTATATTGTTAGCTGTTGGTGTAATTGTTGGTGTATGGACACTAGCTGGAGTTGTCCCTAGCTTCATATATTACGGACTACAAATTGTATCTCCTCAATTCTTCTTACCTAGCGCAGCAATCATAACTGCTTTGACCACAATCATGACAGGTAGTTCATGGTCAACGGCAGGTACTATCGGGATTGCATTAATGGCAATTGGTAACAGTTTAGGCTTCAATCCTGGACTGAGTGCCGGTGCTATAATTTCAGGAGCCTACTTTGGGGATAAGCTCTCTCCTATATCCGATACCACTACTCTCGCTTCAGGTATCAGTAATGTTAATCTTTTTGATCATATTAAACACATGCTTTTCACAACAATACCTAGTTTCTTAGTTTCATTGCTTATTTATCTTATCATTTCTTGGAATTACGAAATTAAGGCTTTTGACCCTACTTATGTGGAATCTCTATTCAACGGTATATCCCAAAATTTCTACATAAGTCCCATTCTCTTACTTCCAGCTCTACTAGTTATTGTGTTAATTTTCTTTAAAGTTCCTGCAGTTGGTACTTTACTTATCAGTTCTATAGTTGCTGGGATTATGGGAATATATTTTCAAGGAGCCTCTGTTTCTGAAGTTCTGATTGCCGCACACCACGGCTTTGTGTCAAATACAGGTATTGAAACGATTGATAAGTTATTAAGTGGTGGTGGACTTAATTCCATGCTTGGCTCAATATCTTTATTCATAATAGCTCTAGGCTTAGCAGGCATAATGGATAGCTCAGGGATGATCTCAAGCCTCAATCACAAAATTGTTAAATTGGCTAGAGGCACCTTCGGCCTAATTGCAGCTACAGGATTAACTGTAATTAGTACTTTATTAATAACAGGAGATCAATATCTAGGTATCATTTTACCCGGTAGAATCTATGTAAAAGAATACTTAAGGAGAGGTATATCCTTGAAAAATCTCTCCAGAACTTTAGAAGATTTTGGAACTGCCATGTCATCACTAATTCCTTGGGGTGCTTGTGGAATATTCATGTCATCAACTTTGGGAGTTAGCACTTTCACCTACGCTCCTTTTGCATTCTTCTGTTTCCTAAGTCCATTATTCGCATTAATTTATGCAGCTACAGGATTTGGCATTGCAAAAATCACTCCAGAGGAAATGGCTTTACTAGAAGATGAAGAAACTACTTTAGCTAAGTCAATAGAATCGGAGGGAGAAAATCGATAAGACATCTGATATATACTGATATATACTGACATATAGAAAATATGCTAGAACAAATCAGCAAAGATTATTTTCATATGTTATAATCGCCTATACAATTAAAGAACCACTTTTTAGTCGAGGCTGCATGGGTCCTGTGCGATAAGAACCGTGAACCTTGTCAGGCCCGGAAGGGAGCAGCAATAAGCGGCGAACCTTATGTGCTGCAGATCCGCCTGTGTGGCTTCGGCTAAGAAGTGGTTTTTGCTTTTGATCTTTAATTATTGGGTTATAATAAAACTCAGAGGCTTTGAGAGATTTCTCAAAATAATTTTTCTTATTCAATCTAGATGGAGGGTTTTATGTCAGACAAAGTTTTGTACCGTGCTTGGCGACCACTTGATTTTGACCAAGTTGTTGGTCAAGAGCATGTAGTAAGTGCTCTTAGACAATCTGCAATTAGCGGCTCAATTGCTCACGCTTACCTATTTAGTGGCACCAGAGGAACAGGTAAAACTTCTTTAGCCAAAATCTTTGCAAGAGCTATTAATTGCCCTAACCTAAGTGCTGAAGGTAACCCATGTAACAAGTGTGATATTTGTCAGGATGCTATCAAAGGCACATTGTTAGATATAATCGAAATGGATGCTGCCTCCAATAATAGTGTTGATGATATTAGGAAAATTACTGATGAGGTTTTGTTCTTACCTACTGTAGCTAAATACAAAGTTTATATAATCGATGAGGTTCATATGCTCTCCACTGCAGCATTTAATGCCTTGCTAAAAACACTAGAAGAACCTCCTGCTCATGCGGTCTTTATTTTGGCAACAACAGATCCCCAAAGAATTCCGGCAACCATACTCTCTCGTTGTCAACGTTACGATTTCAAACGCATTAAATCGCATGACATGCATGATCATCTAGCTCTAATTGCAAAAGAAAATAATATTAATATCGATGAAGATGGATTATTGACTATCATTAATTTCTCTGAAGGTGCTTTGCGTGATGCTATATCGTTATTAGATCAATCAAGAAGTATTTACTCGGATAAAGTTATAACTCGTGACGATATTTTGAATATGGTTGGAGTTGTAAGTGATGAGTTCCTAGAAGAGATTATTTATAACCTAGTTTCTGGTGATGTTGACGAGTTAATGTTAAGTGTAGAAAAATTAATCGTGGAAGGTGGAGACATTAGTCGTTTCACTTCTTCTTTAGCTCAATATCTTAGAAACTTATTAGTTTACAAAACTAGTAGAGCTCCAGAGAAAATTTTACAAGTCAACTCTAGAACACTAGAAACTCTTGGAAAACTTGCTAAAGTATATAGCACACAAAACTTAATTAAAGACATTGCTTTTGTAGCTAATTTGCAACAAGAACTCAAATACTCAGAAAATCCAAGAATCACTTTGGAAGTTGCTTTGATCCAATTACTTCAAAATGTTAAAAATAATAGAGGTAGTGCGGAGCTTACAGAGCCCATGCAATTAAGCAAACCTAAAGCTGAACTTGAGACTCCTGAAGAAAATGGAGACGAAACTTATAATGCAGATGATTTAGCACCCGCAAAAAGTGAGTCGTCTGAAGTTAAAACACAGGAAATGGAACCTGGTAAAACTAAAACCGAAACAACACCAGATTTCTCTAATGGTATAAATCTAATGCTAGATCCAAGTTCAACTAAAATTGTCAAAGAACCTAAACCCACAAAATCAGGGGCAACTAACAGTTCAAAACTCACAGAAACTACTTCACCTACAACCGAACCAACATCAACTCCAACTAAAACTTTCTCACAAGAAGAGCTTAAAAACATTTGGCATAAATTCATTAATGAGTTGAACGAGCAAGATCCACTTCTAGCTATACTGCTCAACACTTGCCAATACTATGTGGAAGATGATAAGTTTATTATTAACTTCGAAACTGAACAAATTCATATATATGATAAAATTAATACTCACGAGGTTAAAGCAAGAGTATTACAAGCCTTTATAGAGGCTAATGCAAATACTCACTTGATTCTTGATTTTAATATAGCTGGTAGAGCTGCTGATGAAGTGGACACTACTAAACAAGCTAAAGAAGAACCTGAATGGGTCCAACGTATGAAAGCAGCTGCAGAGGCTATGGACATTCCCATTCAAGAAGATATAGATGATATAGATTAATTATAAATAAAGGAGAAAAATATGGCTAAAAAACGTGGAGGTTTCCCTGGCGGTTTTGGTGGTGGAAACATTAATCAATTAATGAAACAAGCTCAAAAAATGCAAGCTGATCTTGCCAAAGCTCAAGAAGAGATAGCTGATCTAGTTGTTGAACATACTGCAGGTGGTGGTATGGTTACTGTTAAAATGAATGGTGAGCATGAACTACTAGAGCTAAATATAGATCCAGATGCACTAGATCCTGAAGATGTAGATATCTTACAAGACACTATTATTGCTGCTATTAACGGTGCTAATAAAAAATTAGCTGAAGAAAGCGATAATAAAATGGGTGGTTTAACTAGTGGATTACCTGGTGGTTTAGGCGGATTAGGTTTCTAATATGGCAGGATACGCAAGTACTATTGCTAAACTTATTTCACAATTAAATCGTCTGCCTGGAATCGGTCACAAGACCGCTCAACGCTTGGCTTTTTACATCTTAAATATGGACAAGAGTGATGTTGATGAGTTCGCTCAATCTATTATCGATGCCAAGAATAACGTTAAGTTCTGCCAAGAATGTTGTAACTTAACTGATCAGGATATTTGCGATATCTGCGCTTCTGATAGTAGAGATAAAAGCACAATTTGTGTCGTTGAAAATCCATCAGACGTAGTAGCTATGGAAAAAACCAAAGAATTCTCTGGGCTATATCATGTTTTGCACGGTAGCATTTCTCCTATGGAGAATATTGGTCCAGAGGATATACATTTGCGTGAACTTCTACAAAGATTGCAACGTCATGAAGAAATTCAGGAAATTATTCTGGCAAATAACTCTAATGTAGAAGGTGAGGCGACTGCAAATTATATTGCTAGATTAGTCAAGCCGAGCGGAATCAAATGCTCACGAATTGCTAGTGGCTTGCCTTATGGTTCTAGTTTAGAATACGCCGATGAAGTAACCCTGGGTAGAGCTATCGAAGGTAGGACTGAGCTTTAGCACCAATTTTACCATGCGTGCTTTAATATTTGTAAATACACAAAACAAAAGTCTATTCTTTGCATCGCCACAGAATAGACTTTTAATTTTTCATTAAAATTTTCCTAAGCAAAATTTAATTTACATCGATGAAAATAATTTCATCTTTTCTGATCATGCCTAGTTCATTTCGAGCTAGTTTTTCTATTGCTTCAGGCTCACCAGCCATAGATTCCTCCTGATCTATTCTGGCCGCTTCAGCTTTTTTCTGGTCTAAAACTGCTTTTAAATCAACTTGTTCTGCCAAAAGATTATTTTTTTCTGCATTTTGCTTCAAAATTAGGGCTGCACTAATCAAGAACAACAATGCAAACATAATAATTACCAATAACCAGGTTACAGAAAGATTCAGTGCTGACTGGGATTTATTCTTCAGACTCTTAAACAAGTTTCCATTAAATTTTAATTTGCTATTAAGTTTCATCCTTAAACTAAAACTCCTCTAACTCTAACTCATCCTCATCTATAGTTTCAATTTCTTCTAATTCCACTTTTTCGTTAGAAATAAGCTCATACAGTTCAGAAGCCTCATCTTTTGTAACATGATCTTTTAACTCAAGTACTTTGACAGTGATAATTCTCTGGTTAAAGTTTATAGTAATCTCATCTCCTAATTTAACTTTGCTACCAGACTTTGCAGGTCTAGAATTTATCTGAACTCTGCCTCTATCACAAGCCTCCGCCGCCACAGTTCTTCTCTTAAATAATCTACTAACTTTTAAAAACTTATCTAATCTCATTAAACTTCGCTTTCGCTGTTGTTCCCAACCCTGTCACTCTCGTTTGTCCATATAATATTACTTAAACATATGTTGTCTAAATATTTCGCCCATCATCTAACCAGGTCAATTGTAATCTATCGAAAGTAACCGTTTCAACAAATTGTTCCGCCGTAAAAATAGTCTGATGAAATCTCGCAAATTCTTGGGTATTCTTTTGCATCCACAACGGTGGAGATACATCTAGTTGCTTAGATATAGCTAGGAAACATTTCTCCAATTGCGCTGTAAAACCCAAGTCTTCCTCAAGATTCTCTGCATCTATAATCCTAACTACTTTGTTGCCTTTATATACTTTAGCTTCAATTTGCATATTTTCGTATTATTATTCGCTTAATTTCCAACTACCTTAACTTCCAACTACTAAATTGCCCTATTAATAAATCCACCTAATTACTCGTTCATAAGTGCTGCTAAAGCTGAGCCAATTACGTTGGCATTCTCTACATGCAAGAATTCATTGTAGAAACCATATTTCTTATTAACAAATTGTTGAATATGGTACATAATTTTCTCACGTAAAAGATTAGCCTTGTAGAAAGTTGAGCCTTCCATAGTAATAGCCAAAGGTCTTACTGGGTTCTTACCAACACCTGTCTGAATATGTATTCCAGCTACTATTACTGTTACAAGCATTGCTGCTCTCTCAAAAATATTGTCAATAATGTAGTATAAATTCTCTCTATCTAACTCATTAGCACAGCATTGACTCAAGATTCCTGGTCCGTATGGTTCTTCTACAAACTCAGTTAATTCTGCACTCTCCAAGTCATATACTTCTGCAAAATTCTCCTTGAAGAAATCTGAGAATAAATTAGCATCTGCAACAGCTTCTCTAACCGCATATAGAACTTGTAGTCCTAAATATCTACCTGAGATCATTTTCTCCATTAGCTGTGCACCTGGAACGTTAGTTGCTTTATCAATTTCAATGTCAATAGGACTTCTATTTGAAACTGAGTAATCACCACTCTCCATGTTAATGATCATATTTCCTAGTGGGTTAAGTTTACCCTCGAGTTTATTAATATTAGAATTTTGCTCTATATAAGCTGAGTTAATACCTGTACCTAAGATAATACCGGCGTAGCCTGAATATTGTTTAGAGCCACCACCTGAGAATCCTCCCAATAAAGCTGCAACCGTATCATTTAGCATGACAAAGTGAATATCATCAGTCTTGTATCCACGTTCTTCGAGAACTTTCATAATTTCTTCACCAACAACTGTTCCAATCGCTTCTGGGATTTGGATTTCTTTGGTAAAGTTAATCAATCTACCATCATGACTTGGTAGCATATCGCAGGCATATGAGAAGCAAAAACCAATTTTTCTACTATATTTCAAGAAAGGAGCTAGTTGATCTGCAATAAAACCATAGAATTCCTTGGCACTAATTTCTCCATCTGAGCCTGGCATTGTCGCTTGTCTAAATTGAGATATCTCTGTCTCACCATGCTCATTAAATTGAGTTAAACAAATTCTAAAGTTAGTACCACCAGCATCCATTACAATGACTGGATCGTTAGTTGTGAACTCCTCACCAACAGTTAAATATGTAGGAATCATTCTCATTGATTGAGGCGGTACGGATCCATGTAAACCAGCATGCATTGATTCAATAAATTTCTCAAGCTCTGCCTCCATATCAAGATCTTCTGCCCACATTTGTCTTTCTTTAAAGAATGCTTCAACTTCTACTCTACCCATTATCAGCCTCCGATATTTTCTAATATTCATACTTTTATAGTAAAATATATCTTGTATAACAATAACAAGTTTATCATATTTACTTAAGTATTAAATACTTTGTAGATGATTTTTTAAGGAGAAAAATGGAACAAATTTCTAATAAATCATTAAAATTAGTTTTAGTTGGTCTTGGAAGAGTTGCTGAAAAACACCTAAAGGCTGTTAAGCACCTTGGAGATACTTATGAGATTGTTGCCTTAGTTGATAATAACTCCAACAGACAAATAGAAGTTAATGAAAAATTCAATCTAAATTTAAACACAAATAACTTCTTCCAAAGTCTTGCTGACTTCTATGAAAGTGGTTTAAACGCAGATGTTGTAGCAATTGCAACTCCATCAGGAACCCACTACTCACTTGCTAAATTAGCTTTGGAACATGGTTCTAACTTAATGGTTGAAAAACCTCTAACTCTAAACCTAGAAGAAGCTTACGAACTCTTAGAATTATCTCTCAGCAAAAACCTTAAAGTGGCAGTGGGACATATTTACAGGTTCTTCCCTATTGTCGATCAATTGCAAAAAGATATAGTTGCTGGCGAATTTGGTAAAGTTCTAGCCGCTGATGTAATTGTCCATTGGGGTCATGATCAAGCCTACTATGATCAAGCAGCTTGGAGAGGAACTTGGGCTCAAGACGGTGGTGCCATGATGAACCAAACAGTCCACGCACTTGATCTCATGACCTGGCTATTATCAAGCAAAATCAATTCTGTTCAAGGACAGATTAAGCAACTAACGCATAAGATGGAGGCGGAAGACTACGGTGCTGCTCTCTTAGGAATGGACAAAGGATTTGTTTGTCGTATAGAAGGTACTACTAACACTCCCGAAAATCAGCAATCAGCATCATTCTATATTTCCACTGAACGTGCTGAAATCTCTGCCGGCCTCAAGAAGAAAAAACCTTACTTCTCAATTATTAGAAGAGATGGCAAATATTTAACTGGTAAGTATATCAGAGCTTTTATTGCTAAGGTTTGGAAAAATGGAATCAGAAAATCTATTAATGAATTCTCTAATCCTCATACAGGAATTTTCAAAGATTTAGCTATTGCCATTCATGAAGACCTATCTCCTCGTGCAAATATCCTCGATGGTTTACAGTCTGTTGAAGCAATTCTAGCTATTTATAAATCTGCCTTGAATGATGGAAATTCAGTGAAATTACCAGTAGAGAAAGATTTTACTCTCGAACAAATGAAGAGTTTCTTTAATTAAGTTTTTTTATAAATAGATTTCAATTTTTCAGCAAAACACAATTTCTAAACGAAAAAAGCGTTGTTCATTAAACAACGCTTCTCTTCTTTTATCCAATAAACTTTAAACTTTATCGCCTGTGTTTTCTACCAGAGCCAAAAGTCGTTTTGTTTTTTCTTTCACTAGCTTTACCTGCGAAGAATGAGCTAACAACGGACGAAACTTTAGGGAAAACCCCAGAACCTCCCCAGCCACCAAAGCTGAATCTGCTGACTAAATTATTTGCAACATTACTTACCCCGTCACTAACTCCAACAACCATATTACTTACTGAATCAAGAGCACTATTAACTGATTCCAAAGCTTCAATTACGGCTGCTAATAATTCAGGACTTGCTATTGCCAAATCATCTGTAATATCAACTACATTTTCTAGGATGTCACGAATATGTATACCTATAGCTGGTAATTCTCTACTCATCTCTTCTACTGGAGTAGAAACCTCATCTATAAGGTCATTCATTTTACTAACTGTTCCGATTAACTTGAATACAAGCAAAATCAAAGCAACTAGCAATACTATTCCACCTATGATCAGCAAAGCTATGCCTAGTTGTTTCAAGTCTATACTCACTGTTTGTAAAGCAACTGCTGCAACTGTACTCATTAGCTCTCTCCTCTAATATTTTTGCCCGGTCAATTAACTAAATCAATAAAAATTAGTCTTCAAAGTTAGGAGTAACTAAAGCTTGTCCAGCTACTGGTGAGTCAGAATGCTCATTTGCTTGATTTCTACGAGCAATTCTAGCTACTTTTCTTTGATCCTTAACATCTTCAATATTGTCTTTGAATTCATTGTAAGTGTCGGATACCTTTGCACCTAATTTACCACTTGCTTTGTTAATTTCTGAACCTAATTTACTTGTTGTTGCGCTAATCTTCTCGCCTAAATCTGAAGCAGCTTTTTTTGTTCTTTTATAACCTTCTTCTGTTGCATCTGCGATGTCTTTGCGTGTTTCTTTACCTGACTTTGGTGCAAATAATAAGCCTAAGATAGCACCTGTTGCTGCACCACCTAGCAAACCTAATACTGTACCTAAAGCAGTTCTACGATTATATCTTCTTCTTGTTTCACCGGTTATTGAACCGAATAAATCTCTTAACATATTATTACCTCCTAAATTGATGCGAGCATCAAAACGTTTTTCATTTACCATTTATTATAACACAGTTTATGTCTTTATCTGTTACTGATCCAATATATCTTTGCGCATACAGGTTAAAGCAAACTTAGCAATTCCACTAGGTAAAGCATAAAAATGCAGTCTTGCCTGACTTGCCCAAACGGTACTTGTAGAAAAAACTTTCATGCTATGCCCTTCGCCTTTTATTAAGGCTCTATACGATGCCCCTTCCGGATCTAATATGTATTCATTACTCATCAGGCAACGGATTGTGTTATTGGATTTACCTAATAAATCTTCTCTTCTTGAGTTTAATTTTGCATAAAATCTTTTTATCTTAGACTCATTACTTGAGGCTTGAGTTGGCAAAACTCCAACTAAAGGCCAAACTGCTCCTTGTCTACTGACATAGGATTCAGCCAGATAAATTGCTCCGGCACCCTCCGCTAAAATAGGCAGACCTTGTGCCGCTAATCTTCTAATCTGTGTCCTCAATGATTCATTTTTAGATAACTGACCAATATATTCTTGAATATTACCAGAACCTAAATAAATACCATCTACCTTGCTTGGAAGGATAGGGTCAATTAATGGACTAAAATAAATAATATTAGCTCCCATTTCTTCGAGAATATCAATATTTTCTTGATAATACTCATTAAAGGCTTGATCTCTTGCAACTGCTAAATTAAATTTCTCATTAGAAAACCCTATCATTTTCTGTGCTTGGAAAAGATCTTGCGGGAATTCATCGCCTAGATCTTGTGCTCGTCTAGCTAATCTAAGTATCTTGTTAATATCCAAACTCTCTAAAACAGCCTGTGACACATCTTCTAAATTTTTCTCCCAAGTATCTTTTGCCAGTTGAGGAATTACTCTATACAGACTTGGTCCTTCATTGCTTGGTTTATCAGCAAAACAACCAAACACCGGAATACCAAACTCGCTCTCTACCAAATCAGCTGCTTCTTCTAAGTCATGCTTGTTGTCACTAACTAAGATAAAACCTGCTATTTGCTGATCATTACGAAAGTCCAAAATTCCTGTAATCTTGCTTAAACTGGTAAAATTAAAGTCTGATAAATTTACAACGAGAAGCACGGGTGTGTTTGTTTTCTCTGCTAAATCCGCTGGAGAACCGTGAGGAATTTCTCCTTGCTCAGTCCAGGAATTAGAATACGGCAGGCAGGTATCGTAGTAATTTCCATCTGCAATTAGAAGTGCTAAATCTTGGGACTCTGTGTAATGTGTAAGCAAATACGCTAGCTCACTCTCATCTTGGTAAAAACTATCCAAGGTATAAGTTCTTTTGCCACTTGCTGCCCTATACTTGTCTAAATTTTCATAACTTGGACCAACAGAAAAAGGTACCGTACTAATATCTTTGCTATTCCAGATATTTAATAGTCCTAGGGCAATTTTATTGACGAATTCCTTTGTGTCTAGGCTTGCGAGCATAATTCTAGGAACTGCTGCATAGGTATCTATGTTTTCTCCCAAATCGTCATCTTGCTTAATAGCATGTACGTAATAGGGCACTTTTTCTTTTGCCATGAACTGGTCCTCCCTTACTAAGCTATGAGTGTTTTTGCATACTATAATTATACATTATTAATTATATATTATATGGATAAGATGAGTAATGTTAGTCGAAGTAGATCTTTTTGGATTTACTTTATTAATCTGCTAATGCTTTGAGCTTGGTAATCTTGTTTTTACCATGGTTTTGTAAGATAATAGATCATATAGTATTAATGGAGGTCTTTAAATATAGAAATGAATTTTGAAAACATTAAAATTAATTACAAAAAAAATATATTAATATGGCTTTCTATCATAGCTATACTAAATTGTCTCAGCCTAAGTGTATTATTGATTTTTGATTTGCTTGAAATATTTAATAACGAAAATTTTTATAAACTAGTTATTCTAGGTGTAGTTTTATTCTTTCTGCCACAACACCATATGTCTAATGTTATAGCTAAGAACACTAACTTAAACATAACAGAACAAAGTAAAAGTATTAATTTCCATGCTCCTAGTAATAACATATTAAAATATAGTTTAATAATGGCATATATTGTTTATTTTCTGCTATTTTGTTTCGTGTTAACACCACAAAGCACATTTTGGCAACTCTTTATTACTTTGCTATTGTCAATAATTGAGTTGGCTTGTATATCTTTAATAACGCTAAATGTTCTTAATGAAAAATCTGCTCTTGAATTAAGTTTAAGATCAGAAAACAAAACTTCAAGACCTAACCCTGATAAGGCCTTTAACGTTTTAATTATTACACTATTTATTATTTGGATTGTATGTTATCTAGGAATAGGCTTTGTTCTAGAGAACAATCATAAGTACATCTTTATACTGCCTTTGATTAAACTATTAATAACTTATGTCAATTATATTTACATAAGCAAATCCACTTTTTATAGTTGGTTCTATAACTACTCTTATTAAAATAATCGTAGGAGGAAAAGGGAAATGTTATATCTCAATCCCGTCACAATCTTAACAGTTACACAGATATATTCTAATATAGCAAAGAGGAGCCTCAATAATGAAACAATTTAAAATCAAAAAATATGTTTTATTTTCTGTAATTGTAATTATCATATTGGCAATATTATTCTTCCCTTATACAAAAAAGGTACAACATAATTTAATTTCAATAAATAGAGATTATCGAGGGAACTATAGTCAGGGAGAAATTGTCGTAAATGGTACTATCAAGAGTAGCATTTTTAGAGATCTTTATAAATTTATTTCAGGGAAAAATTTCAATGAAAATGATTTCTGGCAATTTAAAGGTCTAATAATACCTAAAGAACTAATGGACAAATCAACTGACAAATATTTCGTAGTTACAAACCTACAAAATAACTCAAATGGCGAAAAAAGATATTTGCAAATATATAAAAATGAACCTGGCAAAACGATCCATATTAAAACATTATCAATCTTAGCTAATTGTAATCTAAATACAATCATATTATTAGACGACTTCAATCTTGATGCAAATCATAACAAGGAAGATATTCCCTTCTGGCAAGGAACAACTTTAAACATAAAAAACGAGTAATCTTGTACTAATTTTCACATTTTCTTCGGGGAAATAGATTATTTATAATTATTAAGAGAGGGAAGAGATTCCCTCTCTTTTCATCTAATTTTCACATTTTATTCTATAAATTTTTATTTATCACATCCACTATACTACTATTTCTTTGATTTGGTAGTCTTGTTTTTACCATACCGTTGTAAGATAATATAGTTAAGATATTTAACTTACAGGGTGGTGGTTGTATGAGAGTGATTAGACATTGATTTTAATACACTTAAACTTTTTATAAATCATTTTAAAAAAACAGGGGGAATTAATATGAAAAAGAAAATAATCTATTTTTCGTTAATAAGTATAATTCTATTTCTTATCGTTTCCTGCAATGCTCAAACTAAATACAGTACGATTGAACCATATGATATAAATAAAAAATTGCCTCAAAATTTAGCTAATATGTTATCCGAAGAATTGAATTTATTTGAATTGCTTCCAACTGAATCCGTTCAAGAAATTAAGTTAAACTGTTATAAGTACAAAGATGGGGCATGGGAAAGAATAGGGTTTGTATCATCGGCAAAGCAAAAAGAAAATAATTTTCTGGGTATAAGAGTGGATAGTAATAAACAATATATAGAAATATATCTAAATCAATCTAAAAATACAATTGACTTATTAAATTACTTTACAGGCAAAGAAAATATCCATTCAACAAAACTACCTGAGAAGAAGGACTTCACTAATGAAATTTCATTTATGTCAATTCATGATGGGACTACTACATTCCCTCTTGAAACCTTTGACAAAAACAAAGGAAATGAAAATATAATGAAGGCTATTGTTTTTACCGTTAGTGTGCAATAAATATTTATAAGTTAAGACTCTATACTAGAGTTTTAACTTAATCGAAAAATCTACACACCAAAATTGATATGTACCCTCTTTGCTGAACAGATCAGTAAGGAGGGTATTGTTAAATCTAATTTTAAATTGTTTTAATTCTAAAGCAAAAGGAATGCGTTGAACCCGTACATCTATCAATCCACACTACACTCTCCAATTTTTAAATTTAACATTACCTTCTTTTAATAACGCCATGAAAATCAGATAAGAGAACACTGTATTTAACAAACCTTTTATCAAGTTAAATGGGACTATAATTGGCATAATCATTTTAATTACTGCTTCTACGCTTGCACCTGTAAAAATTGGAGTAATTATAATGTTAAGAGGTATCATAATAATTATTAAAGCAAGTGCTCCACCAATTAGCCCGAGTACTAAAGATGATCTATTTTTCTTACGTTGCCATACTAAAGCTGGAACTATAACCATTACTCCACTGGCAATAAAGTGCATTACAAATCCCCAAAAACCGGATGCATTGGGAGTAGCCATCTGTACTATACAAATTATCAACAAGACAATTATCGCATGGACAGGCCCAGCAATTAATCCTGCCAAAATGGCAGCTAAATCACCTAAATCATAAATAAGCCAAGGTGCCGCAACAGGTAATAAAGGAAATCGTAAAAACAGCATTAACAATACACCTAATGCTGCCATGATCGCATCAAAAGCAATTATTCTTGTACTTCTCTTACTTCTTTTGGATTTACCTAGACCTTTTCCTCTACTCATTTACAACCTCCGTTGCTTCAGAATGTTAGGAAAAGTTCAAATAAAAGATTCGGTTAAGCCAGAAGGCTAGCTAGCAAGATCTTTATTTAATAAATATAAAGCGTTGAAGGTAAAACCCAGTCGAAAAACCTGGCAAAACTTACCCAACATACCTATATTCATATCTTCTCCCATCCGGACTTTACCGTCGGCTCCAGAATTGACTGGATCAGCAAATAGCTCGCGGGCTTAGCTCTCTTTATCAAGTAATTTTATGAGAAAAATTTTGATATTTAAGAACATCACCGCCGGTGAGGAATTTCACCCCGCCCTGAAGACTTTGTTTTTTACTATTATAGTCTATAAATTTAAAATATCCACCAGCATAATCACATATAATCGCAATGAAAAATTTATTTACTTCTTTGGAAAAGTAATAGTAAACTTACTACCTTTACCCAATTCACTCTCGAGAGTAACACTAGCGTTATACAAGTTAGCAGTATGCTTAACAATTGCTAAACCTAAACCAGTACCTTCAACATTTTTGGCACGAGACTTATCAACTCGGTAAAATCTCTCGAAAATCCTATTCTGTTCCGCTCTAGGAATACCAATGCCATTATCTTCAACGAAGACCTCTTGACTTCCACCTTGAGAAAAGCTCTCATTGGTTCCTACTCGAACGTATCCACCTGGTTTATTGTATTTAATAGCATTAGAAATTAAGTTAAAAAATAGCTGCTTGATACGAGTATAATTTGCTTCAATTTTGGCTTCAGGATCCACCTCGAGTAGCAGTTTAACATCTTCTTGCTTGGCATATCCACTTAGCTGACCAAAAATTTCATCTATAACCTGATAGAAATATACACATTCTTTCTTATGCTCTTCTTCAACTTTTGCAGATTTCTCTCTATTCTCAATTTCAGCTAGCTCTAATAAATCTCCAATTAATTCACGTAAATGCTGAGCTTCTATTGCAATAATCTCTTGGAATTGACGTATTTCTTCAAGAGTCCTATCTGGACTCTTGGCTAATTCTATATAGCCAAGTATTGAAGTCAAAGGTGTCTTAAGTTCATGACTTACATTAGCCACAAAGTCTTGTCTTTGTCTTTCGAGAGACTTCATTACTGTTACATCGCCAATAACAGCCAACGCCCCTTTTAAGTTTTTATCCTCTATAGGACTAGCGTACACTTGAATTATTTTGTCCTGACCATCTACATTAATTTCGAAATCATCAATGACTATATTCCTAGTTGCAATAGCTCGGCTCATTATCTCCCATACTTTAGAGTAATTAACATTTCTTACCGAAATAAATCTATCCAGATTATTTGCTGAAGTTAAACTTGTACGGTTATTTTCAACATAATCAATTGTAACTTTTTCCTTCCCATTAAATCTTCTACTTTGAAGCATTTCTTTGACTAGATTTGTTTCAAGCCTGATTTCCCCTTGTTCATCAGTCGCTATAATTCCTTCTTTTAGTTGCTCCAAAATAGCATTTTGTAATTGATTAGAAGATTCAACGTTATCTTGGAATAATTTTAGCTGCCTATATAAATTCTTAATATACTCATCCATTAGTTGAACAAGAGCCGATTTACTCTCCTGATCACTCGGATATTTACTGTAATCTGCAACAGCAAGCTTGTCTAATATCTCCATTTGTTCAAAGCTAGGTCTGACGTTCTTTTTATATTTTTTTACTAGGGAATTAATTAACATAAACAGTGATAGTAAACACACTGCTATGGCAATATATAATAAATAATGGCTATTTGCTAAGCTAACAAACAAACTTATTAATGCATCTCTAAAAAAGAAAGAGCAAATCCCAAAAAGTGCCAGCACAAATAAAACACCTGCCAAAAACACGTTAAAGGTATTGCTCAATAGTTCTTTAATAATTTTATTTTTCTGAGTCCGCAAAACTGTATCCTACACCTCTTATAGTCTTTATGTACATTGGATTTGCATCATCGTCTTCTATTTTTTGGCGCAAATATCTAATATGCACATCTACTGTTCTCGTATCTCCAAAATATTCTGTATCCCAGACCTGGTTAAGTAGTGTATCGCGTGTGAAAACTCTGCCAGGTGATTCCATCAATACATAGAGAAGATCAAACTCTCTTGCTGTTAGATCTATATTTACACCATTTTTTACGACGCTATGACGTTTTGGATCTATTGTAATACCAGAAGCACTTAATTTTTTATCTTGTGTAGCTTCTGTAGCTTTATTTTGTCTTCTGAGCACTGCTCTAACTCTAGCTGGTAATTCTTTGACACCAAAAGGTTTACTAATGTAATCATCAGCACCTAGCTCAAGTGCCATTACTACATCCATTTCTTCCGACTTAGCAGTTAACATTATCAAAGGGATATTTTTGTATTTATCATTATTCCTAATTCTATGTAGCAACTGAATTCCATCAAGTCCTGGCATCATCCAGTCTAGCAGAATACAGTCAGGGACACTTCTATCTAATGCATCAAGAAGCTGTTCTCCGTTTTCATAACTTTTAACTTCCATACCCTGCTCTTCTAATGCTAGACTCGCCAATCTTCTAATATTAGCTTCATCATCTACAACATATATTAAAGGCATGTAATTTACTCCTCATTGTCCTCATCATCTTCGTCTTCGTATTCATCTGAGTCAATCAAATATTTATTATCTCCAGTTATTTCATACAAAGCCCATTCAGCAATATTTGTAGCGTGGTCACCAATTCGTTCAATATATTTTCCAATAAATAAGTAGTCAACTGCCAAAGCACTATTGCTGCTATCTTTATTAGCCACATCAATAATAATATTAGTCATGTCTTGGACTATCTCATCAAAATAATTATCAACAATATCATCAGAGCGGATTACTTCTTTTGCCAATTCCATATTTCGTTGCATGAAAGCTTCCATAGCTGAGCTAAACATCTCTCTAGCTTTTTCTAAAGCTAAAAGGACTTTCTCCGGGCAATCAAATTGATGGAAATTAGGATTGGAATTCATAATTTCACAAATATCAGCACACTGATCACCAATTCGCTCTATATCTGTAACCATCTTCAAGGTAGCAGTTATCTTACGCAAATCTGATGCAACTGGTTGTTGTAAAGCAATTACAGAGATAGCCTCTCTCTCAATTGTAATTTCCATCTCATCAACTTCATTATCGCTCTCATAAATTTGTTGTGCTAATAAGAAATCCAAGTTCTTCAAAGCAGTATGTGTATCTCTTATTACGCTATCTACTCTTGCTCCCATGCTGTTAACATCGTTCAGCAACTTAAGCATTTCTCTATCAAAAGCTGATCTCATATTCGCCTCCTACGTCTATTTAACAATAGACTTTTAGATTATTTTGTCTTAACCGAAACGACCAGTAATATAGGCCTCAGTCTGTGGTTTGCTTGGATTATTAAATATTGTTACTGTCTCATCATATTCTATTAAGCTACCCAAATAGAAGAAAGCAGTCCTGTCGCTAATACGCGCTGCCTGGCTCATGGAGTGAGTAACTATAACTATAGTATAATCCTCTTTTAGAGTTTCCATTAGTTCTTCAATCTTACCTGTTGCAATTGGATCAAGAGCTGATGTAGGTTCGTCCATTAGTATTACAGAAGGTTGCAAAGCTATAGCCCTAGCAATGCAAAGTCTTTGTTGCTGACCACCAGATAATTTAAGAGCATTTTTGCCTAAATCATCTTTAACCTCGTCCCATAGCGCTGCTTTAGTAAGGGAGGATTCTACTACATAATCTAATAATTCTTTATCCTTAATACCTTGAACTCTTAGTCCATAAACAACGTTATCGTAAATACTCATAGGGAATGGATTAGGATGTTGGAATACCATACCAATCTCAGTTCTTAGTTTAACAACGTCCATCTTATCGTTATAAATATCACGATCACCGTTCAATAAAATTTTTCCATCTATTCTACAATCTTCGATCAAGTCATTCATGCGGTTAAAACAACGCAACAAAGTAGATTTACCACAACCTGATGGCCCAATAAATGCTGTAACTTTGTTTGCAGGGATATCCATTGTGATACCTTTTAACGCCTGGAAGTCACCATAATATAAGTCTAGATCTTTAATCTTAAACATGACATTATTTTTATTCTCTTCATTAATCATTGTCATCTCCTCATCTCCTAGTTAAGTTTATTCGTCTATCTTGCCTACGTCTAAGCCTACGACCTAAGCATTAAGCTAATTAAGTTCATTAAGCCCAACGTTTGTTCAGCTGTTTGCTGATTATTCTGACAGTAATATTGAGGGCAAGAACTACAATTAAAATCAATATTGAGATGGCTGATGCTAAAGCGAAGTTTGGCTGTTCGCCACTCATAACTGACCAGATCTGTAAAGCTAAACTTGTACCACTACCTGTCCAAGTAGGATTATCGCTAACTGCTGTACCCATGGTGTAGATCAGAGCTGCAGATTCACCTATGACTCTAGAAACAGATAATAACGCTGCGGATAAAATACCTGGTAAGGCATTAGGTAAAACTACTCTAAATATTGTCTGAGTTTTTGTTGCACCAAGCGCCAAGGATCCCATTCTTAGTGAGTCTGGTACAGTAATCAAGGCTTCTTCTGTCTGACGAATAACAACTGGCAAAAGCACTATTGACATTGTTAACCCACCCAAAAGTACGTTTGGTGTCGAAGCTCCGAAGACTTGTGTAATTGGGAACAAAACTGTCATACCCATCAAACCGTAAATAATACTTGGGACACCGTTTAACATCTCAACTGCAGACCTAATTGCACGAGTGCTTCGAGTATCATAAGCAATTTCATGCAAATAAATAGCCGCAAATACACCTATAGGTAAAGCTATTAATAAAGTAATAAGTATAAGCATTAGGGTAGCTACAATAGAACCTCTAATACCACCACCCGGTGAGTTGAAGGCAACGGACTCCATAGCAACTGCATCATTATCTAATTTTTCTATGGTCGTTTTGGCATCTCTGACACCAACATATTTAGATTCGCCTTCAGCATTTACGTAGTATAAAGATTTGATATCACTACCCTTGTCTACACTTACGTTTTGTCCTTTGTTGGCTCCTGCTGTTTTAGAAACTGTATGGTGGAAAGCAGATGCACCGTCTATGTGAGTTAATTCAACTATTTTTTCGCCAGAAGGATTACGACCATTTTTCAGACCAATACCAAAATTGCTTGAGAAGAATTCATCTTCAGCTAAGTCACTTGGGACAGGAAAATTTTCTGCTTTATTTTCTTGAAATTCAACATTATAAGGAACATTCCAATAATCACTCATAATTAGGTCCCAAGATAAGTTTTTCCAACCATTCGAGAAAATATAAAATACGACAGAACCCAAAACAAACACTGCTAGAAATGCTGATAAATAGGTGAAAATATTTTTACATCCATCTTGGATTCTACGCTTACGGCTCATGCCGCGGTTTTCTTTGAGTCTTGCATTTAATTTGGAGTCTAATACATCATTAGGCATTTGTACCACCTCCAATTTTACGCTTCACAATTTGGATTAATAAGTTAGTTATCAAAATAATAACCATCAAAACAATACCAACTGAAAATCTTATATCATAGTCAACACCTGTAGTTTCTTTTAGACCAGATAGCATAGTGGAAGTTAGTGTCCTTGTTGGCGCAAATGGATTCAGATTAATACCTATCTGAGAGTTACCAGCTACCATGGATACCGCTGTAGCTTCACCAAAGGCTCTACCTAATCCAAGAACTAGCCCTGCAAAAATACCTGATTTAGCGGAGGTTAATACAACTTTGAAATTTGTCTGAGTTCTTGAAGCACCTAATGCTAGTGAGCCTAATTCTAAGTTTTTATCCACTGCAGAAATTGCATTAATTGACATTGAGGTTATGGTTGGGAAAATCATTATCGCTAGTAAGAGAGAAACTGACATTAGAGACTTACCCCCAAAAGTCGAAACTCCAAAAAATCCTGCTATAGATTCAACAAGAGTAGTTATTTTGCTAGCTGCAAAAACACCATAAACAACAGAAGGTATAGCCGCTAAAAGCTCAACAACAATTTGCATCGGTTCACGCAATCTCTTTGGTGCTATTTTGACAATAAACAAAGCAGTTAAAACTGCTATTGGGAAAGATATTGCTGCTGCTATTAGCGCTGAAACCAAGGTATTTACTATGATAAAAGCTACGCCATAAACACCTTCGCCAACATCTGGTCTCCAAGTCATTCCAGTCAGAAACTTACCTACGCTTTGTCTAGCATGCTCATAATTTGGTAAAAAGGGACTTACTCCTTTTGCTGAAACAAAGATAATAATAACAACTATCATAAGAGCGGAGATTATACCACTGGCAATAAAAATCCCTCGCCAAATCTTGTCGTTTATCTTACGCCTTTTGTTTGCATTAGGATTATCTTCCTGATCCTGACGAACATCAATGCTTGGTCTGGCCATGTTTGCCTCCCTTCATTTGTGTAAGCATGTTGTAATATTCATTAAAAACTTTTATGTAACTGCTTTTTATATAATTATAATAAACCATTGCTTAAATTTAATTTACCTTTAATACCCTTAATTAGACTAATACTAGTGCTTATAATACGTACTAAAAGGCCTAGCCATACTGACTAAACCTTTGTAGTAATTTGGAGTATAAGCATGACTTATATCTTCGGTTTAAGCATTACTTTGCTAATTCTTCCCAAGTTGTAATTTTACCTGTGAAAATGTCATGTACTTGGTCTTTTGATAAGTTAGAAATTGCGTTTGCACTTGCTACAGCAACAACAACTGCGTCTTGTGCGAATACACCTGAATGTTTACCGTCTGCAACTTTTTCACTATCTTTGAAATCACGTGAAGCAAAACCTAAGTCAGCTGCGTTTGCACCATCTTTTTCTTCACCTAAAACACGTTTGTAACCATCACTTGAACCTGTGTGTGCACTAACGAATTTGAAGTTGCCTGCTAGAGGTACGAAAGCTTCTAATGCTGCTTGCAAAGCTTTTTCTACTGAAGTAGAACCTGCTGTGCGGATTATTAAAGAACTATTGTCTTCATTTACAATTGGGTGATTTGCTTTTAGGTCATCCCATTTTTTACCACCATCTACATCAACTATACCACCAGCTGAAGCTACTGCATCTCTACCTTCTACTGAGTTGAGTAGGAAGTCTACGAATGCATCTACTAGAGCCTCTGTCTTCTCATCTGCGAAATCACCTGCTGCACGTGAAACCATGTTGAATGGACGTTTCAATGCATATGAATTGTCCAAAACTGTTTCAGCGGAAGGCTCAACACCCTCGAATGATAATCCTTTAATATTATTAGCTTCAAAGTCTGTTGTCATAGAAACAAAACCAATACTATTTTTGTCGCTACCTACGGCTTTTGCCAAAGCACCATTACTATCTTCAATAACTGCTTTGTCTGTCAAAACCTCTTGATTTTTTTCTGTGTCACCATAACCAATAATATCTTGGAAGGCACCACGTGTACCTGATGATTCATCTCGGCTGTATACGTGAATTTCGCCTTTAGCACCTTCACTTACTTTATCTACTGTTGTATTTTTTGCATCAGCTTTTGTTGTCTGCCCTGCTGCATTAGCATCTGTTGTTTTTTCTGAATTTGTATTTCCTGCACTACAACTTGCTAAGATTAGTGAACTTGCCAAAACTAAACTTAAACTTTTTATAAATTTCTTCATTTTTTTCCTCCAGCGCAACTTTTGTTGTTTTTTCTTACATGTTTCAGGATAAATAAGCATTGTTAAAATTTTGTTAGATCAAGATTATATTTTCTTAAGGTGTAATACATTCTTCGTAAGAAACCTGTCTTATTGGATTTTTTAATTATTGATTTTAACCTAGTAATTAAACGTAATTATGTTTAAAATAGTCATTAACTAAAAGAGATTCAGTTCCCTCGATTACTTAATATTGCTTATGACTAGATCTCAATCCACTGGAGTGTTGACATGAAATTATCATTGCTTATACCTTTTTATAACGAAGAAGAACAGGTGCAAGTCACCTTAAATACCGTTATACCGATTATGGAATCATTAGATTGTATTTTCGAGATATTGGTAATCGATGATGGTTCCAAGGACAAAACTTGGGAAATAATTTCTCAAGCTGCTCAAGCAGATCCAAGAATTCATGCTTTGAGATTTAGCAGAAATTTCGGCAAAGAAGCAGCGATATGTGCAGGACTAGAAAATGCTCTTGGAGATGCAGTTATTCTAATGGATGGGGATTTACAACATCCACCTCACTACATTCCAGAAATGGTAAGACTATGGCAGTCTGGTTATGACGTTGTTGAAGGAGTTAAATCTTCTCGTGGGAAAGAAAGCAAAGTTAAAAACTTCTTCGCCAATAGTTTCTATAAGAGCTTCCAAAAGGTAAGTGGAGTTGACCTTAATAATGCTTCGGATTTCAAGCTCTTGGATAGAAAGGTTGTTAACGCCTGGAATAAACTTGGTGAGCACAATACTTTTTTCCGCGGTTTAAGTTCTTGGTTAGGTTTCAAACGAACTGAATTTGAATTTGCTGTTGAAGAGAGAGTACATGGCGATAGCAAATGGACCTGGTCCGGGCTCTGGAAATTGGCTATTAATGCGGTCACTTCATTCTCTACCGTACTTCTGTCACTCATAACTTTGATGGGCGTGCTCTTCCTGACCTTGGCAGTTGTAATAGGTGTTATAACCTTAGTTCGCTTCTTTACAGGTCACGCAGCTGATGGTTTCACTACAGTTATTTTGCTCTTATTGATTATTGGTGGTGCTGTGATGATGTCCTTAGGTCTAATCAGTACTTATATTGCTAAAATTTATGATGAGGTAAAGGGCAGACCTCGCTACATTACTATGGAAGAGTTTAACACTACATATCTTGTTAAGGGTAATAATGCTTCTAGCAATAAAAGTGTAAATTCTAATATTTCTGAAAATAAATTTGTTGATAAACAATAGGTAAAACATGCTTGTGCTTCTATATTTTGTCGTAGCTTACTTCATAGGCCAAAACTTTCGCCACAACTTTAATCTCCTTGGATTATATAAAAGCCTACTCACTGATAGTGGACGGTTAGAAGGACAAATTGATTTAAGCATGCAAGTTAAATCATTCCAGCTCAATAGCTATTTATTAAAATTTCTAATATATTGGCCAATCGATTTTCTTTTGGGATTTTATTTAAGCTCAACATTTAATTACTTCGTACATTTATTAATAACAAAAATATCCAATATAGTTCCAAGTATTCCTCGCCTAATCATTATTAATTCTTTGTTCTTGCTATTAGTATCTGGTCTTAGAAGATATTTTAAAAATGTCAGAAAAACTGCAGTTGTTTTTGAGGCACATCATCAAATTAAGGTTAGCCCATTATTATTTAACAAGCATAAAAAGCTTATCGCAATTCTATGTTTACAAGTCATAAGTATATTTTGGGGAATTTTTCTCACTCAAAGATCCTTCCAACTTAACAGTTCTACCTTAGCTGCTGGAGCTACTGTGTTTAGTGATCTTGCTCCTCACACGGCTAATGTTAGGAATTTTGCCTTTGGCAATATTCCTAGCTCCTATCCACATTTTGCTGGTTCTGGTATGAATTACCACTTCTTCTTTTATTATCTTTGCGGATTATTGAATGCCTTAGGCTTACGCTTAGATTGGTCCATTAATTTGCCTTCTATTTTGGGAATAGTTGCATTTATGCAAAGCTTATTCTATCTAAGCTTGCTGTTGACTCGTAAATTAAGTACCGGATTCTTGAGTTTAGTGTTCTTCTGTTTTAGAAGCTCATTTAGTGGTTTTTTCGTGTTTTTTGCTGAGCTTGGAGAAAGTAATAATTTATGGCTTGCTCTCAAAAATCTTTGGAACTCTAATTCGTATTCAGGACCTCTCTTGCACGATGACTGGGGGCTATATAACCTTAATGTCTATGCTAACCAACGTCATCTATTATTTGTACTTAGCATTGCTGTATGGGTACTTATAAGTTTCTATCCTAGTTTAAAAGACAAGGCTAAACTTACCTGGCAAGAAGTCATTGGCTTAAGTCTCATAGGCCTTCCAATGGCATATTGGCATGGATCTGTTTTGATATGCTTGAATTTAATCCTTATAGTTTGGGCTCTATTCTCCAAATCCAAAGCACAGTATCTTATTTTTGGAATTACAAATGTTTTTGGCGCTCTAGTTATGTTGAAAATCTTCACAAAAACTGGCAGCAGTAACAGTTCTATGTTTACTAATATCTTCCACTTTGGTTATATACTCGAAAATCCTAATTTTGCTAGCATCGCGCTGTTCTTACTCATTCTCTATGGACTATCTTTATTTATTATCTTGAGCACACCTTTTTTGCTTAAAGAAAAGGATTTAAAAATTGTAAGTGCTTCGTTTCTACTCCCTGTTGTTTTTGCTTTTACCATCTCACTAACTCCAGATACAACGGTAAATCATAAGTTTTTTATATTCACTCAAATTTTATTTATACCTTTTATTAGTCATTTTATGGTTAATTTATGGACTTATACAAAAGAAAAAACAGATAGAGCTCAAGACAGCATTTATAAAAAAACAGCTGAAAAATCAGCTAGAACAAAAATTATAAATTACCTTTGCAAAACAGCCTGCGTCGTTGTAGTTTTTGTTATGACTTTTACCGGATTTGTAGACTTCGCTGTATACAGAAATGCTTCTCTCAACAGGGTAGAAATACAAACTGCTGATGATTTTAGCCAATGGATGTACCAGCACACCGAGCCAAATTCCATTAACCTAACTCCACCTTGGAACTATCACTCCTACTTTGCCACCGGTAGAATGTCTTACTTCGGTTGGCCTTACTACTCACAATCCGCAGGTTACGGTACAGAAACAAGAGCACAAGAGATAAAAAGAATCTTGCTGGCAGAATTAAGCGATTACCAAAAAACTAAAGATTATCTACAAAAGAACAAAATTAATTACCTCATGATTGATGATTTCTGGCGTAATTATGAAAATGTGTTTATTAATGAAGATCAGTTGGCAAAATGGTTCCCTGAGGTAGCTTACTTCCCTGAGCAAAATAACTTACGCATTTATAAAGTATCTTAACTTTTGCCTTTGCTCGAGATTGGATAAGCGCACATAATTTCTTAAAGATCACTTTTTCGTTCGAACCAGAGCACGAAATTATGTGGAAAAATCCTAGAGATAAAACGTACCACATGCGCTGGGAAGCTCTGCAGAGATATATCTTTGCCACGCTTCGCCCTTCTTATCGCCTTGCTAGCAACCTTCTCGACTTTTTCTACACCTACTTTTTTGAAGCCTTTTGGCACTTCGCCTTTGGCAAAAAACTCAGTCTGCATAGGGTTAGGGCAAACTGAAATAACTGTAACATCTTCTAACTCACTATTTAAAGCTCTGGAGAAGTTGAGCACATAAGCCTTACTTGCAGCATATACACTGAATTTATGTTGCGGCATAAATGCTGCTACTGAAGCAATATTTAAGATTTTCCCACCTTTGTTCATGTATGGAATTGCTAGGTAACAAATTCTAGTTAAACTACGCATATTTACATCTAGCATATTGGTATTAGCGGCTAAACTAGTATCCATAAATTTCTCATTAATACCCAGTCCAGCGGAATTAATCAAATACTCAATTCTAGCATTTTCGACATTAGCGGAGTGCTCTAGTCTGTTGACAAAATCAGCTTCCCAATCTTCTTGACCCAAATCTGCTACTATAACTATTGATGTAGTTTGTAACTTACTTGCTAAGTTTCTAAGTCTTTCTTCTCGCCTGGCTATCAACCAAATTTCGTCTACCTCACGAAGTTCGTCTAATTGCTTAGCGAACTCCATTCCCAATCCAGAAGATGCACCTGTTATTACTGCTATTTTTTTCATAAAATATCTTTCACCTTTTTCGAAAATTACAAACGTGATACTCTGAACTCTTTATAGAACAAGCTCAAAAACTTCCTAGGATCATCTTTTTTTGTTCTCAGTGGTACATTAGCCTTATGACTTCCGTGATAATCTGAACCAGCTATTGGTAATAACCCCAATTCAGTTCCTATATGGGCAAATTCACGACTATCGGCAAAACTAGTCTCTATATGCATAACTTCAAGGCCTTGTAATCCTAAGCTCTTGAGACGTTCTATCTTGGCGAATAATTCATCTTTACTTATTACATTATCACCATGCAACCAGTTTTCGTATCTTGCTGGATGGGAAAGCACAGGTATACCACCAGCATCTCTAATGGATTTCAAAGTTTCTTCTATAGAAATCAACTCTTTTTCTACGTAAAAAGCTTGACCTTTATCTAGATACAACCTGAATGCTTCACTTATTGAATCGACATAACCTTTTCTCATTATCAGATTAGCTATGTGAACTCTACCGATAACGCCTCCGCCCATATTTTTTAACTCATCTGCAGAAATTAATAGACCACTTTCATCGATTTTCTGCATGATTTTGGCATTACGCTCATTGCGTCGAGCTTGTCTCTCTTTCACGCTATCTTCCATCAGATAAAAAGTACCAAATGGAAAGTATGCCAGGATCTGAATATCCTGTCCTTCGAATTCTGCATTCATCTCCAATCCAGGAATAAAATCCGGTAATTCCATTCCAACTAGATTTAATTTGTCATAGAGAATACTGATAATTTTGAAACCTTCCATAGTATCGTGGTCGGTCAAGGAGAATGTATCTAAGTCACGTTTAATTATTTCTTGTACCAATTGTGCCGGGGAATCCTTGCCATCTGATACATTACTATGTGTGTGAAAATCAGTGTTGCCATTAATCATGGCTTCCCACAGATAATCTAGGCCAGCTTGATTAAGCTCTTGCAACTCCTCTGGACTCATTTTCAAGACTTCAGCTTTTCTCGACAAAGAATAAATATTATTACGCATATGATTCTCCTAGATAGTTCTTTCACTATAGTTATATAGTTTCCTGGATAGTTTTTTCTTATACACTATATTAGCATTTTTCTTTGAGCTTTATGTGTTGGCTTATTGGCAATTCAAGTTCATGTCATAAGGAAATATTTACTCTGATATAATTTTTACTTCATAAAAGCTACGCTATTATATTTTCCAACCTGTGTGAGTCCATTCTTTTCATAAAATTTTATTGTTTTTTCACTATCATCAGTTAGCAAGATTATTTGGCGAATATCTTTATACTCTTCGAGAACCATTTTTAACAACTGACTGCCTACGCCTCGCCCTTGATATGCTTCTAGAACTAAAATATCTTGAATATAAATGATAGTATAGCCATCACCAACAACTCTAACTAAACCGATTAATAGATCATCATCCCAAGCAGTCCAGACCTTCAAGGAATTTTTTATAGCATTCTTTAACTGTTCTGGATTAGAGGTATATGCACTCCACGAGACATCATTATATAAATTTAGAACACTCTCAAGATCTGGTATTATGCCCTCTTTAATTACAATATTTTCCATTCTTTCCTCCTTTTAGCCTTACTATTTTAGCCTTATCTTTTTACTTATGGCTATAGAAAAGTTTACATTAAAACAGAAAAACGCCCCAACATTTTATATTAAAAGGTCAGGGCGTTTTAGTGATTATATTATACAAGTAACAAACTAATTCTCTTTGCTTTCTTGGTACTTAGCAATTAATTTCTCTTGGAATTCATGAGGTACTCTCTCATAGCTAGCAAATTCCATACTGTACCAACCTCTACCTTGAGTCATAGCACGTAGGTCTGTAGCATATCTATCCATTGCTCCTAGAGGGATCAATGCAGAGACGATACTCATACCAGCTTTTTGGTCGATACCATTAATTCTACCTGTACGTTTGCTGATATCACTCATGATATCACCTAAATCTGACTCAGGAACGTGAACTTCAACATTGTATACAGGTTCGAGTAGGTAAGCTCCACCTTGCTCCATTGCTGCCTTGTACGCTAACTTAGCTGCCATAGAGAATGCTAATTCAGAAGAGTCAACATCGTGGTAAGAACCATCAACTAAGACAGCTTTCAAACCAACAACTGGGTATCCTGCCAATGGACCTTCTTCAATAGCTTCACGTAGACCTTTCTCAACTGCTGGGAAGTAGGATTTTGGAACAGCACCGCCGAAGATATCTTCTTCGAATATCAAGTCAGTTTCTTCGTGAGGTGAGAACTCAATCCAAACGTCACCATATTGACCGTGTCCACCAGATTGTTTCTTATATTTACCTTGTACTTTGACAGGAGCTTGTAATTTCTCTCTATAAGCAACACGTGGGCTTTCTAGTCTAGCTTCTACCTTGAAGTTGTTTAGTAGTTTAGCGATTAATACGTTAAGTTGTAATTCACCTAAACCAGAGACAATCATTTCGCCTGTCTCATTATCCATCTCTAATTTAATAGTTGGATCTTCTTCTTGAATTCTAGCAATACCTAGTGCAATCTTATCTTCTTCACCTTTATTGACTGGATAAATAGCCATACGTAGTGGTGATGCTGGCAAGATAATACGTGGTAATACAAGACTTTGATCTTTTGTACTCAATGTATCACCGGTGAATGTATTATCTAACTTAGTCATTAAGCCAATATCACCTGCAACAATTTCGCTAGCGTTAACCTGTTGTGAACCATTTGGAGTAAAGACACCAGAAACTCTCTCTGATGCTTCCTGTTTTGCATTCCAAAGATCTTGACCTGGTTTAATTGTTCCTGAATATACTCTGAATAAAGAAATCTTACCAACATAAGGGTCTGTATATGTCTTGAATACCAAAGCTGCCAATGGACCATTTGGATCTGTCTTGAGCTCTAGAGCTGTACCATCTGACTTAATTGCTGGTTCAATAGGCATATCTACTGGGCTAGGCATGTTTTGTACGATTCTATTCATTGAGAATCTGATACCTTGTAATGCCAAAGCTGATCCTGCCCAAATTGGGATTAATTTACCTGTAGAAATACGCTCTCTTAGACCTTGTTTAATCTCTTCCTCTGTGAAAGGCTCTTCCATGAAGTATTTCTCTAATAATTCTTCGGAACTTTCAGCAACTTGCTCGATTAAAACTGCTCTTTGTAATTCTACATCATCAACTAAAGCCTCAGGTATTGCGATTTCCTCACGCTCACCACTTGGATTGTTATATGTATATGCTTTTTGTGCCAATATATCTACATAACTATCGTAACTATTACCACTCTTGAATGGCAACATCATCACTGTAGCACTACGTCCAATCTCTTCTCTTATTTCGACTAAAACTTTATTAAAATCAGCGACTTCGTCATCCATCTTGTTAATAAAGATCGCATAAGGGATATTCTCACGTTTCAAGAATCTAAAGGATTTCTCTGCACCAACAGTAACACCACTTTTACCACTCAAAACTACGATGGCGGAATCGGCAACTCTTAAAGCTTGGTTAACTTCTCCCATAAAGTCAAAATCACCCGGAGTATCTATTAAGTTAACTTTTGCACCTTGCCACTCTACACTAGAAACGCCCATATTAATACTGATATGACGCTTCTTCTCTTCTGGACTGTAATCCATAACTGTATTACCCTCAGTTACTGAGCCCACTCTCTTTGTAACTCCGCCTCTAAATAAAACTGCCTCACAAAATGAGGTCTTACCAGAGCCGCTATGCCCTAGAACGGCGATATTTCTAATATCTTTTGCTTCATGTTTTTGCATAGCTCTTACCTCCTCTAATTTAATATATATTCAATAATTGCTACTCTTGCAATTTCAATCTGCATTTAATTATACTGTATATTCTCCCAACATTTTAACTATATTTCCTCGTATTCTTTGTGCATTTTCACAGTATAAGTTAAGCCTTTGTTTACCTTTTCACGGATATTTTTAATTTTAATTTGATTTCAAAAGCGAAAAATATTATACTTTCTGCTTTAGCGATATTCGAAGGGAGAAACGAAAATGTCAAAAAAAATATTAGCAGTAGCCTTAGTTTCAGTACTACTACTGGCTTCATGTAATGCACAAGGGGAGTCAAAATCTAATTCTAGTAGTTCTAATGGGACTACTAAAGTGGAAGCTAGTGAAAATGAGAACAACAACGTTAAACCATTAATTAAATACAATGGTGCTGTTTACGAAATGAAAAAAATCGAAAAAGAAGAAAAGAAGCTTACCGAGATACCAAAAGATAAAGGTTTAGCTCTTGATGCTAAAGTAGAAAAAACAGTAGCTAATGAAACTAGTGACGAAGACTTGGCAAAAGAGGATAATCTAACAGCACGTAACATGCCTCTTGGTACACTAATCTACGCAAACGAGGACAAAGATACAATTTACGTAAGCTATCTTGATCCAAAAGATTTCCATGTAAGTTTATACGCTATTTTTACTAAGGTGAAATAACTTAAAAGTTTTAATGGTCGTTATTAATCATAACTGATCTAAATAAAGTTTAGCTTTAAAAACAAAAGCTTCATTAGCAATTGAGATAGTTACAAATCTCTACACTAATGAAGCTTTTAATTTTCAATTATTTTTTTGTAAATTTAATTACAAACTACATTGCCAATGAACCCATTGGATCCCATGGCTCAAGTTCTGTAATTTCACAGTTGTCATAAATGTCTAGAATTTT
Source organism: uncultured Fastidiosipila sp. (assembly GCA_947253875.1). GTDB lineage: Bacteria > Bacillota > Clostridia > Saccharofermentanales > Fastidiosipilaceae > Fastidiosipila. The sequence goes on along the minus strand of CAMYAM010000002.1, from coordinate 57,264 downwards.
CTCATCAACAAATTTACGGTCGACAGTAACTTGATATGTGTACTCATCAAACCATGAGTCTGACATTGAGAAGATACCTTCGTCACCTGCGTCTTTACCCCATGAGTTTTCAACTTGCCATTTAATTATGTTTCCGTTTTCGTCCAAATCAACACCTGTGAGAACCATTGCGTGAGTTAGTAAACTATCACCATAGTCTAAGCGCTCTGCTTTTGTAAGGTTTTCGCCTTCGCCAAGTGTTGCTTCATAGTCGAACAATTTGTCGTCCATGATACCTAATTTGCTATCACTGAATTTACCTACATCACAACCAAACCATACTGGTACACCTGCTTGGATAGATTTAATTGCACTTGCTTTCAAATCTTCAACTGGTAGGTTTACATATTTAATAACTGGAGCTTCTTTTACAGAGCCTAGCAACTTAACTGTATAAGTTTTCTCGTATGGTTTGTCTGCTGTTGGAGCGTTGATGATATTTACCATAGAATTTAGATTTAAACCACTGTAAGTTTCAAAGAACTCTACTGGATTTTGGTTTGTTAATCTGTGGAATTTATCATCCTTGTCTCTATAGCTATAGTCAAATGTTCTTGGAGCTTCACCTAGTGTCTTAACTAATAAATTGTAGACGAAGTATAGTTGCTCATCTTTTTTAGCTCTTAATTCTTCGTCTGACTTGCCTTCAGCGTGCATTCTTCTCAATACTGCAGCAAATTCTCTTAATTTATTATTTAGAACTGTATCCAATACGTAAGTATTCTCTGAGTGATAAGTTTCAGGCATACATTCTTTTGGTACTGAACCATATTTTTTCAAGATACCGACAAACATGTCATATTGTCCACCATCTTCTTGTGGTGTTTGTAACAAGTGCCAGACTACTCTTGAGTTTAATGGTTCGTCAGCTGTTTCAATAATTGATTCTAAGAAGAAATTAGATTTCTCTAATTTATCCCAGAAAAAAGTATATGTTTGTGAGAATTCGAAGTTCTTAATATTCAACTTCTCCATTACATTTACACGAGCTGTGTTCAAATTTGCGAACATCCAGCAACGTCCTGAGCTCTTTTGGTTGGTAATGTTACCTCTTTTTGTAACATCACTAAATACAAAATTATGTTTTCTCTTCGCTGAATTATCTAAACTTGATGCATTGATACCATTTTTAGCAATTGCATTTTCAACTGCTTTATTACTTGGATCATTTGCATATTTATCTTGATATTTTTTGATTAATTCTTTATCTAGCATAATATCGCCTTTCCTTATAATATTCTTACTGCCTTAACGGTTCACTAAATATTAGCACTTTGAAACCCTGTTTACAAGCTTAGAAGCAGGGCTTGAGATCTGAGCCATTTAATTATTCACAGTACAAAAAAGAAGGCCAACATTATCTGCTAGCCTTCCCTCATTTGTCCTAATTCTCTAAGTTTTACTCAAAATCAAAATCGAGCTCTACTCTTCCTGGCATTATAGTAAACTCTACAGAAAATTTCTCTTCGTTCAATCTAAACTCTTCACGAGTCAATGGACCACAACTATTAGATCCTAATCCACTCATTCTGTAATCTAAACAAAGTACAGTCTTATTATGTTTCTCCAACTCATAATTATGAGCTTTAGCTTCTAGCTCTTCTTGTGTGAATTGACTTGCTGAGAAAGCAAAATCTTTTGCAGAGCTTATCTGTAAAGCCTTGGCATACTCATTAGAAAGTAAAACTGCTTTGGTCTTCTCGTGGTTTCCATGCTCTTGTGGCTTAATGAAGTCTACATATTCTGCTTCAACTGAACTATAGAATTTACCCATATAAGCAGCATCTTGGAAGTCTTCATAGTTCTGACCTGGTCCCATACCATAGTAGGTTAGGTTCTTGAAATCCTTGTCCAAGAATAAGCGTAAACCAAACCTTGGCAAGAATGGGAAGCCTTTCTCTGCTCGTTCTTGCTCTGCTGCTGACATTGGGTAATCTGGGAAGCCTTTGAACCATGGTTGATTTCTATCTCTATCTACATCTAATTTGACTTTTATTTCTCCTAGATTTGAGATAAACCAACTTGCATAGACTTGAGCTATAGGCTGTCTCATCTTCGGTGTCAAAGTAATATGTGTTTTAATCTCTAGACCTGATTCGTGGAGTTCATACTCGAGAGCTTTTAGTTTAGGTATTACCCTATCTAGTCCAGCTTGCTTCCATTCACTCTTGATAAACATATCGTTATCTGTAGGAGCTCGCCAAATATTATATTCTACCAAGTCTGACATGATAATCTCGTTATTGTAGACTATCTTGGCAGGCATTCCCTTGAACAAATCGAATTCATACTGGAAATTCTCGCCTTTTATAATTAACTTATCCTCATAATCTAGAACCTCAAGAACTTCATCACTCTTGGTCGTTTCTGTTAAAGCACTGCTAAATTCTGGGAAAAGTCTCTCAACTTCAACTTCTGCTGATTCATTTATAATTAGTTGTTCAGAACCCATGATCTCCAGATCTTCTAACAAAATATTATCGTCAATATTTAAGTAACTTAAGTTCAAATAAATATTATCATCTGCTGACATCGCAGCTTCAAGTTCTGATTTCTCACTTTCATCAAGTTCTAAATCTATAACTAAGCTCTCTCTTGCTGGAAGGCTAAAATCTACAACACTACCACTTGTTAGAGTTTCGCCATTTATTTGATATTCAAAATTGATCATTACCTTCTGACCTGCATCTGCAAAATCAAGCATATTTTGGACTTTAATTTTACCTGCTAAAGCTTCTGCTACTGCATTAGCCTCAGCAACTATTCTGAGTGGACGTAGTACATTACCATACTCCTTTAGAGCTGGACTAATCTCTCTATTTGGCTTAACTAATCCGTCTACACAGAAGTTTGAATCATGAAAATCTTCTCCGTGATCACCACCATAATAGTAAATATCTTGTCCATTATCGGCTTTGCCCTTGTAAATCGCATGGTCACACCACTCCCAGGCGAATCCACCTGTTAGGCAATCATTGTTATAAATCTTCTCCCAATATGCATCCACATCACCAGGACCATTACCCATAGCATGGATATATTCTATTAGGATAAAAGGTTTCTTTTCATCTTCTCTAGCTGTATAGGCATCCAGTTGCTCCAATGGGGAGTACATATGGGAAACGAAGTCTAAATATTCAAGATCAGATTTGAAGTACGGCTCTCTATAATTAGTACTCTCATATTGAACTTTTCTGCTTGGATCATTTTCTTTGAGCCACTTAGCTGCAGCCTCAAACCCTGGACCATATCCAGCCTCATTACCCAATGACCATATAACGACAGAGCTCTGGTTTCTATCTCTATAGAACATTCTCTGAATACGTTCTAGTTGATTCTGGTAGAACATCTCTAGATTTGCTAGATATGAATAAGTTTCTGTTACAACTGTTTCTGGGTCTGGATTTGCTACCCAACCTCTACTACCAAACAACTCTACCGCTCCATGCATCTCTATATCAGCTTCATCACAAACATAGAAACCAAAGCGTGAATAATACTCATAAGCCCATGGAGCATTAGGGTAGTGAGATGTACGAATGGCGTTAATGTTATGAGCTTTCATTAAACTTAAATCTGTCAACAACTGTTCTGGGGTAATGTAGAAACCTGTGACTGGATCTGAGTCGTGACGGTTAGTCCCTTTAATTTTGATATTTTGATTATTAATTAAATAAGTATCGCCTTTTATATCAATCTTACGCAAACCTAGGTCTTGCCTAATCGCTTCGCCCTTGTAAGAAATATGTACTGAATATAAGAAAGGTTCTTCAGCATTCCAAAGGGTAGGGTTCTCTATAGTTATCTTCTCGCCAGCCTTGAACTCTTTGATTAATTCTTCTGTTCGAGGATCTACAATTTCAATAGTTGCACTGTCTACTATACTTTGCTCAGCTTTCTCATTCCACTCAAGTTCTACTTGGATCTCAGCTTTGTCCAAACTATCATTAAGTTCGTGGTTAATTACGTAGTCAACAATGTGTGTTTCTGGACGATAAAGAATATATACATCACGGAAAATTCCTGACATCCTAAATTTGTCTTGATCTTCCAAATATGAGCCTGCTGACCATTTAAATACCAAAGCTTGCAGCAAGTTCTCGCCTGCTTGAATATAATCACTAATATCAAATTCGTGAGTGACATGAGATACACTAGAATATCCCACAAATTCACCATTTAACCAAAGATATATACAAGAATCTACTCCTTCAAAGTTTAGGTAAGCATTCTGATCAGCTTGATCCTCATCTGAGTAAAATTTGTATTCATAGGCACCCACAGGGTTTTCGTCTGGAATATATGGTGGGTCTACAGGGAAAGGATAAGGTACGTTAATATACTGGTGTTGATCATATCCATGATTTTGCCAGTTAGATGGTACTGGGATGGTCTTAGCGTTTAAATCCTCACTTAAGCATGGCTCTAAACCGAACTCTCTTGGGACTTCTCGCCAATTCTTGTAGTAGGCAAAATACCAATCGTCATTTAGGCTCTGCAAGCTTGGAGAAAGATATCTTACATCCAAACTAGGCTCATGCACTAAAGCACTACTTAAAACTCTTACATCCTCTATATATGGGAAAGGTATAAAGTAAGCATGAGCTGGTACAGCTCCATGTTGTGTGATCTCGGGGTTCAAATGATATTTCTCTAAATCGTGTATATTCATATTTTGCACTCCTATAGATTTTTATTATGTTCTACTTAAGTCTACCATTTAATAGGTATGATTTCGGATTTTTATATAGAGTAAAATGAGTAGTACAATCTATTTTACTTGTTTATATATTGAATGTAGACATGAAAAAACCGCACTGAAACTCGACAACGACCATTAAATCTTTACAAGTCTCAGTACGGTTTTATATATTAGCTTATTTCATACAGTAGTTAATTCTTATGTGATTATCTCAGCTACATTTCTAACTATTGTTCTGTATTTTCTTCATTATTCTTTGATGTTGTTGATTTTACTTTTTCTGCTTCAGTATCAACAGTCTTCTCTAATTTATCTAATTGCTTACTTGCGAAGTCTCTGCCACCTAAACCAAATGCTACTGCGAATGCTAAAGCAACTGCACCTACGATTAAAACAAAGGCTTTGTTAACAATATCTGTTGCTATACCTAATTGGCTTAATGCCATAAATACTGCAAATACACCCAAAATACCTTGAACTAGGTTACCTAAAATTTGTGAACCTAAGTTATTACGGATGAATTTAGCTAAGGCAGCACCACCTAATAGACCTGCTACCAAAATTGCTAAAGCAGCAATTACACTAGGTAAGTAAGCAATTACTGATGCACCAATAGTACTTAATACTGGTAGTTTTAGAGCGTTCAATGCTTCAACTGTGAAGAAGATTACGATAACTATTGCAGCTGTTTGGCTAATTAATTTTGCAAAGTTTACTTTAACACTACCATCATCGCTTAAGAAATTATTAACTTGATTGATACCTGTGTTCTCCAATAAACCGTGTAAAATATTTGAGATAAATTTAGCTATTACTACACCTACAAGCACTAAAACTGCTGCTACCAACATATTTGGAATTGCTGATAGAATTGTGTTCAAGATATTTACAATTGGAGATGTAATAGAGTGCATCTCTAATGCTTCAAGTGCTGGGATTATAAAAGGAATAATTACTAATGCAAATGCAATATTTCCTAATACGGTAGCTAAGCTATATCTTCTTGTTTCTTTCTCTCTAGCTGCTACGTCACCACTTAATTGGAGTTTCTCTGTCCATTTATCTACATTCAATCCTAATGCTAGGTTGTATACTAGATGTTTTACAATTCTAGCTACTAAAATACCTAATAATACGTATACTGCAGCACCCAATAGCTTAGGAATAAATGCAACTATGCTGTTCATCATATTAGTAATTGGATTTGCCAATGACTTCAAACCAAATTGCTCTAAAATTCCTGGTAAGAAAAATACCCATACCAAAGCATAGAGTACTTGACCGAATGTACTAATTAAATTAGCAGCCTTGTCTGGATGTTTAACTACTCCCCAATCTGCTAACTTTCTAGATAATGCTGTTTTTTGCAAAGCATTATTAAAAATCCATCTAACTACAGATGCAACTAACCATGCTGCAAGAATTAGAATAACACCTAGAACAAAATGTCCTACTGATGACTCAAAAAATCTTTGAATGTGTTCCATATCTGTTTCCTCTCTTAATATATATTTGTTTTCTTCAGTATATTATGCCATTTACATAGAACTGGGTAAAGAAAACTTAATCGTTTAATACAATTGTATAGAAAAAACATTCTTTTTTCGAACTTAAAGTAGATTTTCTTTAAGTTTTCAAAACATTTTTATGTTTTTGTAAAATTAACACAATTTCTATTAGAAATCATATGCATTTTATCTAGATAAGACTAAATATGTTAACTATTACTTCATCTTTAACTCAAATTTGAAAAGTCATTGTAATAAGGGTTTCTAATTTCTTTTTAGAAACTGCCCAAAATTCCTTCCTTATGCTACAATAATTTCCAAAAATCAATGATTCCAGTCTTAATTGGAGATTTGCGATATTACGCATTTTTCATAAAGACTTATTTTTCGAGAAGGGAGAATGTTGATGGAATTAAAGTTAATAGATATTAATAAGAGCTTCTCCGGTAAGCATATTTTAAAAGATGTTTCTTTTGTTGCTAGATCCGGCAAACCTCTGGGATTCCTTGGTCGTAACGGTGCTGGTAAAACTACTACCATTCGTATACTTATGCAAGTTTTCAACCCAGACTCTGGGCAAGTTCTTCTTAATGGCAAAGAATTTGATCGATCAAAATACAAGATTGGTTATATGCCTGAAGAGAGAGGCCTTTATCCCAATGTAACTGTTGGTGATCAACTGTTCTATCTTGGTAAACTCAAAGGTATGGAAACTTCTGAACTCAATCAAGCCATAACATATTGGTTGGGCAGATTCGAACTTCTTGATTATAAAAACAAAAATTTGGAGACCTTATCCAAAGGTAATCAACAAAAAATCCAAATCATCCAATCAGTAATTAATGATCCAGACATCTTGATCTTAGATGAACCTTTCTCAGGTCTTGATCCCGTCAACGCTCAGAGCTTGTCTCAAGTTATTATTGATTTTGTTGAAAAAGATAGAATTGTCATTTTCTCAAGCCACCAAATGTCTAGTGTTGAAGAGTTTTGTGATGACATAGTTTTGATAAATAACGGAGAAATTATTCTCAACAATTCTTTAAACAAGGTTAAAGCCGAACTCGGCAACGGTCGTAAACGCTTAATCATTAAGGGTATGTCTCAAGATGAACTCAAAGAAAAGTTATTAGCACAAGGTGATTTCCATATTGAAGCTGACAGAACTTCACTAATAATAGACTTTAATCTACCTAGTTCTGAAGTGTTATCAGTGCTTGCAGCAATTGGTGGAGAAATTGAATTATTCTCAGACTATAAACCAAGTTTGAATGATATATTTATTGCGAAAGTAGGTGAGGCACATGCGTAATATCCGTAATGTTTTTAATTTTGAATTCAAAAATCAAATAAAGAAAAAGAGCTTCTGGGTAAGTAATATTATTCTAGTATTAATTATCCTTCTGCTAACTAGCTTACCTACAATTTCAAACTTTTTCTCCTCTAATAAATCTGCTGAGTCAGGTGTTGGAGATACAGGAAACGACCAAAACATTTCAGGTGAAGGCAATGGACTTGAAGTATCTAGATATGGTAAATATCTAGTTGATAACTCTGTTGATATTAATATACTAAAAGCTAAATTCCCATTCTCTGTTATGCAAGAGTCAAAAGACCTAGAACAATTAAAATCTGAAGTATTAAACGATAAAATTCCAGCAGCAGTAGTAATTAAGAATCGTGAGCTTGAAGTAATTTTCAAAAGTGAGTCTTTCCAAGACAGTTCAGATGTATATAAAGAAGGGTTCATGGATGCATTAAATAACATTAATCTAGCGGAGGCTGGTCTTGATCCAAAACAAGTTGAAGCCGCTATGGTTAACGATGTACCAGTTAAGGTCACATCATTACAAAAATCTGCAAACCAAAACTTCTTCTTCTCTTACTTTGGCGTCTTCGTAATCTACATGATGATTATGTTCTACGGATCCAACGTTTCCTCCATGGTTGCTAATGAGAAATCAAATAGAACTATGGAAATTCTAGTAACAAATACAAACGCTACTAGTCTAGTTTGGGGTAAAGTAGCAGCAGGTTTTGTTGCAGCCCTATTGCAAGTTCTAATCCTAATCGGAACACTTTTACTAGGAACTACTATTAACAAAAATAATTACTCAGAATTTGTATTAATGTTGCTAAGAAATAATCTAAGTCTCGACGTAGTACTAGTATTCTTAGCTTTCGCGTTACTTGGTTTCTTGCTATATCTATTCATCTTCGCAGCTTGTGGCGCTATTGTCAGCAAGATTGAAGACTTACAAAAAGCTATCATGCCAGTAACTATGCTTGTTGTTATTGGATTCGTTATATCTATGTCTAGCTTACAAGGAAGTGCTGATAATAAAATATTAAACATTGGTTCCTATATACCATTCACATCACCATACTTGATGTTTGTTCGTTACGTTTCCTTCGGTGTTTCACTAGTTGAATTATTAATCTCTCTGGCAATACTTGTATTGTCTATCATTATAATCGCTTGGATCTGCACTAAGATCTACCGTAATGCAACTCTTAAGTATGGTAATAAGCCAAGCTTCTTCGCTGAGTTCAAAAAATTATTCAGCAAGGATTAGTTGATTAATTACAAACAAACAAGATTTATTTGTAAAATAATTATATTTTCCAAACGGCCTGTAGGGAATGATTTAATGTCATTTGAACTACAAGCCGTTAATTTTTATTTTTAAAAATATTTTTGTGCTAGACTTTACCTAAAACTTCATTGAATAATTAGTTGATTACATAATTCAAGCATAATTATAACTATTAAATCAAAATCTATATAAAAAAGGAGCAACTATCATGTTTAAAAAATTAAAAATTCTATTAGTATTTATCTTAATTATCACTTTAAGCTCTTGTTCAGTAGCAGGTATCGGTGGATTACCTGATAGGGATTATTTCCACATTTGTGTGAGAAACTCTAGTGAACTTAAAGTCTATGGCATTGGGCTAATCGTTAATATAAATGGAGATACCAAAAGAACTACCATGGCCCAAAATGCTAATAATACAGAGTTAAATGATAAGTATATTAATTTCGCCTTCAAAGATATTCCGATGGACAAAGATAATAAATTTAGTTTCCAAGTTGAAGTTAAAGACGAAAATGGCAAAAGCCATACTGTTGGTTCAATGCAAGCATTAGCGATAGAATCCGAGAAAGTTTACTACTTCTCATTTGATGGTGATTCTTTCGAAAGTCTAAAGTTAAAAGCTGACCCTGAACCAAGCCCTACAGAAAATAAGTAGTTCTAAAAAGTATATTTTATTCCTAGTAATTTTTAAAACCCTGCAACCATAAGGGTCACAGGGTATTCTGGCGATTCGAGAGGGAATCGAACCCTCGATCATAGCTCCGGAAACTATTGCCTTATCCACTTGGCTACCGAACCACATAGGATAATTACCCATCTTTTATAAATTATCCTAAGTTATTTATCAAGATAGAATACTTTCGAAAATATATTTCAGGGCATACCAAATTTGACTTAAACTAGCTTGTATTTGTTGAATCTCTGCTGGTTTTTTTACAGCCTCATCTTGAGTTGAGTTGTCACTAGAATTACTATTTCTTTGGTCTGCACCATTCTTATTTTCAGCTGGTATTTCAGTAGATTTGTCACCATATTCAGGCAAAATCTTACCTGGCTTATTTAAGCCATTTTTATCTTCCTTAAAATTATCTGGGCTCTTGCTCATATCAAAATCATTGAGAGAATACAGATTCGGTTTACTTGCGTATTCACTTATACTTTTGCCAATATTTTTAATGACATTTTTGTCAAAGATATTCGGCAAATTAGAACGCTCTAACAGCTCTTTGAATTCAAATTCCACCTCATCATAGCTGGTTAAAGTTAAGTAATTGTCTACAGCTTTTCTATAATTGTGATTAATATTATCGACCTGGCTAAGACTTGCCATTGCAGAAATTGAGTAACTTAGGTAATACAGTGGAGAATTATACAAATGCCAAACGCTTGTCCAGTAGTCCTCGCCCAGATTTAATTTATAACTAGCACATAAGTCTGAGAATTTATTTCTAAGCATTTCAGCATTTAAGTTTGGAGTCGTATATGCAAATTCTTCGAATTCATTAAAACACGCTCCGGTCAAAACTGACCAGACCAAATCAAGCAGCTTTGCTGTAACCGCCTGATTAGCTAAGTTACCATACATTAATTTGGAATACGGTAAGAACAACAACTCAAGATACTGCGAATGAATTTCAGCTACATTTATATTTTGTTCATCGAAATAACTTAAGTCGTTATCTCTAATAGCCGTGTTGAAATGTCCAAATTCATGTATCAAAGTATTCAAATTATTATAGTCGCCTCTATCCTTGATAAAAATTGCTGCAGAATTATAATACGGCAAGTTAATCGTATACGACACATCTTCATTGTTTTCTGAATTCCCAAAATTCAAGAGTGACGAATCTACCATATATTTATAAGATTCCAAAAGCTCTGAAGAAATATTGCCCACAAATTTCTCCACAAAAGATTGCATACTCTCGTTGATTGGAATCTTGTATGCACTTAGTTGATCAAATTTAACATTCATAGAAAGATAAATATAAACTGGGGCAATATAGTCTTTGACCGCTTGGTAGAAAGTTTCTAAATCAGATGACCCTGAGTCCTCAGCATCGGCATTATAATCTACTCTGTTCATCTCATAGTAATTATCATATCCAGACTCCCTAGCATACTCATTATGTTGATTCACAATATTAATATATATATCTATCAATTTATCAGTATTATCCGTAGGAGTTTCATTGTAATCTTGTTTGAGCTTCAGAATTTTCTCCAAAATTGTTTGTTCTGCTGGAGTAAGACTACTAGTAGTTTCAATATACTCATAATTATATTGTCCAATTATATTTTTTAGCATCGGCGAAAGCACTGCATTCTTCTGAATACCTTGCAAGATAATCAAAGATTCTTCAAAAATATCATTCTTCAACTGAGTAAAATATTCCATCTCTTGCTGAGTTTCGTTATTGCTCACATCTTTTGTATATGATAAGTTCAAAATAGATCCTAGAGTCTGTATGTAATCGTATTCACGGAAGTATTTATGCAAAATCTCTTCTAGCTTCTTTTCATTAATATATGGTTTAGGTTTCTTAGTAAAATCTTCTCTGCTTAATCCTAAATCATTCAGAGTCTCATCACCAAGCTTAACAAACCGCTCCAACTCGTAATGCTCATAGACCAGGTCTTCTTCTGTAGCATTCCATGAATTCTTGTCTGAATATACATCTGTTTCAGTGATCGGAAGTGTTAGCAATTTATCACTGGCAGTTAAATTTTCTACAGTAGATATGCTCAAAACTGAGGTCAAGGCTAAGCTAAATACCAGCATGAAAACCACGAGTTTACTCAATTTGTTTGATTTTTTCATATTGACCTTCCTTACCTCCTTGTGTGCTTTTAGTGCGTTAGTACAACAGTGCATTAAGTACATCAAATGCCTCAAGTGCAACTAATACATATGATACGTTATTATCTTGGTAAAAATTTCAATTTATATTTCCAGTCATTATACCTCAAGCAGTTTTCTTTTAGCAGGTTTACCACTGCGAAGCTGTCTTATTTACAAGACCTGAACTTTCCACTGCATTCTTTCTTTTAGTTCAACATAAATGTGTTTGTGACAAGTAAATAATATAACTTGCTTATTCTGCAAATCGGAATATCTTTCTATTAAAGATAAACTTCTTCGCAATCTGTCTTCATCGAAGAAAACAAAAGGATCATCTAGAAGTAGTGTATATGCTTTAGCTTTGCAAATATAATCTATAAGTGCTAAACGATACGCCAAATAAACTTGTTCGACAGTACCACTACTTAATTTATTCTCTGTTAATTCTCCCGCAAAATCATGGCTCTCTAAATTTATTGCAAGATGATCATTAATTCTTATCTCACTATAGTAACCAGAACTTATAGTTCCTATATACTTACTAGCTCTTTCCCCTAAGTCTGGTAGAAGCACCTGCCTAAATTCCAACAAACTTTCTGTAAGTTTTTGCTCTGCCAATTCATATGCTTGATATTTTATTTTAGCTGCATCTAAATCCTTTTGCTTTGTTTCTAGTAATTCACTAACTGTGAAATTTCTGGATTGCAATGAGATATTTTCGTGAGTATTAGGATCTATACTCAATATTTTTAGTTTTTGTTTAATTTCAGTTATGGCAGCTTCTTTTGCCTTAATCTGCTCATTAACTTGCTTAAATTTTGCCTCAAGAACATTGAATTTATTGAGCTCAAACTCAGGAAGTTCAGCTCCATCAGCTAGTAATTTAGCTGACTCTATCCTTACACTCTCTTCCAAGTTTTTAATATCATTCTCACTATAGTTACTACTTGCTATCTCATTCTTCAATCTTGCAATATTTTTATCTAAAAAGTCTAAATCTTTGCCCTGTTCTTGATAACCTTTTCTTTGCTTGATTTCTGCTTTTAAATGCTCTCGAAGTGTTTGGATTTCTGAAAGTTCTCTTCTTAAGGTCGCTGCAGAATTTTCGTTTGTAGAATTATCATTCTTGGTCAGATTAATCTCTAGGCTCTTCCAACTAGGACAAAAGGCTCTCAGCATTTGCTTGTACGCTGCAAGCTCTTCTACTGTTATTCCTCTATATTGCTTCAGGATTTCATTATTTCTTTCCTTAGCTAAAGCAAGTTTATCCAAATTTTCTACAAATATTTTGGGCTTAACGATTTCCATTACCAAAGCCAGCCCGAGAAGCCCAATACCAATGGTTAAGAAAGAATCTAGCTTATCTTTAAATATTATTAATAAAATGCCTACTATTAGTATTACCAATACACTAAGTCTATATGCGTTAAACCATGGTTTAGATACACTTTTACCAGAACTTTTCTTACTACTTAATTCTTGTTTTTTAACTAATTGTGTTTCGTAATTATCAAGTGAACTTAGCAATATATTCTGCTGAGCTTCCAAATTCTCTAAATTAGCAAGAATACCATTACTTACCCTTGAAAAACTCTCTGAACCAAGCTCTATATGACTTGGGGCTTTAGAATTTTTCTCAAAATTCCTACTACTAAAATTAGATAGCTTTTGTACTAGCGACTTCGCCTCCGCTTCCCTCTCTTCTAAGAGAAGTTTTGGGGCATTAATTAACCTTAATACTTCTTGCCTTTCAGCAAGCTTGAAAATCTTAATTGTTTTGTCAAGTTCTTGTGCCTCTTTTTCTAGCATAGTCAACTGCTCTTGTATATCATATAATTTATTAATTTCTTCTGTCTGAGCCACAATTTTATTATCCAAGTTATATTTTTCTTGTCTGAGTTCAGATAACTCCAATTCCAATTCAGGGATCAAACCTTTTTTCCCATTCTTAGACCTGAGTAAAAGTTTGCCGGACTCTAAATTATCTTGAACTTCATTCACTTTGACATCATTCTCTGGATTTACAAGAAAGTCTAATAGCTTCGACCAAAATTTGTTAGTTAAATCTCTGCTTTCAAGCAGTTTCGTGCCCTCTGCGTCAACAAATAAGGTGTTTTTGAAGATTTCTTCCTCCATATCAAATAGTTCTCTACCTGGTTGTACAGGATCTTTTAGTTCAACTATTCTATTACTCGCTAAATCAATAAGCTTAGTCTCATCCAGCGCTGTTCTCTCCGCAAAAATCCTCTGTATTTCATAATTTTTCCCATTATGGCTAAAAAATATTTGTCCTCTAATTTGCTCGCCACTTCTTGGTTTAACTTTATCACGGAAATTATCTTTACCCCTTCTATCACCTAACCCATAGAACATTGCCAGAATAAAATTTAAAATTGTAGACTTACCTGCTTCGTTAGCTCCATAAATGCAATTCAAACCAGAATCAAAGTCTAGGCTAAAATCTTTCAACCCAGCAAAAGCTTTAATTTCTACTCTTTTAATTATCATATGCTATTACCTGCTACTACCAAAACTCTCTAGTCCGAGCTGCAAAGCTTCTCGCAAAATCTCCTTCTCACTCTCATCAGCTACGCTAATTTCATGCAAAATTTTTCTTGTATAAAGTCCTCTAAGTGAATTCTCAGCACTAATTTTCTCTATATCAAAACTGATTCCAAGCTCTATACTAAGCTTCTCATAAGCAATACCTAATTCATCAAGTAAATTCTTTAACATTAATTTATCCAAGTGAAAATCTTCTGACCTGGTGCCAACAATCCTTATATTAAAAATGAAATCTTGAGTAAAATTATATTTACCATTCAAACCCTTGGATAAAGATTCAATATCTGTTCTATATATATCTAATTGTTCTTCAAGCTCTAACTTTAATTGCTCAATAATAAATTGATAAGAATTCAAATTATAAAAATCCAATAACAAATTAATATATACAGTTCTAGCCGTAGAAATATATTGGACGGATCTGAGACTATTATCCACCGCAAAGTCCAAAAGATATACACCTCTAACGCCACTATCTCCCATATCTAGTGGCTCAGATGTTCCTGTCTGGGCATAATATGTATTTCCCGAACGTTTTAATTCAAGATCACCTTTGTGTATATGTCCCAAGGCAACATAAGCAAAATCTGACCTTGCTATATCAGCTTTATTAATTGGATTGTACAAGCTATTGCGCTCAACTTCTCCATGAAAACTTGCTAAATGTAAATAGTCTCTGTATAAATTAGGCTCTTCAGCATTACTCACTTGATCCAAATCTTGAATCGTTTGCTTAAACACCTCTATACACTTAGGAAAAAGGCTCTCTCTTTCATAAATGTTTTTGAAACCTGCTCCAGTTACAGTTGTAGATAACTCCTCCAAAACTACCGTTTCAGGGTCTCGGAAAACTTTAACATTCTTGGGCCAAGTAAATTCAGCATACTTAGATACAATTGTATAAGGATCATGATTCCCAGGACTTATAAAAACTTGAGTTTCTAATTCAGATAATTCTCTAATAACTTCTCTAACTTCCGCAGAGCTTATTCTGTCTTGCTCCAAAAAATCTCCACTTATTAAGAGAACATCTACATTCTCTTCTTTAACTATTTTAAGAATTCTATGGAACACGAGAAATCTATTACTACGCATTTTGGCAGTAATACCAGCACCTAAATGTAAATCTGCTGCAGATAAAATCCTCATGATTTCAACCCTATTCCTACTTTCTTCCCAAAATCTGTTATTATCTTTTGTGTAAAAAATTTACACACACGCTATATATTCAAATCAATTATAAATTAAAATTTATCGTGATTTATTATCAAAGTATAACAAAAGGGGTAAAAAATATGCGCAACGGAGTAATGTTCCAGTCTTTCGAATGGTACATGGAAGATAATGGAAATTTCTATAAGGACTTAACTGCAAAAGCTAAGGAAATGAAACAATTGGGTTTTGACTCAATCTGGCTTCCACCAGTGTTTAAAGGTACCGGTACAAATGATGTAGGGTATGGTACTTACGACCTTTATGACTTGGGAGAATTTGAGCAAAAAGGCAGCATTAGAACTAAATATGGTACTAAAGAAGAACTTCTTACTTTAATCGATGCTTTGCATGAGGAGAATATCCTTGCATATATGGATGTTGTCCTGAACCACAAAGCTGGAGCAGACTATACTGAACATTTCTATGCCACAGAAGTAGACCAAAACAACAGAATTGATGAAATTAGCGAAAGTCACGAAATCGAGGCTTGGACAGGTTTTAACTTCCCTGGACGTGATAATAAATATTCTGATTTCAAATGGAATTATACTCACTTTAGCGGAGTAGATTACGACAGCTTGGAAGATAAAACTGGTGTTTTCAGAATTGATGGTGAAAACAAAGGTTGGTCATATGGTGTTTCCGGAGAACATGGGAACTTCGACTATCTCATGAATGCTGACATTGACCATGCCAATCCAGAAGTTCGTGAAGAGTTATTGAAATGGACAGATTGGTTTATTAACGAAACTAATCCTGATGGCTTCCGACTAGATGCAGTCAAACACATTGACGATCAATTCTTAAATATGTATTCAACTTATATAAGTGAAAACTATCCTGATTTCTATCTTTTTGCTGAATATTGGGAGTCGAATCTTGCTAATTTATCTGAATTTCTTGAGCGTACTAACTATCAAATTGATGTATTCGATGTACCTCTACACTTTAACCTATTCGCGGCTGCAAATGATGAAGGCTATGATCTTCGCACAATCTTTGATAACACAGTTGTTCAGCATCATCCAATGGAAGCTGTTACTTTTGTAGATAATCATGATAGTCAACCTGGACAGTCACTAGAATCTTGGATTGGAAGACATTTCAAAGAAAGGGCTTATGCCTTGATCTTGTTGAGAGAAGCTGGATATCCATGTGTATTCGCAGGAGATTACTACGGAATTCAAAACGGCGACTATCCTCAAGAGGGCCTTGCCTACGATATTAATAGGTTACTCGAGGTCAGAGCTAATTATGCTTATGGCGAACAAAGAGACTTTTTCCAAGAAGAGCAGGCTATTGGTTGGGCAAGAATGGGTGATCCTGAGAATGGACATAATGGATTATTGGCTGTAACTGTATCTATGCATTCTCAAACAGATATTGAAATGGACTTCGGCCCTGAGCACGCTGGTTGCAAGTTTGTTGATTATTTAGATCGTAATTCAGGCTTTGAAGTAATCTTGAATGAAGATGGTCACGGTTCCTTCCCTGTTAAAGCTGGTAGCGTTTCTTGCTGGATTAGTAAAATCTCTGCAGATTCTGAAGACAAAGATACTGAGCTAAAGAGCTTGGATGAGAGATAGTTAAATGAGCTTTATGGGTGTTGATCCGGGTCAAGATGTTTAAGGTCACCCACATAAAAGCTCGCTAGTTTACTTTTCATTCACAATTTGTTAAAATTTTGGCGTGAGTATGTTATTTTCTACTCACAAAAAGAGAAAATAGATGAAATGAATTATTAAAGGAGAATTGCTATGTTAGCTAACGCATTATTAATTTTATTAACTACTGGACTAAATATTTTTACAAATATCATCAATATTTCTGCAACTGGAGAAAGCGCACACTTATTAGTCGTCGCTGTTTTACTAATTTTGATCGCTATTGTGGTATTTCTCTTGAAAAAAGTTATTGATAAGAAAAATCAAAGTAAATACGACGAGGACGATACTTTTAAAGACGAAAAATAATTTTAAGAAAACATAATATAATTGGCCTTGGAATTGCTTATTAAAGTTGTTCTGAGGTCAATTTTTATTTATATTGCATATTTATTTTTAATAATTGTTTTAACTAGTCCTTATTAACTTCTAAATATTTCTTGCAAAAATCACCTCTTCTGCTAAAATCAAATCATTACTAGGCTTTAGGTGCCTAATTCTTACGGAATTAGGATAATAGGGAATACAGTTAAAATCTGTAACAGCCCCCGCTACTGTGAAGTGTTATTTCTATGAGAGCCACTGTCTTAATTGAGATGGGAAGGACATAGATTTTATTCATGAAGTCAGGAGACCTGCCTCTAGTCTGTTGGTATTTCTTTCGGTGGGAAAGTACGCAATAAAGATCATCTTGGTAATTACTTTACAAAAAGACAAATGTGATAGTTTGATAACCTCAAATAGTTTCAATAATCTCTACAAGCTCGGTAAGAACTGCTTTTTAGAACTATTAATAAAAGTAATACAAAAATAATCTTCAACCTTCCCCAAGCCGAAAATGTTTGTTGGAGGTTTTTTTATGCTAAAAAATATCTTTTTTAATTTTAATAACAATAGTAAAAAGCGTAACCTAAACAAGAGAGTTCTGGCGCTTTTATTGACCTTGCCTTTAACTTTATCAGTTGCATGTAATCGAGAGAGAGAAGTCACTGAGTCAACTACGGCTACGTTGTTAAATTCTAACGTTACTTCAATAAGTAAAACCGAAGATTCTAAGAAAAATGACAAAGATAATAAGAAAAAAAATAGCGAATTAGCTCTTAAAACTTCTAAAAATCAAGCTAGTCAATCCAGTTCAAGTACTTCGAACAAAGCTCAAGGTAATTCGAAAAATTCTACCAAGTCAACAACTACAAAAAGTGTTAATTTAGCGAACAAAAATAATCAAGAGACTGGCAAACAAATTCAGACTAATAAGCCTGCAAAAACGACAGCAGCAATCAAGACACAAGCACAAACCCAAAAGACAGCCACAACAAAAGCTACTCAAAGAATTACCTCAAGGGCTACTCAAAGGACTACAGCAAAACCTACCCCTACTCCAGTACCAACAACTTCAACTACCGCACCAACTACTAAGAAAGAAACTATATCTGTCAGCTTGACTATAAGTTTACAATCCTTAAAAACTAATCCTAACGCTCTTCCAGAACATCAACAAAAACTGTTAGTTCCAGAAAGTGGTTACCTTGCCAATGGTTACAATGTCGAAGTTAAAGAAGGCACTACCGTTCTTGAAGTTTTAAAAGATTATCTAAATAAGAATAATATTCACTACGATATTCAAGACCATCAATTCGGGGCATATATAGCTGGAATTAATAATATTTATGAATTTGATGCAGGCAAAAATTCCGGCTGGATGTACAAAGTTAATGGTGTCCTACCTAATTATGGAGTTGGTAGTTATAAGCTGAAAGATGGAGATAGTATCCTCCTTTTCTACACAGTTGATTACACAAAATAAAACTAATACTAGATAAATTAGATTCTGGTGGTTTTAAGTAACGAGATTTTTAACCTATTTAATTAGTAACACATATCTATAATGCGCAAAATTAGATTACGACCCTCTTTCAAATTAATTGCTTCAGCAACTAGGTTAAGTTTGAAAGTTTTCTTATAGAAAGAAAGGAAAGAAAGGAAAGAAAGGAAAGTTTATGCAAAAGCAAAACAAAAGAAGTAGCATTAAGCTGCTAAATTTATTGTTAGTTCTGCTCCTTAGTTTCACTGCAGTTATGCCTCAAGGTTTGGTGGCTGAAACTACAGAAAAACAAAGCACTATCGAAGCAGAGTTAAGTATTGACTTCAGAGATATCCTTAGAAACAAAGATTCTATTTCTGAAGATGTTCTAAAGAAAGTTCCAGAATCCGGCTATTTAGCAAAATCCGAGAAAATTTCTGTAAAGGAAGGAAGCTCTGCTTGGGACGTAGTAAAAACTTACTTGGATGAAAATAGTATACCTTATGATGCTGGAGAGTCTCAATATGGCGTATACATTAAGGGTGTTAATAACCTTAACCAATTTGATGCAGGGAAAAACTCTGGCTGGATGTACAACGTCAACGGTGAATCTGCTAATGTAGGCATATCAAGCTACACTTTAGCAGCTGGAGATAAAATTCGTTTATTCTATGTTGTAGACTACATGAAAATGCCTTCGCTTGAAGATGATGATGTAGCAGAAACTACTACTGTAGAAATTCGTAATGATGCTGTAACCAAGGCTCAAGGAGCTGCTTGGGAAGGACCATATCTTGACAAGGACAACAAATCAGTAATCGAATATAACGAAGGCGATACTATTTTCAGCTCTTTAATAACTTATGCTATCAAGAATGATAAACAAAATGGAATTGCTATAAATGGTGTCCATAATCTTGAGACTGCATTTATTACCGCTATTTCAGGCGTCTCAAAAGATACCTCTGTTGAAGGTAAGAAAACAATAGGTTGGGTTATAACTCTTAACGGTAAAAAACCAGAGAAAGGTTTAGCAACTGAGGTTAAACCTGGTGATGAAATCAGTATTAATTTTGTTATTGAAGATCCTTCTACTAAACCAAACAAACCTGTAGAAAATGTAGAATTCGATAAACTGCCTTCTAGCTGGCCAAGCTTCCGTGGTAATTCAGACAATAATGCTGCTAGAAAATCTGCAGCAAATTCTCCTCTATTAGCAGACAGTGTTGAGCAATTATTCGCTCAAAAATTTGCTGATGCAGGCGCTAGATTCCCTAAAGCTCCTGGTCAAGGAATTTTTGTCAATAATGAATATGTCTTTGTTATCGACAAGGGTCAGGCTGGTCAACTGCTTGCAATAGATCCACATAGTGGTAATATCCTAAGAACTTTGGATTTACCAAATGGTTTAGGCTATGCTACTACAACACCTCTCTATGCTGAGGGAAGAATTTTTCTCCCATTAGATTCAGGAAAAGTTGTTTCTTTCCCATACAGCCTTTGGAAAGATCAAAAAAGTTTTGATGAAATTCCTGGTTCATGGATATACGATGCAGGTAATAAAAACTTACAATCTCAAACTCCTTTGACATATGTTGACGGAAAGTTAATTTATTCTGGACTTCACTTCAGTAATAAGAAAGATAATCCTGCTCCATTGGTAGCCTTGAACGCTAATACCGGTGAAGTTATCTGGAAAAAAGATATCATTGGTGGATTCTATTTCTCAGGTGGTATTATCTCAGGCAATTACTTTATCACTGGCAGTGACGCTCAAGGAATAATGGTATTTGATGTAAATACTGGTGAAATGTTAGATCAGCACAAGACTGATGCTGAAATTCGCTCAACTGTGGTTCGTTACAATGATGAATATTATGTAACCACTGGTTCAGGAAAACTAATCAAATTTACAGTGTCTTCAGAAGGTAAAATTACCGAAAAATACACTGTAGATTTTGGCGAAAGATCTGTATCTACTCCCGTAATTAATGATGATAGACTTTACCTTGGAACTGATAAAGCTAAGGTTAAGGTCTTCAATACTAAAGACGGTTCCTTTATCAGAGAAATTAATGTGAACAAGAAATATTCTACAGTAACTGGTTCTCCACTCTTGGTAAAACATGGTAAAGATGCTTACGTATTCTTCACAGTAAACAATAATGACGGTATATTGTATGGATTCATTGATAATGCTGAAAAGACTGAAAATGAAGATCCTACAGTGGTATATCAACCAGAACAAAATCTTCGTCAATATACTAGAAACTCTGTATTTATGGGTGAAGATGGTGTTGTATACTTCTCATTAGATAGTGGGTATTTAATTGCTATTAAGGGCAAACAACCTGAGCTTCCAGAGCCTACTCCTGAACCTACACCTGAACCACAACCTCAACCTGAACCAACACCAGAGCCACAGCCAAAACCAACTCCGGCTCCAGACCAAGGTTCAGATAGTGATGGAACTGGTAAAACCACAGAATCAAGCAGCTCAACTTCTACATCAACAAGTGCTAATGACACAACTGCTACAACAAATACAGCTAAGTCAACAAGCACAAACAAGACTGAATCAAAGACAAATGTAGGAAAAACAGGAGCACAATCCAGCTTCATTGCTGCAACAGCTTTAATTGCGTTGGCAATAGCTATTTACAAATTAAGAAACAAAGATGAGGACCAAGATCTCATCTAAGAATTTTAGTGTAAAAATTAAAATTCTAGAAAGTAAGATATTTTGAAACAAACAAATTTCGAAAAACTTTATCCAGGTTTAGGACTAGCATATTACGTGCTAGTTCTAAGCCTTATTATTTTAGTAAAGCATCCACTAGAGTTGCTTATACTTTATATCGCTGTGACCGCATCTTTAATTTATCGAGACTATCTTATGGGAGAATATTTATTTCACAAAAAAATCCTCACCTATCTCCTACCTTTTATCTTTATGCTATTTACAGCGACTATAAATTCAATGTTTAGGCATTATGGATTTATCAACTTATTTAAATTATCTAACGGAAATTTTTTCACACTCGACTCTGTAATTGATGGAGCTCAGGGTGGTTTTAGGCTTGGTTTATGCGTACTTTGGATTAAACATTTAAACGAACACATTAGTACAAACAATCTTTTGTTTTTATTCAAGGGACTGTTTCCAGGCTTTGCTCTCTTACTCACGTTGGTATTCAGATTTTTTCCTCACTATTTAAATCAAGCAAGAGAGTTAATAATAGTAAATAAATTAAGTAATGAAGACAAAAAGTTAGGTATAAAAGCCAAATTCTCTAACACGGCTAATGTATTAGCTAAATTAAGTTCATGGGCGCTAGAAAGTAGCATTAATACAGCTCAATACATGCAGGCTAGGGGTTTAGGTATTTCTGACAATAAGACATCATATAAGCTATATAAATGGCGTAAAAGCGATTCAATCCTTACAGGGGCCCTCTCAATGGCAGTGACTGCATATTTAGTTATGCGAAAAATTGGCTATTTGGATTTTATTTACTATCCTTTTACTTATGTACCTGAATGGCAAAATTTTAATTTCATCATGTTAATATTGCTGGTAATAATCGCTTTTTTACCACTAATTGTAGATATGAAAGATTATTAAAATTTAACCGAATTTGAAAACTACGCAAAAGATAAATAATAAAAAACAGGAAATAAGCAAGATGAATATTTTAGAGATAAAGAATTTAAATTTTAATTATGTAGATTTTCCACCTCTCTGGGAAAACGTTAATATGCAACTACAGGCTGGAGACTTTGCCTTGCTATTGGGTCCTAGTGGATCAGGCAAAAGTTGTCTAATGAAACATTTAATTTATAAACTAGCTCCTTATGGTAATGCTAGCGGAGAAATTTTATACAAAGGTAAAAATTTGGACAACCTCTCACCTTATGCTCATGTAAAAAACATAGCCTATGTTTCACAAAATCCAGATGAACAAATTGTCAGTGAATCTGTCTGGCAAGAATTGGCTTTTTCACTAGAGCAACTCGGTATGCCTGCTGATAAGATGCGCTTACGTATTGCAGAGGTTGCAAACTTCTTTGGTATACAAGAATGGTTTTGGCAAAAAACCAATGAACTATCTGGAGGGCAAAAGCAAATCCTCAATTTAGCTTCCGCAATGGTTCTTAAACCAGAAATATTGGTACTTGACGAAGCAGATTCTAGCTTGGATCCAGTAACTAGAGTGAGTTTCTTAAATATCTTGCAAAGAATAAATATAGAAATGGGTACTACAATTTTGCTTTCCTCACATAATTGGGAAAACACGCTAGATTTAGCTGATAAAGTTTATTATTTAAACAATCAAGTTCTCAGGAACTTCGATAATAGCAAAGCTTTTATTAACTTCATTTATTCTGAATTTCCAGAAGAAATATCAGCGTTGCCAACTGCATCTCAAGTAAGTTACCAACTGGCTGAAGTCTCGACTAATAATGTCAAAAGCCGCAATGATTTAAGCAAAGCTCTTGTTGGTAATAAACTTCCATCTTTGCAGAATTTATCTACTAACTTTAATGCTAAAAATATTGACAATCTTAATGACGGTAGGGAAAACTTATTAGAAATCAAAGACTTGCAATTTAAATATAAAAAAGTGGGCGAAAACATTCTCGATCATCTAAATTTAGATGTACCAACGGAGTCAATTTGTTTCATCCTAGGTGGTAACGGCAGTGGTAAAAGTACCTTGCTTAAATGTATAGTTGACCAACTAAAATACTCAGGCAGTATTAAAATTAATACTGGAGAAAATTTTTCATTAGCAAAGAAAAATTCTAAACGACCTCGCATAGCCTACTTACCACAAAATACTCGTTTGCTTTTTAGTGCGGATACTGTACTTGATGAGATTAAATTGGCTTTTGCAAGTATTCCTAAAGAGGATATGCCATATTTAGCAGATATATTTGCCATAGAATTAGACAAATTCAGTCCAGAAACTTTGTTAATCAGCTTTGGTCTGGGCGAAAGAATAAATTTCAACCCAGGAGATTTAAGTGGTGGTGAGTTGCGACGTGCAGCTCTTGCCTTGATTCTCCTGAACAAACCACAATTGTTGCTGCTTGATGAGCCCAGCAATAACTTAGCGTATAATGATATTGAACATTTGAGTAAGATTTTGGAACGTTTAAAAAGTAAAGGACTAACTATTTTAGCAGTGTCACACGACTTAGAATTTGCTAGCAAAATAGCTGATTCATGTGCTTTGATTTTCCAAGGTGACATCGTTAGTCATGCTGAACCACACAGATTTTTCGCTGACAACTTCTTCTATACTACAGACAGCTGTAAAATTGCCCAAGACTTCCAAGAAGCTGATTCAATCGCAATCACAACCTCAGAATTGCTAGAGCAGATTAAAACTCTGAATCCTTAGGGTCAATATGGACTCTCCACTAGAAAAGAACAATAATGAGGACTACAAAAAAGGAATACGTAATGAATAAAGTAAAGAAATTTTTGTTAAATCACACCCTAATTTCAAACATTATATTTTTCGTCACCATAATAATTACATTGTTTATTTGGTTGCAATTTTTCATTGATAAATTCTTTATCTTCGCAGTTATTCTAATTGTAGAAACCTTGATATACAGCATGTTCTATATAGAAAAGAAAAACATATCATCCAAGGAAATTGCTCTCATGGCATCACTCGCTACTCTTTCTGTCGTCGGAAGAGTTGCTTTCTTTGCCTTACCACAAATTAAACCAACTGCAGCAGTTGTATTCATATCTGGACTTTGCCTCGGTAAAGGACCTGGTTTCTTGATTGGTCTCTTATCTATGTTTTTATCCAACTTTTTCTTTGGACATAGTTTCCACACACCTTTCCAAATGTTAGGGATGGCCTTGGTTGGTTTTTTTGCTGGATTTTTCTCAATTGTAAATCTCAAACATAAGTTAAAACTATGGCAAGAAGTTAGCCTATCTTTTGTGTTTACTTTTCTCATTTACGGACTAATTGTTGACGCTAGCTCAATTTTATTCCTCTACACTTATCAAGGAGAGTTAGCTATTTACACTACACTTGCACAAGGCGTACCTTTTAACCTAGCACATGGTATATCTACAGCGATATTCCTGTCCTTCCTCTCACCTTTACTCTCACGTCAGCTGACTAGGGTTTGTAGGAAGTACGGCTTATTTATGTTTAAAGATTATGCTAGTAAAGATTTGTTAAAATGATATTAATAGAGTCATTGGGCTTAAAGTGATAAAATTGATGTACTTTATAATGATTTTTACTTTATTTTGAAAGATAAATTAATAGATTTTAATAGATTTTGTTAAGACTATCTCTTAAAAATTTACTGTCTTAGCTTAGTCTAAAACGAGATTCGAAAGGAAAATTATGGACATTAAAGAAACTGCAAATTTAATTAATAAGGTTAAAAATAATGTTAATCAAATAGTTATCGGACAAAGTGAGGCTCTTGAACTTCTGTTGGTTGGGCTTATAAGTCGTGGGCACGTTTTGTTAGAAGACGTTCCTGGAATTGGTAAGACTACTCTTGCATCAGCATTGGCTAAATCTCTAGGACTTGATTTCAAGCGTATTCAATTCACACCTGACGTAATGCCTTCCGATATTACTGGCTTTAATATGTATAATCCTAAAGTTGGAGAATTCCAATTCCATCCCGGTGCAATTATGACTAACCTTGTCCTGGCTGATGAGATTAACCGTTCTTCACCAAAGACCCAATCATCTTTACTTGAAGCAATGCAAGATAGACAAGTTACGGTTGATGGTGTTACTTACAAACTACCTGATCCATTCATGGTTGTGTCTACCCAGAATGCTGTTGACCAAATTGGTACATATCCATTACCAGAAGCTCAGCTTGACCGCTTCATGATAAAAACTAACCTCCGTTACCCTAATATTCAAGAGGAAATGCGTATCTATGATACTCACTCAGGTGTTTCACCTCTTGATAATTTGCAGGAAGTTTTGTCAATTGAAGATCTAATGGAAATACAAAAAGCAGCGATAGATGTTTATGTAGCTCCTGCTTTATACGAGTATGTAGCTCAATTATCTAACGCTAGTAGGCAGCACCCTCAAGTGAAGTTAGGGATTTCTCCTCGTGGTGCGCTAATGTTAGTTCAAGCTGCTAAAGGTCGTGCACTCCTACAAGGTAGAGATTACGTTATTCCTGATGACATTCAATTCTTGGCACCATATTGCCTAGCTCACAGATTAATCTTGCATCAAGATGCTGAGTTAAGTGATATCAGCGAAGAACAAGTTATCAGAGATATTCTTAAATCTACTCCTATACCAAAAGCTTAAGTAAAATACTTAACTACAAATTTAAGACATGAATATATTAAGGATTATAATTAAAATTTAATCATTATTATGAGTAACAGATTTTTTTCATATTTATTATTAATACTTCTAACTTATGCCTTGTATAGCTATAACTCCTATCAGGCTCTGTTATACCTGCTCATTTTACTGATTGCTTTGCCGCTATCATCTTTTATATTACTGCTAATTGGACGTTACTTTGTCAAAATAAATCTTATTAGCGATAAGACACGTGTTTATCGTACCGAGAGCTTTGATATTACTCTAGAAGTTGAAAACAAAAGTCCTTTCTACTTTCCTCTCATGAAATTAGAGTTTAACTTACCTCGTAATGATAGAGTTCTGAAACTGGAGAAAAACTCTTCTAAGAAGATTTCTAATTTATATAATTTCAGACTATACAGAAAACCTCATTTTGTAAGTTCTAATAAGCTAATTTCTTTAGCCTTACCACAAAATGCATTAATAACACATAATATTTCTCTAAAAGCTAAACATAAAGGTAACTATAGAGTTGGAACTGACTCAATAGTTTTACAGGATTTGTTTGGTTTTTTCTACTTGCCATTACCAAAAAGGAGCATTTACGATAGAAAAACACATAAATATACATCCGTTATAAATTTAGAAGTGTTACCAAATCCAAAAATCTGGAAGTTAAGCGAATTTGGTGCACTGATGGATCCTGAGCAAGTTTTAATTAGCAATAACAATAAGAAAGTTAGTAATGAAGTTGACACTATAGCTAAAGTTAGAACATATCAACAAGGTGATAGGATGAAA
Organism: uncultured Fastidiosipila sp.; assembly: GCA_947253875.1. Taxonomy (GTDB): domain Bacteria; phylum Bacillota; class Clostridia; order Saccharofermentanales; family Fastidiosipilaceae; genus Fastidiosipila. The sequence continues at coordinate 30,190 of CAMYAM010000002.1, read as the reverse complement.
CAAATTCACTGGAAATTAAGTGCTCGAACTAATGAGTGGTTAACCAGAGAGTTCGAAGATCCTCGTCAAGGTGGTATCCTCTTCATCTTAGATCCAAAAATCCCAGATTCATGTGTTGACCCATATAACTACTCTAACAATGCAACTGAGATAATTGCTGCTAGTATGCGCCACTTCTCTAGAACTGAAGGTCCACTTAATCTCCTACTCGATGAAACTGCTTATTCTGCTTTAGGAGAAGGTCTAGAACCAATTAAATTTTACGAAGAATTAATGTATTGGAAAGGTCAGATCAAAAAAGGTGATCTCAGACTAAAAAATAATGATTTCCAATTAGCTTGTAATGTTCTAGAAAACCGTTCTAGCTTAAATGAAATGATGAGCAAAGGTCTGCAAAACAAGGTTTATCGTGCTGTCGTTGTATGTACTGCGCGTCTCTATGATAAATTAATTAATGAGTTATTACGTATACAAGAATCTGGATCTCAAGTAATTTTGCTATTTATGCATAATGAAAATCCAAAAGACTTGGATAATACGATTAAGAAACTAGTCAGATCCAAAGTAAAAATTATTACCAACAAGGTTTCTTCACTCGAACCCTATAAGGAATTTGGAACAAAGGAGAAAAAGTAAATGAGTAATTCTACTAAAAATACTATTTCTACTGTAGAAAATAAATTTACTGGAAATAAATTCAAAAAAGAATTTATTCTGGCTTCATTGACCTTTATTTTTGCTCTATTCTCCAATATTCTGCTCGTGAAGATTACCAACTTTCCTATTTCGTTTATTGGTGGTTTAATTTTCACTTTGGTATTAAGTTTAATATTCACCTTAATGTTCTATAACTGGAAAATTAGTTCCGGAGTATTGAGTGTGTTGGTAATATTTTCCCTTGCTCTTTTAGTTCCTAGCTTTAGAGGTTTTGTTGGTAACAGTTTGCGTCCATTTGAAGGTATTTTCAACGACTCTATTAGTTTATTAGGGAAATTTTCTACTGAAGGCTTTAGTTTCTTCAAAAACAATTTCACAGGTGCTGATGCTAAGGCATATTCATTCATAGGATTCTCTACTCTGTTTATAAATACATTACTCTCTACCCTACTTATTCAGAAAATATCCACACATTGGTATCCTTGGATTTATACAGTCTTAACTTTAACCCTTGGAATCTATTTGAATATATCAGGACTATTTATTTATATAATTCCACTACTGGTCGTCTCAGTTATTATGACTTTAATGAGTTCTTCCTATTTACATAATTTGTTCCAAACAGCTTCTCCTAAGTCTACTAATAAGCATTTAGGAAAAGTTGGAATTCATTTGATTTTTATTGTAATAATTTCAATTACCTTAGCTGCAATCTTTGGAAAAAATGCAAATTATAATAGGATCTACTCACCGTTCTGGCAAGGCATTGTTGACGATGTTATGACGATATTCCCAAGTTCTTTCCAAAATGAGCTCAGTGTAAACTCCTATTCAATTGGCCAAGATGGTTTCTATCCTTTAACTAATAGATTAGGTGGATCAATTGAGCTGAGAGATCAGAAGATTGCTGAACTTACTGGAACAGCCCCACAACTTCTAAAAATTCAAAGTTCTGACTTTTATAATGGATTGTCATGGTTCAGAACTGTTAATAATCCAAATTATAGATATAATTCACCCTTTAATAGTGGATCTGAAATTGAAGTATTTAATGAACCTGCCAATAAAGATTTTTTTAAACATTTACATAATATTGGCGAAAGTGAAGTTTTTAAAAATTATTCTTATGAATTGAAGCCCCTACGTCAAGGTACTCAAATTTTGTTCTTAAGTGGTACTCCTACTCAGCTGAAATCTAGCAGAGATGAAGCTTTACTCTTCTACTTCAATCAAGCCGCAATGGTCTATGCGAAAGAATCATTTAATAATAAGCATTTTTATGGTGTCTCTACTTACGATATTGATGCGAATAGTCTTGGTTTTAATGATTATAAACCTAATATAAGTAATTTATCCGAACTAGACACTGCCGCTAAGCAATTTGCTTCTGAAAATAAAACTTTAAGCAATCAAAAAAATGCATATAAAAATTATCTACAAGTCCCAGATTCTCCTCTTTACAAAGCAGGCGGATCTATTTATGAATTAGCAAAAAGCATAACTGCCGAAAGCACTGGACCATATACAATGTCCCAAGCTTTATTAAGTTACTTAGTAAATAACCCTGATTTTTCTTACAGTCTGAATGTTGAAACTCCGTCAGATAATGTTGACTTTTTAGATCATTTCCTGAGTACTAAAGTTGGTTATTGTACTTATTACGCTACTGCTATGACTATACTGGCAAGATTAAATGGTATTCCTGCTAGATATGTCGAAGGTTATACTCTGAGAGATTTGAGTAAAACAAATGGTGGAAGTAGTTCTTTCTTAAACTCAAAATATGCACATGCCTGGACTGAAGTTTATTTGAATGGTCTTGGATGGGTTGCGCTAGACCCTACGCCTGGATATGGTGATAACTCTAACAAAGATAATGTTGAGCCTACACCTACTCCGAGCCCAACACCAGAGCCTACTACGACTCCAAGTACTGAGCCTACAACTGAAAACAATAATGAAAATACAACTACTCCAAGTTCAAGTAGTTCTAATACTACAAGTACAACAACTTTAGCCGAGCAAGATCAAAAAAGGTCACAAATTGATCTTAAAGCACTTTGGTCTACTCTGCTAATTATTTTAGGTATAGCTCTGTTATTGCTTCTTGCCTATCTATATTACCGATACAGAATAAAATTTATAAACAATATTCATAATTTAGATTTTATGAAAACTAAGTTCAATGATAGGAAAACCCATGCTAATTACTATTGGAATGAATTATTGAATTTACATGGAATTTTAAATAAATTTAGTATAGATACGAGTATGACTGAATTAGACCTGGCACAGTTATTAGAAAATACTGAAATTGAGTATTTAAACAGTAAGCAAGATAATTCTGTTGATAATAAGTTAAAATCTAGAATAAATTGGCAAGTACTTGCAAAAATTATAGTAGAAAATAAATATAGCAGAAACGGTATTTCTGATGATAAGCTGCAAGTGTTGGCACATGAATTTGATGTGTTAGAAGCTTTTGTCCAAGAAGAATTAGGTAACTTCAATTACATCTTTAAACGTATTCTTCCACCAGGACAAGGTAAAATTAATAATAATGAAGCTAAGCTTAAATAGCAATGAAACCAAACTTAATAAATGCCATTAAATTTATAGTATAAATCTCTAGCAAAACTATCTGTCATACCGCAGATATAGTCATTTACTAATAGTAAACGTCTGTAAAGCTTCTCTCCTTCACTTTTACCTTCTGCCTCGCGCTTGTAGGCTAGTCTATAATTGTCTGAAACTAATGCTATTAGTCTTTTCTCAACAGGATTCTGCTCTATTTCTGTATCGAAATTTATCGCAGCTGGAACAAATTTGTCCAATAAACCTGTAATAATAGCATCTGCAGCAACTTCTAACTCAACTATAGATTGACTAGAAAAAACATAATCATATGCAAGATCGCCAAGAACATTAAGTATAAGACCCGCTAAATTATTATGGAATAGATCGTAAGTGTAATTTCCACTCATAATTAGTTGATAATTGTCTACGAAAGTTTGTCCAATTGATTCAATTAATATTTTTTGGATATAAATCAACCAATTTTGAATTGCATATAGTGATGGCTTCTCCTCATGTCTATCCTGGGCATCTTTTAAATATTCATCTAATTTAATAACTGCTAAATTATAGGTTTCAACTATATTTTTATTATAGTTCTTAACCCTACTTGACGTAATTAAATAGGATTTTAGATCTGAATATGTAATTTTTCCTTTTCTTGAGGCATCTTCAATATCTGCAGTCCTATATGAAATATCATCAGCAGCTTCTAGTAAATATGTTAACGGATGTCTAACCGCCTCAGAATTTCTCAACTCAGGTGCAAAGCTTAATTGTTTAACATTATCATTTAAAACACTTGTATCTTCCAATAAATCTTTTAGATTAGCATTTTCATCAAAATTATCAATAAAAGTGTCAGTATCAGAAGTTATTGCTTTGAATAAATCTCGTTCTGCCCAGAAATATCCTAATTTATGGTATCTAACATCATCAATATCCGGATTAACTAATAGAGAATTCACAGGGTACTTAATTAAGGTGTTTAATAAACCATAAGTTAAATTCATTCCATGCTCATCTTTTAAATAATGGAGCTTTGATAAAAGTCTTAAAACCTGAGCATTACCTTCAAAGTTTAATAAATCTTCTTCCATTTGTTTATTTAAATAGGATTTTAAAGGTTTATCCTTAAAAGTTAACTTATTTAAAGCTTTTTTATAATAGTTTCTTATTGTTGTTTCCCCATAATGACCAAAAGGTGGATTACCAATATCATGTAATAAACCTGCACATGACAATAAATCACCAATTTCTTTGCTTTGTTGGTAATTAGGGATATTTTTCAATTTGCTTTTTGACAACATGTTGGTAACCTGACTACCAAGAGATCTTGCAACTGAGGAAACTTCTAAAGAATGTGTAAGTCTTGTTCTAACAAAATCACTTTGATCCAGTGGAAAAACCTGAGTCTTATCTTGCAATCTTCTAAAAGAAGCACTTAAGATTATACGATGGTAATCTTTTTCGAAAGCATTTCTACCATCATTTTTACTAGATTTAGTTGACGAAGCTCTACTTCTATTCGTGCTTAATAATTTATTCCAAGATAATTCTTTTTTCATCGGTATCATTCCTTTGCAACTGATATTTAATATAATACTATATATAAATTAAATTTGAAAAAATATTTTATCTTCAAGTTGGTAATCTTAAAAACTTAATTACCAATATCATTGTCAACCAGTTTAAAATAGTAAAAAAAGATAAAAACTTTAATATCTGCTACAATAAAGGACACTATAAATTTATTCAGACTTATTTTTGGGAGACAATACGAGATGAATATAAATGAAGAAATTACAAGTAATATAGAAATAATTTGGAAAAAGGCATTGGACCTTTTAGAGGATGAAGTTTCTGAAATCTCATTTACAACCTGGCTTGAACCTCTTGAAGCTATTCTTGCTAGTGATTCTAAGTTTTTCTTAGTTGCACCAAATGATTTTCACATAAGTTATTGTGAGAAATTTTCTCCGTTAATTGAAAATACTTTGAGCATAATAACTTCAAGGAAATTTGAAGTTGAATTTGTCTTGAATAAAGATGAAGCATTAAGTAATTTAGAGGCAAAATCTTTCTCCGGTGAACCTTTAATCAAATATGAAACAGAGTCCCAAAAACAAGCACACAGTAATTCTGGAAAACTAAATCCCAACTTTACTTTTGATAATTTTATTGTTGGTAACGGAAATAGATTTGCCCATGCGGCGTGTGTAGCTTTGGCTCAAAACCCTCAAGCTAATACTTTTAATCCTATCTTCTTGTATGGTGGATCTGGACTAGGTAAAACACATTTGATGCATGCTATTGGTAACTATATAAATAGTAACTATCCAGAACAGAAGATACTTTACGTACAAACAGAACAATTCGTAAACGAGTTTATTTATACTATTCAAGTTAATAACTACGATGTTTTTCGTAATAAATATAGAAATTGCGACATTCTTTTAATTGATGATATTCAATTTATTGCAGGTAAAGAAAGAATGCAGGAAGAATTTTTCCATACTTTTAATGCTCTGTATGAATCTGGAAGTAATATAGTTATTACATGTGATAAACCACCACAAAGCCTTTTAACTCTTGAAGAAAGACTTAGAACAAGGTTTTCATCTGGTTTAATCGTAGATATTCAAGCACCTGATTATGAAACTAGAGTGGCAATTCTCAGACATAATGCAAAAATAAATAGACACAATATCAGTGATGATGTTGTTGAATATATTGCAAGTAACATTACTTCTAATATAAGAGAGTTAGAAGGTGCTTACAATACCGTTATGGCATATTCTTTGCTTGCAGGTACTATTGATGTGGACACTGCTAAAGAAGCGTTAAAAGATATCATTCAACCAAAAACTATTAAACAGGTAACTCCTGAGATGATTATTGATATGGTAGTTTCTTATTTCAATGTAAGTAAGAGAGATATTTTATCTAGTAAAAGATCTAAAAATGTAACTGAACCACGTCAAATAGCTATGTATTTGTGCCGTGAAGTCCTTAATTTGCCTTTCAAGAAGATTGGCGAAGAATTTGGTGGAAAAGATCATACAACAGTTATGCACGCTTGTACAAAGATTGAAAGCGTTATAAAAGAGAATGATCCATTAGTAGACGATATTGAGAATATACGAAAAAGAATTGATATAAACTAAATTTTTGGGTTAAACACATTTTATTGTGTATATGTTGAAAAGTTATTGTGGATTAAGGTGTATAAAAAGAGGATTTTTCTAATTCATAAAATTCTCCACTTTAGTTCACAAAACAATTAACAACTTATCAAGATAAAAATTTTACTCTAAAACCATATTGTTACTATTTGTTTAGAAGTTTTCCATATTTTCCACAGGCTATAATAAGAAGAGTGATAAAATAACAATAAATAAGACTATTATTTTTTTAGCAAAACTTTATCAATTTACTACTTATATCTTATAAAGTATAATTGTATAAACCTACTTAAATAATTATTAAACTTAATTAGAATATGAATTAAGAGAGGAAGTAATAATGAAAATTATTTGTTCAAAAAGTCAGTTAGACATGGCTATAAACCATGTTCAAAAAGCAGTTTCTGTAAGATCTACATTATCTTTATTAGATAGTATTCTATTTGTTGCTAAAGATAATGAAGTTCACCTAACCGGATACGATCTAGAAACAGGAATTGAAGTTAGATTCAAAGCTGATGTTATTCAAGAAGGAGAAATCCTACTTAATGCTAAGATGATTGCCGAAATTGTAAAAAAACTTCCAGATGAAACCATTAGTATTAGTTCAGATTCTCAATTTACAACTATTATTAGTTCAGGAAATTCTCAGTTTAACGTTAAAGGTTTAGATGCCAGTGATTATCCACAACTGCCAGAAATTGATGCTAATGAGAAGTTAACAATTCCTCAAAGTATGTTTAAGGATATGATTAGCCAGACTATTTTTGCAGTTTCAACAGATGAATCCAGACCAGCATTTAATGGTGCATTATTAAATAGTAATAGTAATATCGTTGAATTGGTTGCAATTGATGGGTTCAGATTGGCAGTCAGAGTTGAAGAACTAGATTATGAAATTCCAGATGTTAAAATTCTAATTCCTGGCAAAGCTCTAAAAAATATCCAATCTATACTTGGTGAAAGTGGAGATTTAGAACTTTATACAACACAGAATCATATAAAAGTAAATGTTGGTGAAGTTACATTAATATCTAGATTAATTCAACAAGACTTTATGGATTACAAAAAAATATTACCAAACACCTATTCAACTAAAATTGAAATTAACACCAAAGATTTTTACCATGCAGTTGAAAGAGCTGATTTAATATTACCAAATCAAGATAGAAGATATCCAATGAGTTTAAAATTCACAGGAGCACAAATAATGAATGTTACAGCTACAACCAACGTTGGTAATATGGAAGATGGTGTGGAATTAAACTACTTTGACGGAGATGAATTAGAAATTGATTTTAATCAAAGATATTTCTTAGACGCATTGAAAGTAATTAATGATGAAAACGTTGTAGTTGAATTTAATGGTCCAGTTGGCCCATGTATAATTCAACCAGTTGAAGGTAATTACTTTACATACTTAATTTTACCATTGCGCAGATAATAAAGAGCTGTTCCAATTTATGATTGTCAGCGAGTTAACATTACATAATTTTAGAAATTATAAAGATATAAGTATCAAGCCGAATCCAGGTTTAAATGTTTTGTTTGGTCAAAATGGACAGGGCAAAACTAATCTGGTGGAGGCTTTATATTTATGTGCTTGTGCTAGAAGTCATAGAACAGCAAAGGATATAGAATTAATTAAACATAATTCTAATAATTACAAAATTGATTTAAAATATTTTTCTTCCAAAAAAGGCGATATTGATTATTCTTTTGAGAGGCAACTTGGACTATTCTATGGAAAGAAGAGTGGTAGTAGTGGTAATCAAAGAGTACTCTATAAGGATTATGTGCAATTAAGTAAAACTGTAGATTTCGTTGGTAACTTTCATGCAGTTATGTTTGCACCAGAAGATTTAGAAATTGTAAAATCTGGTCCAGCCGTAAGAAGAAGATTTTTAGATTTATTATTATCTCAAATAAAAAGCAGTTATTTTGTTGCGTTGCAAAATTATTTTAGAATTTTAAAACAAAGAAACAACCTGTTGAAAAATTTTAGAGACACAGAAAAGTTTAAATTAAACGAGTTTGATTCAATTCAATTAGATATTTGGGATGAAGAATTAATAAACGTTGCAGTTTATATTGTCAACGAAAGAATAAAAACATTGGCAAAGATCAGTGAGTATGCCAGAAATATTCATAAACATATTTCAGATGGAAGAGAATATATTAGTTTTAAATATATAAGTAATACAAAAATTCATGAAGATATGGATGAAGCTGAAATGACAGAAGTTTTTAACAAAAGGTTGAAGCAAAATAGATCTAGAGATATTGCTCTAGGGTCCACTTCCTCTGGTCCACATCGTGATGATTTTGATATATATATTAATGAATACAATGCAAGAAATTATGCTTCTCAGGGACAACAAAGAACCATCGTGTTGGCACTCAAAATGGCTGAGTTGCAAATAATTGAAGATATTACCAATGAAGTACCAATACTTTTATTAGATGATGTTTTAAGTGAATTAGATCAAACTAGAAGAGAAAAATTAATAAATAGCTTAGATAATACTCAAATTTTTATAACAACAACTGATCCAGAACAACTTGATAAAAATTGGCTGAATAATTCTGAAAAACATGGAATTTCATATTTTAAAGTTGATTCTGCAACGGTGGAAGAGCTATCTAAATAGAAAGGGCTTTGTGTTATAATGTACTTACATATTGGTGGAGAATATCAGATATCTACGCGATACATAATTGCAATATTTGATATAGATGAAATTACAAGAGAGAATAATTTAATATCGCTAGAATTTCTTAGTAATATAGAAAAAAATAAATTTCTCGATATAGTTTCTTTAGAAATTCCAAGATCGTTAATTATAACTTTGGATAGAAACTATTTATCACCAATATCAGCCGATACACTTAAACAACGAATAAAAAATGGTATAAAAAATTACTATTAAATTAGTATGAAAGGAAATCAGAGTGTTAGATAATAAAGAAAATATTAATCCAGATTTAAATAATATTGATGTTGATGAAGATAAAAATAAGTCAAATAAAACTGACAATGCAAATATTGATTCAGATCAATTAATTAATGAGGCTGATGATGTCACTGCTTTGAGTGATGATGATGGTTTTGTTGAGAGAATTATCAACATAGATGAGAATCAGGATGCCTTTGATACTACCAACGAGAGAGTTTATGATGAAAGTGCGATTACTGTTTTAGAAGGTCTAGAAGCAGTAAGAAAAAGACCTGGTATGTATATAGGAGATACAACTACACGTGGTCTACATCATTTATTGTATGAGATTGTTGCCAACTCGGTTGATGAAGCGTTGGCAGGTCGTTGTGACCAAATTGAAGTTATTTTAAACAAGGATGGCTCTGTCACTGTTATAGACGATGGTAGTGGTATCCCTGTTGGTGAGCATCCACAAATGAAGATACCAACAGTTGAAGTTGTACATACACAATTACATGCTGGTGGTAAATTCGGAGAAGGTGCTTATAGTATTTCTGGTGGTTTACACGGTGTTGGTGCTTCCGTTGTCAATGCGTTGAGTGAATGGATGGATGTTTACGTAAAACGTAATGGCAATATCTATAAGATGAGTTTTTCAAAAGGTAAAACAGCTAGTAAATTAGAAATAGTTGGTAAAGTTGACAACGGTGAAACAGGAACAACAACTATCTTTAAACCAGATCCTGAGATTTTCCCAGAAACAGAATTTGATTTTGACACAATAATAACTAGATATAGAGAGATGGCTTTCTTAAATAGTGAAGTCAGTATTGATTTAATTGATGATAGAGACGATGAAGAAGTTAAGAAAGTATCATTACATTATGAAGGTGGAATAATAGCTTTTGTAGAGTATTTAAACAGAAAGAAACACCCAATACATGATGATCCTATCTATATAGCAACATCTGGTGATGAGGGCTATGTCGAAGTTTCTATGCAATATACTACAAGTTATACAGAAAATGTATATTCATATGCTAATAACATAGCAACTACTGAAGGTGGTGCTCATTTAACAGGATTTAGATCTGCTTTGACCAAAGTTATTAATGATTATTTAAGAAATAATAATTTAATTAAGGATTCAGAAGCTAATTTGACTGGTGATGATGTTAGAGAAGGTCTAACAGCAATTATTAGTGTTAAATTACCAGATCCTCAATTTGAAGGACAAACAAAAGGTAGACTTGGTAATAGTTACATGCGAACTATGGTAGAACAAGTAATGAATGACAAGTTACCAGCTTATTTAGAAGAACATCCACAAGAAGCACGAGCAATTGCAGAGAAGGTTTTGGCAGCTTCTAGAGCAAGAATTGCAGCTAGAAAAGCAAGAGAAATGACTCGTAGAAAAACTGTATTTGATAATAATTCCTTACCTGGAAAATTAGCAGATTGCCAAAGTAATGACCCAAAATTAACTGAATTATTTATTGTTGAGGGAGATTCTGCAGGTGGTACAGCTAAAATTGGTAGAGAAAGAAAATATCAAGCAATTCTAGCTTTATGGGGTAAGATGCTTAATGTTGAACGTTCTAGAATTGATAAAGTTTTCTCAAATGAGAAACTTCAACCTATAGTAATGGCATTAGGAACTGGTATTGGTGAAGATTTTGACATCAGCAAACTAAGATACGGAAAAATCATAATTATGGCAGATGCGGATGTTGATGGAGCTCACATCAGAACGTTACTGCTAACTTTCTTCTATAGATATCTTAAAGATTTAGTAGATGAGGGACATGTATATGTTGCGTGCCCACCTCTCTATAAAATAAGTAATGGAAAAGAAGATGTGTATGCATATGATGAAGCTGAATCTAAAAAGATAATTGAGGAAAAAGGCTGGAAAAATCCTAAAATGCAAAGATTTAAAGGTCTTGGTGAAATGGATGCAGAACAATTATGGGAAACTACAATGGATCCTGCTAATAGAAAATTGTTACAGGTAACAGCAGAAGATATAACTGAAGCAGATGAGACAATAAGTGTTCTAATGGGTGATGAAGTAGAACCTAGAAGAGAATTTATTGAGGAAAATGCAGAAAAAGCAGAGATTGATTAAAAAAGGTTCCACGTGGAACCTTTTTGGTAATTTGATACTATGAATAACAATGAAGAAAGAATATTGAATATTCCAATATTTTCAATAACACCAGATAAAGACCAACCGCGAAAGATTTTTGCTGAAGAAGCGTTAAAAGATCTTGCCAACTCTATTGCCAACAATGGTGTTATAGTACCAATAATAGTAAAAAGTTTAGAAAATGGTAAATATCAAATTATTGCAGGTGAGCGAAGATGGCGAGCCTCAATTCTTGCTAATCAAGATACTATTCCAGCGATTGTTCGTGATACCAACGAGTTGACAAAGCATATCCAAGCGTTGATTGAAAATGTACAACGAGATGATTTAAATTCTTTAGAAGAAGCTCTAGCATACCAAGAACTTGTAGATAAATTTAATTTATCTCATGCAAAGTTAGCAGAACAAATTGGTAAAAGTAGAGCAACGATTACCAATAGTTTAAGGTTATTAAAGTTACCAGAAACTGTTCAAAAACTGCTAATAGAAGATGAAATAACAAATGGGCATGCAAAAGCACTGCTAAGTTTAGAAACAGATTTGCAAATAGAAGAAGTTGCTTACCAAATTGTTGACAATAATCTTTCAGTTAGAGAAACAGAAAATTTAGTTAATAAACGAAAGAAAAATGGACAACGATTTCAACCTGAATTTACTAGTGCTGAAACGAAAAGATTTCAACAAATTGAAAATCAAATTAAAAAGATTGAAAGTGATTTATCTAATAAATTCTCTAACAAAGTGAAAGTTAATTTGAATAAAAATGAGAGTGGAAACATAAAAATTAAATTTGCTAACTTAGATGATTTAGAGAGAATTTTAGAATTATTGGATAGTTAGTAAAAGGATAATTAATAAAATTAAAAGCAAGTAAGCAGTTACCAACTATTACTTGCTTTTTTCATTGAATAATTTTTATTTTGTAGTGCTTTCTTCAGAATTATCTTGCTTATCTTTGCCAAAAAGTTTAGCAAGTAGAGAAGGCTTTTTCTTCTTTTTAGCTTCTTCTTGAGCCATCATCGCTTTTAGTAAAAGTGTATCAGTCCTTTTCCTAGCTTCTTCGTATTCTCTGCGTTCATCAATTGCGTTTTGTTTATCTTGTTCACGTAAGGCTCTAGTCTGTGCTAACTCGTTTTTTAGCAATTGAACTTCAGTTCTCAAGCGTTCATTGTCTTCTTTTAAATAAGATAGTAGTTCTTCTTGAATTTCTTCAGGGTTAGCAATCTTAATTTGTTGTGATTCGTTGTTTTCATTATTGGTAACATCTTTTATAAACGGATCATCAAGTTGCATTAAGTTTGCCAATAATTTAACACCATCAACTGATAGTGATTTTTTATTATTTACATTTGAAACATGAGGATCAAGCTGTTTTTTGTCTTGTTGCAAACGTTTATAAACGGCTTGTGTAGTTATTTCCAACAAGTTGGCAACTTCTAAAATGCTGTAAAATTCTTTCTCCATAAATACCTCCAGTATTTAATTTTATACATATAATAATATACAGTTTATAACAAGATTATTGTTTAATCAATATTATTTTAAATCAAGTTTCAGTTTTATTTTTCTTGTTACCAATATGACCAATATGTTGACAATAAACACAAGCAGGTTGGCAAATAATAGCAAGAAAAGCTTCAATATACAGCAAAAAGTAAAAACTTAAATATATTTATTTGGTAACAGTTTAGTAAAATAGTTGGTAACACAATTGTTGAATAAAATTCACGAGAAAATATTTAAATAATTTAAAAACCTTTAAAAGTTATGTATTTTTTTATGAACTTAACTTGACTTAAATAATAGTTATTAATTTACCAATCTAAAATTCTATAAATTTAAATAAAACTCAACAAAATTACACAATAATCTCAAAAATTAATAAATTAATTTGCTTTATACCTATATTTAAAGCTACAATAGTAGCAATAAATTAATCTAAACAATATCTGGGATTTTAATTTTCAAAAACTTTAAAACTGAATGGAAGTTGAAAAGGTTAAAGGTAAATAATTAAAATCTCAATTTTTCATTGTATTCTAGGAGGAATAAAATAAGTGGAAGACCCCTGGTTGTGTAGCTTAATTGATTTACCAAGTAAATTGAGTATATTTGCTCAAACTGGAAAACCTGTTAGTACTGTTGTAAATGGTAACAGTATATTAGGAGAATTTTTAGTAGTCTTTATTTTATTGCTAATTAACGGATTCTTTGCAGCTTCGGAGATGGCTGTAGTCTCAGCAAATGACAACAAAATTTTAGGCGAAGCTGAACGTGGAAATAAAAAAGCTAAGCTATTACTACGTTTTATTGAAGATTCTGGAAACTTTTTATCAGTTATTCAAGTAGGTATAACTTTTGCAGGATTCTTATCTAGTTCTTTTGCAGGTGAGAGTTTTGCAGGTCGACTAGCTGAAGTAATTCAGCCAAATGGTCCGAGCGACGTAGTATATACCTTGTCTTTGGTACTTGTTACATTAATAATTTCTTATCTTTCTATAGTAGTTGGTGAAATGGTACCTAAGCAAATAGCTCTTGCTAATCCGGAGAAATTTGCTCTATCTGTAGTTTCAATTCTTAGAGGAATTGAGATAATATTTAAACCTATTACCTGGATGATAAATAGATCTGTCAATTTGTTGCTAAGACTTTTCAAAATTGATCCTGAAGCTAACCAAGATGTTGCTTCTGAAGAAGAAATCAGAATGATATTAGATCAAGGTAAAAGAAGTGGAAGTATCCTAGATACTGAGAGTGAAATGATCGTTAACATTTTCGACTTCGATGACAAAGAAGTTTCAGAGATTATGACTCATAGAACTAATGTTTTTGCCCTTGATATAGATTTATCATTACAAGAAGTCATTAATGCGGTTGTTCATGAGAAATATAGTAGGATTCCTGTTTATGAAGACGATATCGATAATATTATTGGAACACTGCACCTGAAAGATCTTTTGTATTATTTGACAACAAATAACGACCCGAATAACAATGATCAATTTTCAAATTCTGAGTTGAGTGACAATTTTGATTTCAGAAAAATTATTCGTCAAGCTTATTGGGTACCTGAGAGTAAACATACTAACGAGCTCTTACAAGAAATGCAGAACAACCACGTTTCAATAGCTGTTGTTGTTGATGAATACGGTGGTACTGCTGGTATTGTTACTATAGAGGACTTGTTAGAAGAAATCGTTGGTAACATACAAGATGAATACGATGAAGAAGATTTTGGAATTCATAAGGTTGGTAAGAACAAATATCAGGTTTCCGGTATGGCAACTCCTGAAGAAATTATGAGAGTTCTTCCACAAGCATATTTCCCAGATGATAGTGAAGACAAAGAATACGACTACGATACTATAGCTGGTTTAATTTTGGCCCTTTTAGGAAGAATTCCTGACGATGATGAGCAAGTAGAAGTTGCCTATAAAAATATGATTTTTAGAGTTTTATCTATGGATGATAAGCGTATTGATAAAATTGAGTTAGAGATAATTAGTTCAGCCAGAAAATATCTTGAAGATGAACGTAAACGTGAAGAGGAAGAGAAGATTAGGGCTGAAGAAGAGCGTGAGAAACTTCGTCAGGAGTTATATGACGTTAAGTCAGGCGATAAAGATGAAGATAATTTTGATGATTTAGACTTTGATGCGGAGCAAGATTAATAGTCTAGCTATAGAGTTAGGACAAGATTAAGGATTATAAAAGATAAACTCAATAAAAGTTAGTAGTTGTTATTAAAAAATAAGTAATATTTAATAATGGAAAATTTACTTATTTTAATAAAGTTGATGTACTATAATGACTAAAAATATTTGTATAGATAAGAGGAAAGTTGGAATCGATTTATGGCGAGAAAAGATAATATTCAAACAGGATTTGATAGCAAGGCCGAAAAAGCTAGAGCGGAGAGAGAAGCAAGACTAGAGGCACAAAAGAATCGTGATGGCTCACATAAGCCTCATAGAAACACCTCCAAAATAGGCAAAAAGCTCTTAACAGCTGCCTTGGCTTTGTTAGCGGTAGTTGCAATTGTTATTACGATTCTATGGCAAACTGGTGTAATTCAAAGAAATTTGAATGCGTTAACTGTTGCTGGTAATAATGTAAGTGTTAATGAATATAACTATAACTACAATACTCTAGTAAGCACCTATACTAGATACTTTGGTAAAGGCGGTTTGTTAGATAAGAGAGCTGATTCATCTGCAGCAACAAAAGAGAAGCTAACTTGGGGCGAATTTTTTGAAAAAACAACAAATAAGAACGTTCAACAAGTTAATCTGCTTTACCAAGAGGCTATTAAGTCTGGATATGAACTTTCTGAAGAAAGCATCAAGGAAATTGATACTTATATAGAGAATATGAAAAAGCAAACGGGCTCACCTTTGAACTTTGAAATTTATCTAGAAAATCTCTACGGCAAAGGTATGAGTGTTGAAGCCTTGCGTGAGTTAATGATTAAAAACAAAATAGCTACTGACTTTGCAAATAAGAAACCTTCAACTTATGAAATTACTAGAGAAGAAATTGACAAAGAGTACAATGAAAATTTAGATAAGTACGACTTAGTTACATTTAATAGCTTCCAAATTATCACAGAAACTAAGGATTCTAAGGGCAAAGCTTTAACCTCTGATGAACTGAAAAAAGCTAAAGAAGAATCAGAAACAAAAGCAAAATCTGCTGTAGAAAAAATTAGCAAAGGTGAAGATTTCAAAAAAGTAGCAATTGAAATGACAACAGATAGCAAGATTAAAGAAAAACTACAAAAAGCAAAAGAAGATCTCACATTGCAAGAGAATGTTAATTTAGCAAATATCGGAAATAAAGATATCTTAGATTGGTTAAGCGCAAAAGATAGAAAAGCTGGAGATGTTAAATACTTTGAAATCGGAGATAATTACCAAATTCTCAAATTTGGTGAAAAAAATGAAGATACAAGGAATATTGCTGATATTAGAGTTTCAAGATTCAGTTTATACGACTCAAAAGGTAATGAGATAACTGAAGAGCAAAAGAAAACTGCAAAAAATAATGCTGTAGCAATGGAAAAAGCAATTAAAAGCGAAGCAGATTTCAAAAAGTTTGATGAAGAAGCTAAGAATAATAAAAATACGGACAAAATTGTACAAAGTGAATCTGTAAAATACGAAAATGTAGATGCTAAAAATGAAGCAAAATTACAGAAAAAAGTTTTAGACTTTGTACTATCTTCTGAAGCACAAACAGGAAAAACTGAGTTAATAGAAACAGATACATTTATTTACATAGTTCATATACTGGATAAAAAAGATGTTACAAGTAAGGATCATCAGATTATAAGTGCACTACAAATGAAGAAATCTGAAGAGGATCTTAAGAAGTTAACTGAAGCTCCAGAAAATCAAGTTAAACCTGTTTATCCAGGATACTGGTTTGCAAAACGATAATTAACATTTAGCTTTTTAATTTAAAAGATTGAAGAAATATTAAAAAGTAAATTAAATGCCGAGTGAATAAACTCGGCATTTTTAATATTAAAAATATTTTGTATATAAATATATAAAATTTAAAACTCTCTAAAATTTCAAAAAATAAATATTTTTCTAAACTACTTTGTGCAATAAGTAGAAAAATCAACACCTAAAATGGAAAAATCTCTAAAATATAGAAAAATTGGCCCAAACACCCGTAAACGTTGACCTGACGGGTTTTAAGGTGCTATCATGTAAAAACGCTTAATGAGTTTTTAGGCTTTTGCGTGCTTGTTTTTAGATTTTTGGGATAAATTTCTACTTGCATAATTACAAATTATTCGATATAGACCTTTATCCAATTAAAGTCAAATGTATTTGCGTGGTAAGCAAAATTAAAAATTTATAAATATGACTTTTGAATTTATTAGATTAGAAATGTCATGCTTGTAGTTTAAAACTCATAATACAGACGAAGAGGTGAATCTTAATTATGTTGCATCCCGAGAAATTTGGACGTGCAGAACGCATGTCATATGCAAAATTACATGAAGCAACCGATATGCCAAATTTGGTTTCTATTCAGAAAGAGTCATACCAATGGTTACTAGACCAAGGTATCAAAGAAGTTATTGACTCTATTTCTCCAATTAAAGATGATGGTCCAGGAGATTTAGAAATATATCTTTTAGAAACAGAATTTGATATCGATAACCCTAACTACCCAATGAATGAATGCCGCGATAGAGACGTTAACTATTCAGCTCCTATGAGAATGAAGGTTCAACTTAATAATAAGAAGACTGGAGTTATCAAGGAACAAACAATTTTCTTAGGTGATTTTCCTCTAATGACTGACAACGGTTCATTCATAATTAATGGTGCTGAAAGAGTTGTCATTAGTCAGTTAGTACGTTCTCCGGGTGCATATTACAAACCAGTTAAGAATAATAAGAGTGGTAAAGATTTATACAGTTGCCAAATTATTCCAAACCGTGGTGCTTGGCTAGAGTACGAAACTGATAAAAAAGATGTTATTTACATGCGTATAGACCGTACCCGTAAATTCCCATTATCAGTATTTTTGAGAGCATTAGGATATGGTACAAATGCAGAAATTATCGAAAACTTTGGTGACGGTGATTATATTATGGCTACTTTGGCCAAAGATAACAGCACAAACCGTGAAGAAGGTTTATTAGAGTTGCATCGTAAATTAAGACCAGGTGAGCCAGCTTCAACAGAAGGTGCTGAAAGCTTGTTAAACAATATGATCTTTAACCCTCAAAGATATGATCTTGGTAATGTTGGTATCTTCACTGTTAACCGTAAATTTGCTCTTGCAAGTAGAATTATGGGCCACAAAGCTGTTGACAACATTGTTTCTCCAGAAGGAGAGATCTTAGCAGAGAAAGATCAAATTATTACAGAAGAACAAGCCTGGAATATCCAAAACAGCGGTATTAACGAAGTTGACGTTATCCCAATGATCAAAGTTGGTGATACATTGACTGAAGCTGACGATAAATTCCGTGTAATTGGTAACGCGAGAGTTGATGCCAAAGCTTTCTTGAGCAACTTTTTCTCCGAAGACGTTGTCAAAGACATTGATTTTGAAGGTACTGGAATTACTGAAATGGTAAGAACAAGTGCACTAAGAGCAGTTGCTGCTGAAGCACAGGCTGAGTCTGAAGATAAACAAGCTCAAATAATCAACGATTTGTTCCGCAAAGATAAAAATCAGTTAATGCCAACAAACTTAACAGTTGAAGACATTATTGCTTCTATAAGTTACCTAATCGGATTATACGATGGAATTGGTGACTTAGATGATATCGACCACTTAGGTAATCGTAGAGTACGTTCAGTTGGTGAATTGTTGCAAAACCAATTGCGTATTGGATTTACTCGTATGGAAAGAGTCGTGCGAGATCGCATGAGATCAATCTCAGATCCAGATAAAGTTACTCCTAAGAAATTAATCAATACAAGACCAGTTAGTGCAGCGATAAAAGAATTCTTCGGTTCTTCACAGTTATCACAATTCATGGATCAACATAACCCACTATCTGAATTAACTCACAAACGTCGTTTGTCAGCTTTAGGACCTGGTGGTTTAAGTAGAGATCGTACTAACTTTGAAGTTCGTGACGTTCACTCATCACACTATGGACGTATTTGTCCAATTGAAACACCAGAGGGACCAAACATCGGATTGATTAACTCGTTGGCAACTTATGCAACTGTTAATAAATATGGATTTATCGAAACTCCTTATAGAGTTTATGACAAAGAGAAGGGTATTGTTTCAGAAGAAGTTCGTTATCTAACAGCAGATGAAGAAGATGACTTCTACATTGCTATGGCAAATGAACCTCTAAATGAAGATGGATCATTTGCAGATAACAAGATAACAGTACGTTTACGTGATAAATTCTTGGAAGTACCAGTAGACAAAGTTGATTTAATGGACGTATCTCCAAAACAAGTTGTCTCTGTTGCTACATCATTGATCCCATTCTTAGGTAACGATGACGCTAACCGTGCTCTTATGGGTGCAAACATGCAACGTCAAGCAGTACCTCTAATTAATCCAGACTCCCCAATTGTTGGTACAGGTATGGAATATAGAGCTGCAAAAGATTCAGGTGTTGTAGCAGTTGCTAAGAATGCTGGTGAAGTAACATTTGTAGCTTCAGATAAAATTATTATTAAGACATCAGAAATATCACAAGATGTTTATGAACTAACTAAATATCAAAGATCAAACCACTCCACATGTATCAACCAAAGACCATTAGTCAGAATGGGTGATCATGTTGAAGCAGGAGATATAATCGCAGATGGCCCTTCAACAGATAATGGTGAACTTTCACTAGGTCAAAACATGTTAATCGGTTTCATGACCTGGGATGGTTATAACTACGAGGATGCTGTTTTAATTAACGAACGTCTAGTAAGAGATGATGTCTATACATCAATCCACATAGAAGAGTACGAATGTGATGCTAGAGATACTAAGTTAGGTGCAGAAGAAATCACAAGAGAAATTCCTCAAGTTGGTGACGAGGCTTTACGTAACCTTGACGAAAAAGGTGTCGTAAGAATCGGTGCTGAAGTAAAAGCAGGTGATATCCTTGTTGGTAAGATTACTCCAAAAGGTGAGACAGAATTAACTGCAGAAGAAAGACTATATCGTGCAATTTTCGGTGAAAAAGTTCGTGAAGTACGTGATACTTCAACAAGAGTTCCTCACGGTACAAGTGGTGTTGTTGTCGATATCAAAGAATTTTCACGTGAAAACGGTGATGAACTACGTAACGGTGTAAACGAATTAGTTAGAGTGTATATTGCTCAAAAACGTAAGATTTCTGTAGGTGATAAGATGGCTGGTAGACACGGTAACAAGGGTGTTGTTTCTAGAATTCTACCTTCAGAAGACATGCCATATTTAGAGGATGGTACACCATTAGACATAGTCTTAAACCCACTCGGTGTTCCTTCACGTATGAACATTGGTCAGTTGCTAGAAGTTCACTTGGGAATGGCTGCTAAGAGAGCCGGATTTAAAGTTGCAACCCCAGTATTTGATGGTGCAAATGAGCATGATATCCAAGAAATTCTTGAAGAATACGGTATCCAAAGCAACGGTAAATCTGTCGTATACGATGGTCGTACAGGTGAGAGATTTGATAACGATGTAACAGTTGGTGTCATGTATTACTTGAAGTTACACCACTTAGTTGACGACAAGATCCACGCGAGAGCAATTGGTCCATACTCATTAGTTACACAACAACCATTGGGTGGTAAAGCTCAATTCGGTGGTCAACGTTTCGGTGAGATGGAGGTTTGGGCACTTCAAGCTTATGGAGCAGCTTATACATTGCGTGAGATTCTAACCGTTAAGTCAGATGACGTTCAAGGACGTACTAAGACATATGAGGCTATCGTTAAGGGCGAAAATATTCCTGATCCAGGAATTCCAGAGTCCTTCAAGGTCTTAATCCAAGAAATGCGCAGTTTAAGCTTGGATGTTAGAGTTTACTATCAAGATAAAGAAGTTGCTTTGAAAGAAGAAGTTGACGAAAGCGATTTAAACCCAAACATCAATTATGACACTAATAAATTACGCGAATTGATTAGCTCTATCGGCAATGATTCCGACGGCAATGATTCCGATTCAGATAATTAAGACTCTGCTAAATTAGAGTGAAAGGAAAATAAATAATGGCTGATTTAAGACTTGTTGAGAGAGATAACAAAAAATTAAATAAAGATAAGGAAGAAAACTTAGAGTTTGAGTCCATTGATATTAGATTAGCTTCTCCTGAGCAAATTTTGCAATGGTCACACGGTGAAGTCAAAAAACCTGAAACTATTAACTATAGAACCTTAAAACCAGAAAAAGACGGTCTTTTCTGTGAAAGAATTTTCGGTCCTGCAAAAGACTACGAATGTCACTGTGGAAAATATAAGAAAATTCGTTATAGAGGCATTGTCTGTGATAAATGTGGTGTTGAAGTAACCAAGTCAAAAGTAAGACGTGAGAGAATGGGTCACATCAAATTAGCAGCCCCAGTATCACACATCTGGTATTTCCGTGGGATTCCAAGTCGTATGGCATTAATGCTAGACTTATCTCCACGTCAACTAGAACGCGTTCTATACTTTGCAAACTATATTGTTTTAGACCCAGGTAAGACTGGATTAAAAGAAAAACAAATTATTTCAGAAGCTGATTATCAAGAAACGGTACGTAAGTTTGGTCGTGATTCTTTCCGCGCTGGTATGGGTGCAGAATCAATTCAAGAACTTTTGGCACAAATTGATGTGGTCAAAGAAACCGAAGAGTTACGTAGTGAAATTAAAGAAAGCAAAGGTCAGAAAAGAGTACGTTTAGTAAAACGCTTAGAAGTAATGGAGGCCTTTAGCCGTTCTGAAAATAAACCTGAGCATATGGTATTAGATGTTCTTCCAGTTTTACCACCAGAGTTAAGACCAATGGTTCAATTGGATGGTGGTCGTTTTGCAACATCAGACTTAAACGATCTATATAGAAGAGTTATTAACAGAAATAACCGTTTAAATAAACTTCTACAATTAGGTGCACCAGAAATCATTATCCGTAATGAGAAACGTATGCTACAAGAAGCAGTTGACTCATTAATTGATAATGGTCGCCGTGGTAGAGCAGTTGCTGGAGCAGGTAACAGAGCTTTGAAATCCCTTTCTGAATTACTAAAAGGTAAGCAAGGTCGTTTCCGTCAAAACTTACTAGGTAAACGTGTTGACTACTCCGGACGTTCAGTTATTGTTATCGGTCCTGAACTTAAGATGCACCAATGTGGTCTACCTACTGAGATGGCAATTGAATT
This sequence comes from uncultured Fastidiosipila sp., assembly GCA_947253875.1. Lineage (GTDB taxonomy): Bacteria > Bacillota > Clostridia > Saccharofermentanales > Fastidiosipilaceae > Fastidiosipila. The sequence goes on along the minus strand of CAMYAM010000002.1, from coordinate 7,846 downwards.
GTTCAAACCATTTGTTATGAGTAGATTAATGGAGGAGGGCTACGCACATAATATTAAGACAGCTAAGACTTTAGTAGAACGTGGTGATGACGTAGTTTGGGATATTTTGGCTGAAGTTATTCAAGATCACCCAGTTATGTTGAACCGTGCCCCAACACTTCACAGACTAGGTATTCAAGCATTTGAGCCAGTATTAGTTCAGGGTAAAGCTATTAAACTACACCCACTAGCATGTACAGCTTTCAACGCTGACTTTGATGGTGACCAAATGGCTGTTCACGTACCTTTATCCGCAGAAGCTAAAGCAGAATGTAGATTCTTAATGCTACATTCAACCAACCTTTTGAAACCACAAGACGGTAAACCAGTTACTGTTCCTACACAAGATATGGTTCTAGGTTTGTACTACTTAACATTAGACCAAGAAAACTGCAAGGGCGATGGCAAAGTATTTACATCTTTGGATGAAGCAGAAATGGCTTATGACAAAGGTGACCTAGAATTACACTCAACAATTACTGTGCGTTTTGATGGTGGTAAGAAGTTTGGTAAGAATATTTACCACAGAGTTACATCAACTTACGGAAGATTCTTATTTAATAAAATAATTCCACAAAACTTAGGTTATGTTGATAGAACAGTACCTGAGCATGAGTTTGATCTAGAAGTCGATGAGGTAGTAGATAAAACAAAACTAGGAAATATTATTGAACGCTTAATCCGTTACAATGGTTTGACAAAGACAGCAAGTATTTTGGATGACATCAAGAAATTGGGTTACCACTTTGCAACAAAATCAGGTATTTCTATTAGCGTTTTCGATATGGAAGTTCCTGGAGTCAAACAAGAATACCTTAAGAAAGCTGAAGAAAAAGTTGAATTCATCAATAAGCAACACCAAAGAGGTTTGTTAAACGAAGATGGACGTTCACAAGCTACAATTCAAGTATGGACCAAGACAACTGATGACATTACAGAAGCTTTGAAAGTAAACATGGACAGATACAACTCAATCGCAATGATGAGTCAATCTGGTGCTCGTGGTTCTATGTCACAGATCAAGCAGTTAGCAGGTATGCGTGGTAACGTTAGTGATACTTCAGGTAAGACAATTGAAATTCCTATCAAGTCTAACCTACGTGAAGGTATGAACATCTTAGAGTTCTTTATTTCATCACACGGTGCACGTAAAGCTCTATCAGATACAGCATTAAAGACAGCTGACTCCGGTTACCTAACAAGACGTTTGGTTGACGTTGCTCAAGATATCATTATTACTCAAGTTGACTGTGGTAGTGAAGATTCAGTCACAATGACAGCCTTGACTTCAGGTTCAGGAGCTTCTAAGAGAGTAATTAGCACTTTAGCAGATAGAATTGTTGGTAGATATGCAGCAGAAGATATTATTGATCCTGAAACAGGAGAAGTAATTTGCAACGCAAATAAACTAATTACCAATAAGAAAGCTGAGAAAGTAGAACTAACTGAAATTGAAGCAGTTAAGATCAGATCAGTCTTGACATGTGAAGCAAAACACGGTGTATGTGCTAAATGTTATGGTACAAACTTAGCTACAGGTTCTAAGGCAGAAATTGGTGAATCCGTAGGTATTATGGCAGCACAATCAATCGGTGAGCCAGGTACACAGCTAACAATGCGTACTTTCCATACTGGTGGTATTGCTTTATCTGGTGAAGATATCACTCAAGGTTTGCCTCGTGTTGAAGAGCTATTCGAAGCAAGAAAACCAAAAGGTCAAGCAATTATGAGCCAAACAGCTGGTATCGTAAGCATTAAAGACTCAAGTAAACGTAAGACTGAAGTTGAAGTAACAGATGCAGAGGGCAAAGTTAAGAAATACAATGTTCCTTATGGATCAACATTACTAATAGAAGAAGGCGATTCAATTGAAGCCGGTGACCTAATCACAGAAGGTTCAATCAATCCACACGATATCATGAATGTTAGTGGAGTTGCAGGCGTTGCACGTTACATTACTTCAGAAGTTATTAAAGTCTATAACAACAACGGTATTGATATTAATGATAAGCACGTTGAAATTATTTGTCGTCAAATGATGCGTAAAGTAAGAGTAAGTGAAGCAGGAGATACAGATCTACCAACAGGTGGTGTTGTAGATATCTTCAAGTTCAGAGAAGAAAATGCTCGTGTAAACAATGAAGGTGGCGAGATCGCAGAAGGCGAAAGACTCCTATTAGGTATTACCAAGGCATCCTTAGCTACAGAATCATGGCTATCAGCTGCATCATTCCAGGAAACAACAAGAGTTCTAACAGATGTGGCAGTAAAAGGTAAACGTGACGAACTAATTGGACTAAAAGAAAATGTCATAATTGGTACTTTAATCCCAGCAGGTACAGGTTTGGCATATTATAGAAACTTAACTCCAGTTTCTGTAATTGAAGAGAACAAAGAAATTCTCGAAAATGTCTTACATGATGCTGAAGAGTTAGAAGACACAGATTCAGAAAAAGTAATTAACTAGTGAATTTTTAATTTACTTATAAGAAAAGCAATCTTGGAAATATGAATTATAAAGATAATTTTAATTCTAATAATTCAGAACAAGGTTGCTTTTTTACATTTTAGAAAAAGAGTATAATTAACGAAAAGCCCGTACTTCTGCGAAAATTAGAAAAAATTGTAAACATTATTACAAAGTTTTGACAAAAAAATTACATAAGGTTATTATTACTATTATGTTTTAATATCTTTTATTGGACATTATGAAGTGTGAAACTTAAGTGACACATTAATTCAGATGAAAAAGGAGAGTTTGAAAAAGGACATTTAGTTATACGGCTTAGAGGTTTATAAACCTTGACGTGTCTGATTCAAAACCTAAATTATGTTAAAAGATAAATTTAATCTAGAAAATAAAATCACTCTTAAATCAGTATTAAAAATTGTTCCAGCTATTGCTTTAGTAGTGGTAGTATCAAGTTCAATTTTAGTAAATTCAGGACGTAAAGTAGATGCAGAAACTCAAGAAGTTCCAGAATTAAATGTTACTGAGAAAGTTACAAAAGAAGCTATTAACCTTTTAGCTGATATTGATAGTCTTACAGACAATGGCATAAATCGTGGTGGATTAAATTCAGATTTGGCTAAAAAGAAATCTAACATTAAACTAAAAGAAGCTAAGCTTGCTGATAAGCACATAGCAGATATTAATTCTGCAAGCCTTCTTGATAGAAATGCAGATGATGTAGATAATACAGACAATATCATTAGTAATGAAGTTAGAGCAGTTGTAGAATCAACAACTGTAGTTAAATCTTCTGTTGCAAGTACAAAGAATAATGTTCAACTTACAACAAAGGTGCAAGCAACCACAACAAAAGCACCTACAACAAGTGCAACAACCAAGGCACGAACAACCACAACAACAAAGGCGCCAACAACAACTACAACAAAGACACCTACAACAACAACTACTACACAGGCGCCGACTACGACTACAACAACACCAGCACCAACTCCTCAAGCAACTGAAGCACCAACTAATAATTACTATGCTCCAGGCAATCTAAATCTTTCTGGATATGTTGGTAGTGTTGCTCAGCCAGGATCGGGATTCTATGGTGCCGGTTGGTGTACCTGGTATGTATATAATGCGAGATATGCAATCGGTCGTCCGTTACCAACAAATCTAGGTGCCGCCGATTCGTGGCCATATAGAGCTGCAGCCGCAGGTCTTGTAGTTAATAATACTCCTGCAGTAGGAGCTGCTATTTATATGGGTAATATGCATGTAGCTTTTGTTGAAGCTGTTTATGAAGATGGAAGTATACTAATCTCTGAAGGTGGTTGGAATTATTCACCTTTTGTATACAATAAGAGAGTTATATCTGCAAGTGCAACAGGATATTATTCATACATTCACTAATTTGAGGATAATTGTATTTAAAGAATTAACTACTTCATAAATATAGATAATAGATAATGGTAACTAAGCTATAGAAGATTTATCTTAGAATATTAGAACATAGTGTTATGTATATAGTTTTTGACTTAGAGTGGAATATTGCTAATCCATACAAGAAGAATAAATCAAAAAATACCATGATTCCTAATGAAGAAATTATTGAAATAGGGGCTTGGCGTTTAGATGAACAATTAAATATTTTGGATAGTTTTGCTACCAATGTTAAAGCTAATTTCTTTGATGAACTACATAAGCATGTTGCAAAGGTTACTCAAAGAGATGATGCCAGCCTTAAAACAGGTCTCAATTTCCCTGAGGCCTTTTTGCATTTCACGGAATGGTGTAAACAATACGGTGATGATATCCTTTTTTGTACTTGGAGTAATAATGATGTTAGACCGTGGATTTCCAATTTAGCAACTTATAATCTGCAATGGCCACTAGGGATGCGTTTTTTCGATGCACAAAGATTTTTCAGTTTAGCTAAAGAGGATAGAAACACTCAAAATAGCGTAGCTACAGCTCTTGAATTTTTAAAAATAGAACCAGAAAAGGAATTGCACAAGGCACTTAATGATGCTTGGTATACAGCAATTATTTTCCAAAGAACAATTAGACATTTACAAAAAGAAGATAAAATAAGTTCCAATCCTAAGGAACTTTTTGCTGAGTTATATAAGTATTCATATGACATTAATTTAAACTATAAGGATAAATTAATTTTTGATGATATTAGTAAGTCTTCAGAACTAATAAAAATTGCAAAAAATACAGATTGGCAATGTCCTGCTTGCAAGACTAAACTTAAATTTACAAAAAATTGGAAGCCGGCAAAACGCGGTATGCACTTAAATAACAGTACTGTGTGCCTGGAACATGGGGCAGTTTTGATAAATTTAATGTGCTTCAGAAACAAACAGGAACGTGAGTCTAATTTTCCTTTCCATGTCAAAGCAGATGTAAAGATTGATTGGATGGTTCATAGCTTGAATTAAGATTATTTTTTGGGTGAAAAGCAGCGCTAGAGCTGCTTTTCTTGTATTAAAAAAATATATAAAAATAAATGTCAAAGAAAGTCAAAAAAGTACTTGACAACAATTTTAAAGCTTGTATAATGAATGTCAGACAAAGTCAAAAAGATACAAACAAGACTCCATTAAATGAACTATAATAGTCATATAAAGAAACAGATAAACTGAAACTGATACAAGGAGGAAGAGATGGCAAAGATAAGTGACATAGTTGAAGCGATGATTAAGGACTTAATTAATTCAAATAATGGATTTGCAGAAATAACTCGTGGAGAATTAGCAAAACGTGCAAATTGCGTCCCTTCTCAAGTAACTTACGTTTTATCTACAAGATTTACTAGTAGCAATGGGTATAGAGTTGAAAGTAGAAGAGGTGGCGGAGGTTCTATAAGGATTTACAAGATAGATACCAACCATAATCAAGCAGGATATATAATGCATGCTGTTAACTCTTTGGGCGAGACTTTAACCCAGAAACAAGCGGATATATTTATTCGAAATTTCTATGACTATGATGTTATGGATGCAGATACTGCAAGGCTATTCATGGCTGCTATATCAGATAGTAGTCTTGATCAAGTGGATGGAATTTTAAGGGATACAATACGAATGAAAATACTAAAGAACATGCTAGTGGAGCTGTTGGTGAATCTTGAAGACTAATGGGCATGAGTTCAAGTTGTTATGAGTTTAAATTAATTAGAATTAGATTTGATTAATTAAATTTGCGAAGAACTTAAGCCAAAAATCAATAAGCCAAATAAACCACAAACAAAAAAGGAGGAACGCTTATGATACTAAGATATACAGATAGAACAGCAAAAGTATTATCTAAAGCTTATGAAACAGCTTTGACATACTCACAAGATTATATAAGCACAGAACATATAATTGCAGGTATTCTTGCAGAAGGAGAGGGCAGAGCCCAAAACGCTTTGAATGCTCAAGGAATTACTGCAGAGAATTTTGCAGAAGCTCTAAATAGAGTCAATGGTAAAGAAGCAAAAAATATCGAAATTACTAATCCTGAAGACGTAGAAGCTGCAATTCAAATGATGACCCCAAGAACCAAGAGAGTCATAGAGCTGGCAGTAAATGAAGCTAATAGAAACAACTCTAAATCTGTCGAGCCAGAACACCTCATGGGTGCGATTTTAAGAGAGGCAGAGAGCGTTGGATATAGAATGTTAACTAGTATGGGAGTAGATCCTAGAATGCTTTACATTAGCCTTTATGCAGATAGCTTCACCAGTACAACCATAACTCAAGATGCAGATGGTAATATTCGTAGACAGAGTTTTACAAATAATCCTAGAGCAGGTTTAGGCAATAGACAGGACTCTAACTCTAACTCTCAAGAACAATCTGATACCCCAACTCTAGACCAATATGGTTATGATCTAACACAAGCTTCCAGAGAAGGCAGGATAGATCCTATTATTGGACGTGACGAAGAGATCAACAGAGTTATGCAAATATTGGTAAGACGTAACAAGAACAACCCAGTCCTTATAGGTGAGGCTGGTGTTGGTAAGACAGCTATAGCTGAAGGTTTAGCTAACATGATTGTGGCAGGAGACATGCCTGAAGCCCTCAAGGATAAGAGAATTATCTCCATAGATATTACTAGTCTTTTGGCAGGTGCTAAATATAGAGGTGAATTCGAAGAGCGTTTTGAGAATGTAATCAAAGAAGCTACAGCCGCTGGAAATATTATTCTTTTCATCGACGAGCTCCACACTATTGTAGGTGCTGGTGCTGGCGAAGGTACTTTGGACGCATCTAATATTATGAAACCAATGCTCGCTCGTGGCGAATTGCAAATTATTGGTGCAACAACTATTGATGAGTATAGAAAAGTTATAGAGAAGGATAAAGCTCTAGAGCGTAGGTTCCAAGCTGTTACAGTCGATGAGCCAAGTCCTGAGGAAACATACCAAATTCTAGAAGGTATTAAGGATAAATACGAAGCTCACCACGGTGTAAAAATTACCGATGAAGCGATCAAAGCTTCTATAGATCTTTCTACCAGATATATAACAGATAGATTTTTGCCGGACAAAGCAATTGACCTAATCGATGAGGGTAGCTCCAAGATACGTTTAAATAACTTTGTAGAACCTACAGAGGTTAAAGATATCGAACAACGCTTACAAGAGATTGAGGCTCAAAAAGAAGAAGCTGCAAAATTAGAAGATTATGAGAATGCAGCTAAACTTCGTAGCGAAGAATTGAAGTTAGAAGAAGAGCTCAATGCAATGCGTGCTAAATGGAAAAAATCTGTTGATACTGAGCACAATATTTTGACCGAAGAGGATATTGCTGAAGTAGTATCTGATTGGACAGGTATACCAGTTAGCAAGATCAATGAATCTGACCAAGAAAGATTGAAAAATCTAGAACAAGATCTTGAGAAACGAGTAATCGGTCAGAAAGAAGCAGTTGAGAGTGTTTCTAGAGCTATCAAACGAGGTCGTTTAGGACTCAAAGATCCTTCAAGACCAACAGGATCCTTTATCTTCTTGGGTACAACTGGTGTAGGTAAGACAGAATTAGCCAAGGCCCTCGCTATCGAGATGTTTGGTGAAGAGAAGGCTATGGTAAGATTCGATATGTCGGAATACATGGAGAAGTTCGACGTGAATAAATTCATCGGATCTCCTCCAGGATATGTAGGTTACGAAGAAAGTGGACAATTAACCGAAGCTGTTAGAAGACGTCCATATAGTGTAGTTCTATTTGATGAGATTGAGAAAGCTCACCCAGATGTTCTAAACATCCTTCTACAAGTTCTAGAGGACGGTAGATTGACAGATGGACAGGGTAGAACAGTAGACTTCCGTAACACTATAATAATCATGACATC
>CAMYAM010000001.1 GCA_947253875.1 uncultured Fastidiosipila sp. | reverse complement strand
AGGAACAGAAAATCCTGAGAAACCAGGAACAGAAAATCCTGAGAAACCAGGAACAAAAAATCCTGAGAAGCCAGGAACTGAAAATCCTGAGAAACCGGGAACAAAAAATCCTGAAAAACCAGGAACAAAAGATCCAGATAATAACAAGGGTAAGAATCCAACTGCAAGCTCAAAGGATAACACTTCAAAAGCTAATGATGCAAAACAAAACAATATTAGTAAGACAGGTGTAGTTGTGAGTGCTTATCCTGTAATAGGATTAGTTTTCGTTGCAGGTGCAGCTTGGTTAATCAGAAAAAGAAAAGAAGACTAATCAATTTTGATTAAATCTTTTGAAAAAATATAAGGAGTTATATAGAAAATTCTGTATAGCTCCTTTTTTAGTTGAAAAAAGCCTCTATCATTGAAGATGTGTTCGCAGAGTTAAAGTATAGTAACTTCGTGTCTTAATAGATAAAAACTGCATAAGTGTGCAAAATAACCTAAAAATATAAATTAAGCTTGCTTTTTATTGTTAAAATGATTAAAATATAAATATAATAATTCAAATGGAGGTGCAAACATGAGAATTGATATACAAAGTGTAGATATGAAAGTTGGTCAAGAGCTTAGAAATAGAATAGAAGACAAACTTTCTAAGTTTGACAGATATTTTGATGATAGCGCCTTATGTGAAGTTAAATGTACTACAGATGGTCCTGACTTGAAGAGAGTAGAGATAACACTTCATGTAGACAAGAAAATTTATAGAGCAGAAAGAAGTGAGAGTGATATTTTCACAGCTTTGGACTCAGCTATAGATGTGTTGCAAGGACAAATTCGTAAACACAAGACTCTGATGTCAAATATGAACGATAAATACGAAAGTATGAAGAGATTCGTTCAAGAAGAGTTGATAGACGATGCAAGTGCTGACGAAGATGATAATGAAGTTAATTACGACTTCCGTTACAAATCATTTGAGATTCAAGCAATGTCTGATGAAGAGGCAGCAATGCAAATGGATCTTTTAAATCACTCATTCTTTGTATATATATCAGATGAAACTGGACAAGTTAATGTTATATACAAACGTAAAGGCGACAGCTATGGAGTGATTGAACCAATTTATTAGAAATTTATTAATTACTTAGGCATTTCGTTTTTCTCCTTTTGCAGAACCCGTTGTTAACGGGTTCTGTTTTTTTAGCGAGAAAATCGTAGAAGATACAATCTAATTATATTTTGTTGCTATTTGTTAATTTTACAAAAACTCAAAAACCCTTAAAATATTCAAAAGAAGAATCGTATTTGTTGTATTATATATGGACTAATTGAGGGAGAGATTTTGTGGATTTAAGTAAAGACGTTTTTTCTAATGATGATTTCTATGGTGAGGAATTTGCCCAAACTGATTTTGACAGTGAAGACTTGCTCAATCCTGATTTTTGGGGACAAGATTTGCTTAAGGGTCTGAATAAAGAACAGAAGGAAGCGGTTCTGCATGACAAAGGACCACTGTTAATATTGGCTGGTGCAGGATCTGGTAAGACTCGAGTGATTACACATAGAATTGCTTATTTAGTTGAAGCTAGATCAGTAGCTCCTAGAAATATTTTGGCTATTACTTTTACCAACAAAGCTGCACGTGAGATGAAAACACGTGTAGAAAAATTGCTGGGAGATAATACAAGTCGTGGCATGTGGATTGGAACTTTCCACTCCATGATGGCTAGAGTCTTGCGTAGATTCGCTGAGCATTTGGGATTTACTAATAATTTTGCCATTGCTGACTCTACTGACCAGAAGTCTATGATTACTTCTTGTATCAAAGATTTAAACTTAGACGATAAAACATTTGATAGCAGAACAGTTATGACAACAATTTCAAAGGCCAAGAACAAACTTTTGAGTCCGGAAGCCTATGCGAAATTAAATAACGGACAATTCTGGCAAGAGCAAGTTGCAAGGGTGTACTCTTTGTATCAGGAGAGACTAAAAGCTAATAATTTAATGGACTTTGATGACTTGCTTTATTATCCAGTTAAATTGTTTAAAGAGCATAAGGATGTGCTTGAGATTTATCAAGATAGGTTTCAATACATTATGGTTGATGAGTACCAAGATACCAATGGTGCTCAGTATGAGATAGTTAAATTACTCTCAAGTAAACATAAGAATCTCTGTGTTGTTGGGGATGACGATCAGTCCATATATTCTTTCCGTGGTGCTAATGTACAAAATATTTTGGATTTTGAGAAAGATTTTAAAGATTGTAAGGTTATTAAACTAGAGCAAAACTATAGATCTACTGCGAATATTTTAGACTCTGCTAATGCTGTCATTGGCAATAACACAGGGCGTAAGAGCAAGAAGCTCTGGACTAGTACAAATGCAGGTGAGAAGGTTGTCAGAATTTTTGCACCAAATGAGCGAGCCGAGGCGATGTTTATTGCTGAGGAAATTAAGCGTAAAGTAGCTGGTGGAGATGGATCTTATAAAGATATAGCGATTTTGTATAGGATTAACGCTTTATCTAGAAACTTGGAGTTTAGCTTCAATCAGATGGGTATTCCATTCAAGATTTATGGTGGACTGAGATTCTTCGATCGTAAAGAGATTAAAGATGTAATGTCATACTTGCGTTTGCTAACGAGCCCTAGAGATGATATGGCTTTTGTAAGAGCTATTTCTAACCCTAAACGAGGCGTTGGCGATACAAGCCTCGACAGAATTGCTGCATTAGCGAATCAATATGGAGTCTCTATGATGGAAATTGCTTTGAAAATAGATGAATTTCCAGAGTTGTCTAGAGCTACAAATAATGTGAAAGATTTCATCCAACTTATAGCAAAGATGCAACATCGTTTGCTTAACGAAGATTGGTCATTAGCTGAATTTATTGAGTATGTTGAGAATGAGTCTGGATTGATTGAAGATATTTTAGCTAAGAAAGATAAAAATAGAGAAGAAGCATATAACCGCATTGAGAATATGAAAGAACTCTTGTCTGAAGCTGTTAACTTCCAGAATTTAAGTGATGAAGGTATGCAGTGGGACTTCACTGATGAAGAGTTAGCAGGACTTGAAGGTTACGATCCTAACTCTGGAGATCCTTTTGCAGCGACAAATAATAATGCTGAAACAGCTGCTGTTAAAGAAGATACTACTGACCATTCTGCATTGGAAGAAACTTTACTAGAAAGCCTGATTCGTTTCCTAGAGCAATCTAGCCTTTATACAGATATGGATAGTGATGCCGAGGAAGATGATAACAAAGTAACTCTCATGACAATCCACAGCGCCAAAGGTTTGGAATTTGATACTGTATTTGTTGTCGGCATGGAAGAAGGAATTTTCCCAGGGTATAGATCTATGGCAGAAGCAGCTAGTCTAGAGGAAGAGCGTCGTTTGGCTTATGTTGCTATAACTAGGGCAGAACGTAAGTTATATCTAAGTGCTTCTAATTCGAGATTGATATTTGGTAGGACGGAGAGTTATGCGCCATCTAGATTTTTATCCGAGCTTCCTGATGAGAATATTACAGATTTAGGTTACTCTCAAGCTATGCAAGAAGAGCGATATAGTTCGTATAGAGATACTTCTGACTTTAATAGAGTTAATTATGCTATAGGCGAAAGACATAATACAAGTGGTGGTTATGGAAGTCGTTCTAAATTTAGCATGTATGGTAAGGAAGAAGGTTTCGTTGGTTCCAAGAAAGATACTGATAAGCAGGACAATATTCAACTGGAAGTTAAAAAAGCGGGTAATCTTCAAGCAAATGACATTAAGAAAGGCATGAAAGTTAAGCATGCTAAATTTGGTGTGGGTGAAGTTTTAGCAGTAGAGCCGGTTGCAGGCGATGCTATCTTAAGTATTGATTTCGGAGCCAAAGGTGAGAAGAAATTGCTAGCTAATTCAGCTAATTTGGCGAAAGTTTAGGATATTATAATTTATTGATTAGAGGAAAAGACTGTTAATATGAATGAATGTGATAAAAAGTGTTTGTTTAAAGCAGATGCACAAAATAATGAAGAAATAAAGAAGGATCAAAAGTTTTTTGCTGTGGTTGATAGAGTGCGTTACATTCAACGTTGGGCGCTTATGCGAAATAATGAGAGCGAAAATGTGGCAGAGCATAGTTTTCAGACAGCAATTTTTGCTCATGCATTAGCTAATATTAGAAGCATAGAGTTTCCAGAGTTAGACATACAAGTAGATCCTAATAAGATCATGGCTAAGGCTCTTTTTCACGATGTATCGGAGGTAATTACTGGAGATTTACCGACACCTGTTAAATACCATAATCCAGAGCTAAGAAAGGCTTACAAAAGTTATGAAGCTTTGGCAGTTGAAACGCTTTTGGACTTTCTTCCTGAAAATTTAAGAGATAATTATTCAGAGCTATTAATTGAAAAAGCTCTTGTAGATACAGAGAGAGGTAGTCTAGAATATGTAGAAGCTGGTCTTATAAAAGCAGCAGATAAGTTATCTGCCTATATTAAGTGTATCTATGAGGTAAATCAGGGGAATAATGAGTTTAGAGAGGCTTTAATATCGACTCTAAATAGCATAGAAGCTTTTTACGAAGACTTCCCAGAAGTAAATATTTTTATGAAAAATTTTGTACCAGCTTTTAATTTATCTCTAGATCAATTGAAGGATAGTGATATTTAGATGCGAAACCATATTAATAAAATAGAAGCTAGAGCAAGAGATAGAAGAACTAACTTTTTAATACTTATCATTACATTAATTGTGCTGATAATAGCTACTGTGCTTGCAATAAAAATGTGGAAACATGAGCATTATGAAGGTAATCTTTTGACTTTGCAAAGTTTTAACATTAGGAAAGCACCTAAGTTAGATGCTGAAATATTAGGACAAAGTGATAGCAAAGAGATTTACTGGATAGTTGATACGGTAAAAGGCGAAGCCAGCATGTACGGTAATAAGTGGTATAAGATTAAATATTTGGGCGAAAATGGATATTTGGTAAAAACTGATACTAATCAGCAGGTAATAACCAATGCTCAGGCCGATAAACTAAGAGCAATTTATACTGATACAGATCCTTTCATTTATGATGAACAATTTAAAGCTGTTCTAGAGCTTTTTCCAGAATCGTATAGGTTACCGTTATCGTATTTGCACCTACTTGAACCTGAGTGGAAGTTTGAGCCTTTTTATACAAATTTAAGTTTTGCTCATGCAGTTGAAGAGCAAAGTAATCCTGAGAACAAAAATCTAATTCAATTTGAAGAAGGTAGTGAGTATTTCCAACGTTTTGCTTGGATGAAGAAAAATGACAATCTGTATGATGGTACAAATTGGTATCCAGCAAATAGTGAAGCAATAGCATACTATATGGACCCTAGAAATTTCCTAACTTATCAAGGTATCTGGCAATTCCTGGATTATAGCTATGCTGGAGATAAAGATTCTCGAGGAATTAAGTCAATTTTTGCAGGTAATGAATTTTTGCTGCAATACAGTGAAACTGTTCTGGAAGCTGCGAAAGCTGAGAAAATTTTGCCAGAAGCGTTGGCAAGTAGAATATCTAATGAGATTAGAATTGGCGATACTGTGTCAATTATTGCCAAAGGCCTAATCCACCCAGAACAAGACCCTATAATTGAAGGTAAAGCTAGTCCGGGATTCTTATCAAGGAAAGAACAACTTGAAATTTTGGAAGAACTTCAGGAGAATGGAAAAATTTCAGATAAGCAACAAGAGATTTTAGCTGATTTAAAAAATGGTGGAATTGGATATCCTGAACCGAAAGAAAGGTATTATAATTTCTTGAATATCGGTGCATATCCAGATATTTCTAAGCCTTTGGGTGCTTTGGTTAATGCTGCACGTTATGCTGCTGGTGAGTTTGAACAAGAGGGTAATTCTAGATATAAGTCATTACAATTGCCGTGGACTAGTCCAGAGAAGGCTATTCGAGGCGGAGCTTTTTTCATTGCGCATGACTATATACATGTGGGACAAAGTACGCCTTACTTACAGAAATTTGACTTAGTTACTGGATCGTATTCACATCAATATATGCAAGCATTGTTTGCAGCAGTCAATGAGGCAGATAGGTTGTATTCTGCTTGGAGAGATAGTTCTGATTCTTGGGGAACATTGAAGTTCTCAATTCCAGTTTACTTGGAAATGCCTGAGACGACTTTACCTCAGTAAAAATTTTTGAAACAGTTATCATAGTTGAAGCGATAGCATAATAATTAAGTTTTGGAGAAGTATGGAGAAAAGAATTGGGATTGAACATCAAAAGAGCTTATTGGCTGAACATCAAGAATACAAAAATTCTATGGGAATGTTTGAGCAAAAATCCAGAGTCAGACTTAGTTCGTATTTGACAAAAGAACTTTGCCCAGCCTTAGTTTTGCAAGTTATTACATTTTTTGTAAGTAATGTTGTCATAGGATTATTAGAATTAGGCAATGATATTAAGGTCAGTTTAGCCTGGTGTCTCTCTTTTTTTGCTTTTACTCTATGGTATGTTATTTTGATTGGCAAATTATTGAACAGTTTGACGGATTTGAAATCTGATCCTAAATCTGATTCAGAGAGGTCAAAAATACTAGTTAAAGCTTGGGAATATGAGAATTTTAGAAGATTAATTTTCTCACTAGTGATAAGCATCTTAGCTAGCGCTGTATTTATTTATTTTTCCTATTTTCAGCTGAATTTATTCAACATTTATGTCACTGAATCTTTATTGCTTATAGGACTTTTAATAGGCAACATTATTCTACAGTTATTAAACTACGAATTAAGCAGTTATATATTTTTTGGGTTGATGACAGCTGTTGTGAGCCTACTGAGTTTTAGTATAATTGATAAATTAATATTGTATTTGGCAATAGGAAACAAAGATTGGAACTGGTTAATATCTCAGACTGTATCATTTGTTTTAGCAGTGCTTTTTGCATACTTGACCAATAGTAAGTATGTTTTCAAGAGTTCTAGCAATTTTTGGAAAGAATTACGAGAATTTTTTGTTTCAAGACTTTTGAGCACGTTAATCTTTGAATATTTAGGAATTTTTGTTTTTATAAACTTACTGAATTTGAATAGGGATTTTTCGAAGTTATTAGCTGCCGTTCTGGTAACTTTAGCCAACTATGTCTTGTCTAAGTTTTGGGTATTTAGGAGTAAATAAGGATATGAATATTGAGGAAGCAAAAGCTTATCTTTACGGAGAGGGCAGGGTTAATGGTGGCAAGGCAAATCATAAAGTGCTGAGAGATATTCTAGAAATGCTGGGTAATCCTGATAAGAATTGCAAAAAGATACATATTGTTGGTACAAATGGTAAAGGTTCAGTAGCAGCTTATTCTGCTTATATATTAGCAGCAGCTGGTTACAGAGTGGCTCAATATTCATCGCCAGATGTCTATAGATTTGGTGAAAGAATGAGGATTTTAGATGGAAGAAATAATAATAGGGATTGGTCGATAGATCCAAAAGTTGGGGAGATTTCTGATGAGGATTTATGTAAGTACTTAAATCGTATTAGATACGTCCTAGAAAATATGGAGATTGCTGAAGAGCTACATCCAAATTATTTTGACTTTTTGCTATTAGTTGCTTTTTTGTATTTTGCAGAAAATGATTGCGATATTTGGATAATTGAAGCAGGTATAGGTGCAAGATTAGATGCTACAAATGTAATAGATAGTCCAGAAGTTGCGGTTGTTACAGCCATTGGCAAAGATCACGTTGATAAATTGGGAGATACGCTTGAAAAAATTGCGATAGAGAAATCTTACTTGCTTAAAGAAGGTACTAAGGCTCTGTGCATATATGATCAAAGTGAAGTAATTCCTGATAAGGATGAAGCTCTGAAAGTTATGAATGTTTTTGAAAAGAAGGCAGCAAGCTTCGGAATTCCTGTAGTTCAGTTAGATTTGGATAATATTGAAATTATTTCAAGAAACTTGGAAGGACAGAAATTTAACTTTATTGACAAGAGATTAGATATTAACTTAGAACTTGAGACAAAATTACTTCCAGACTTTGAGCCTTTGAATGCTGCACTAGCAATATCAGCTTGCAAAACACTCGACCCTGATTTGATGAATACAGAAATTGCTTACGGGGTATCCACATGTTTCTGGCCAGCTCGTTTAGAGAAAATTTCTGACGATCCAATTATTTTGATTGATGGTGCACATAATCCACAAGGTGCTAGGGCACTAAGAAGTAGTCTGGATAGACTTTTGCAAACAGATGATGAAGAAATTCATATATTTACTTCTATGCGAGATAAGGATCAGTATAATTGCTTGCGTGAGATTTTTAAAAGCTCAAAAGTAAGTGCACTAATATGTAGTACTTTGGAGGGTTACGATAGAGCTTTGGAAAGTGACAAATTATTTAACATAGCAAATGAAGTAGTTAATGAGAGTTTCGCAGATGAAGAAAATCGACCAATAATATATAATAGTAACAACATTGAAACAGCTGTAAAAATAGCTTTTGACCTATTTAGAGAGAAAATAGATTCATTAAAAATTAGTAATAATAAGCTAGTTATTGTCAATTGGGGCAGTTTCTATACGGCTAAAAGTTTTAAACAAGCGTGTGAAGTTGAACTGGAAAATATTAAGGCGCTTGGAAAATAAAGAAAAAGTTGTTGAGATAAGTAGGAGGACTAATTTTGCGCTATTTAAGTACAAGAGACAGTAATACATTTTATACAGATATTGATGCAATCCTAAATGATACTGCAAAAGATGAGGGTATTTTTGTGCCCGAAACATTCCCACAATTCACAGAAAATGATTGGGAATATTTTGCTAAAATGCCTCTTTACGAAAAGTTTTCATATGTTTTTTCTGAATTTATAACTAGCCTTCCACAAGAAGAAATCAAAAAAGCTTGCAAGAATGCACTTTCAAATTCGCAATCTGAAGAAAGTTATTTGAGATTTAATGAACTTAATGAGTACTCAGATTATCCTTACAGTTTTGAGTTATGGCATGGACCTGGTGCGAGTTATCATGATTTAATCGCAGCGCTAGTTCCAGCACTATATAAACTTGCTCATGATAGGTACGCAGATAGAGTTGGCAAGAAGCTTTTACTTGTTAAGGCTAGTCAAGCTGAACCTGCTTTTGCCTGGGCCAAAGGTTTCACTGATAGTCGTATTGAACATCTTATTTTAGCTGCTGATCCTGAAACAAATAATGAGCAAGAAGGTGCTAAAAATAAAAAGAAAATATCTAGTAAAAGAAAAAAACAAAAGAACCAGTATAATAAAAAATTAAACTTACTTAAGAATCATAGTGATTTAGACTTGCTGGGTAGCACAATTATTGATAACAACTTAGACGAATTAGAAATTACTATAGATGAGCTTTTATATAATAAAGAATTCCAAGCAGAGGTTGAAGCTAAAGGCTATTCTGTTCAAGTTGTTAGAGATTATTCTTGGCCAGTTTTACTGGTTCAGATTGCGTATTTCTGCATTTTGCACGCAGAAGTTTTAGCTAATGAAAAATTTGCTACAAACGAAATCTATGATCTTGTAGTTCCTAGTTCTGATTTATCAAATGTATTGGCTGCACTTTATGCAAAGGCGTGCGGTACAAAATTTGCAAATATAATTGTTGCTGCAAATAAAAATAATTTTTTGACCGAGTTGATTCGTACAGGTCGTTATAACTTTAACAAAAAAGTACAAAATACCAATAGCTCAATGTTGAATGTATTTTGCCCAGAGAACCTAGAACGCTTACTTTATGAGTTTAGTCAGAGAGATGCAGAAAAGATTACAGCGTGGTATAAAGATTTAAACGATAATGGTATATTTAATCTCGACAAAAATACGTTAGCAAATATGAACTATTTGCTTAATTATGGTTACGCGGATGATGCTCATACGAGACAGGGGATTATTAATGCTTATAATCAGTATGATCATGTTTTTGATCCGAATACAGCAGTAGGTTTAGCGGTTCATAGTAGATTAGATAAAAATTCTAATAATAAGCGTAAGACTGTTTATGTTTCATTGACAAGTCCATATATGTATCCGGTTGTTGTAGCGGAGGCTATTCTTGGTGACGATTTAGATTTCACTGATATTGATGAATTGAGAGCGCGAGTATTTATCGAATCAGATCTGAATATTCCTGCTAGATATCCATTGGCTCAAGCAAAAGCAAGTTTAATCGCAGCCGAGCTTGAAGCAGATGAAGATAAGAAGAAATTCTATGGTGAGCAAGAATTCTTGGCAGGAGATAAAGAAGCAAGAGAAGTACTTATTAATGAGATTAAAGCAGCTGAAGCCGAAGAACTAGAATTAGCTAAGAGACAAGCTGAACTAGCAGCTGCAAACCTTGAGAAAATTAAATTGGAAATTACAGATCTTGAATTAGGCAAAAAACATAATTTAGATGATTTAGCTGATCTTATTCTGGAGAAAATTAGTTAGGAGTTATAGGTGAAGATAGAGAGTTTCAATAGGCACAAATCTAGTATCGCTTTTATTGCTGCGAAATATCCTACTATTATTATGTATTTCTTGAGTTCTATCTTCTTGTTTATTCCTTACGTAGGAGTTTTGGCCTGGGTAATAGCCTTTCTCTTCTTTTTCAAAGAAGAGTCGTCCGAATTTCTGCGACTGCATGCTGCACAAATAGGTTTCATTATGATGCTTTATTCAGTTGTAACTTTGATATTTGCTATAATTGGAGATTTTATCTTATCAAGTGCGAATAGTAGTCGTAGTGAAGTTGCCATTATTAATGCTCTGACTATTCAAGGATATTTGGGAACTGCAGTGAGAATTTTGCGTATAATTGTGTTAATATTAGCAATTGTAAATGCGGTCTTAGCATATAGATATAAATTTTGTCACTATTCGGTTTTTGGGAAAATGGCGAAAAGATTGCATGAGAAAACAAAGAGAGATTTTTGATTATTAAATTTGAATGTGTAAAAAATGTCCACGTAGCTCAGTAGGATAGAGCGACGCTCTCCTAAAGCGTAGGCCGGAGGTTCGATTCCTCTCGTGGACACCATATTAGCCTGTAACCTCGATGGTTGCAGGCTTTTTATTTTTAATGGGCTTAAAATATACTTAAAAAAACAATTTTCCCAAAGTTTATATATAGACTTGAAAAAAATAAGTGAATTCGCAAAAAGGTCTTAACAAATGCGAATGAATAGACTATAATATATGCACTTATTAATAAAAATTTAATTATGAATCAGGAGAGAACGCTAATGGGAAAATTTGTACAAGCAGAAGCAAAGCAGTCAACATCTAGAAA
Organism: uncultured Fastidiosipila sp.; assembly: GCA_947253875.1. Lineage (GTDB taxonomy): Bacteria > Bacillota > Clostridia > Saccharofermentanales > Fastidiosipilaceae > Fastidiosipila. The sequence goes on along the minus strand of CAMYAM010000001.1, from coordinate 164,561 downwards.
TGAAAGCGGTAAGAAAATCAGTTTAATAGGCTTGCTTTTAAACTTTTTCTTGTTTCTTATTAAACTTGTAGCTGGTATCTTGAGCAACTCTCACTCTGTTGTTGCAGATGCTATTAATAACTTAATGGATTTTTCTTCTAGTATTATAAGTCTAGTCGGCTTTAAACTTGCTGGAAAGTCAGCAGACAAGGAACATCCATATGGCCATGGTCGTTATGAATATCTTTCAGGTTTATTAATTTCAATTTTAATCTTTGTCGTTGGTGTAGAAATATTGAGGAACGGTGTGCTCAAAATCTTTAACCCTCGAGATTTTAAACTTTCTCCAATATTAATTGTTGTTATGATCATAGGTATAATCGTAAAAGCGTGGATGATGAACTTTTATCAAAAAGGTGCTAAAAAAATTAATTCTCAAACGCTTGTAGCGGCAGCACAAGATAGTTTCAATGATGCTTTGGTAAGTTTTGGAGTTTTGGTAGCATTGGTAATTAGCTTTTATACCAAAATAAATTTAGACGGTTATATAACTGTTGTTCTTGCTATTTATATTCTCTGGAGTGGTCTAGAGTTAGTAAAAGATATGATTAGTCCCATTATTGGTATTAGTTCAAGTGATGCAGAAATAGATGAGTATACAGATTTTGTGTTGTCGTTAGAAGGTGTTAAGGGTGTGCATGATTGGGAGATTCATGAGTATGGCCCAGAGAATTTATTTGCTAGTGTTCATATTGAAGTAGACAAAAATTTGAGTATTGAGGCTGCACATCTCATTTCTGAAAATGTTAAAGAAAAATTTGCTCAAGTTTACAATATAAATCTTACAGTGCATATTGATCCATACAATGATGATGTTCAATGATTTGCAGTCTGCTTATCCATACAATAATAAATCTGACCAGAGCTTTTCAATTTATAGTTTGACTAAAGGCTGTCAAAATTGTATTTTAGAATAAATAATTTATTTGAACAAAGGGGTGCTTAGGCTGAGAAATACCCTCAATATCGGATCGAGATAAAGCTCGCGGCGAGATTGTTTATAATAAGAATTAATTAGTTAATTATGTAATTTAAAGTATTTTTAGCTAAAGTATGTTCTTGGGTTCTTAAAACTGCCTCCTTGTTTAAATAATAATAGCAAGGAGTTTTTTATGAACAAAAATAGAGATATTAATTCAAATACAAATTCGGTACAAGACTTAGTAGAACAACGAAAGACTAGAATTACAACAATTGTTGAAATTGCTTTGTTTGCAGCCTTATCAATGGCATTAGATTACTTTATCCCAAGTATTGGTGGCTTGAAAATAAGTTTCAAAATGTTACCAGTTATTATACTTGCTTTAAGAAGAGGCCTGGTACCAGGTATTCTTGGTGGGCTTCTATGGGGAGTTTTGCAAATATTATTAGGTGAAGCTACTGTTCTAGGAGCAGTTCAAGTTATTGTAGAGTACATATTAGCTTTTAGTGCAGTTGGTTTAGCAGGCTTGTTTAGAGTAGCAGTTCAGAAAACTCTTTATACTGAAGGTGCAAGAGCTAAGACTTTATTATATGGGTCTGTAGCAACATTTATTGGATCATTGGCTCGTTATGTTTTCCATTTCATCGCTGGCTTCTGGTTCTGGGGTAAATATGCACCAGAGGGAATGTCTCCAGTTGTAAACTCCATACTAGTTAATGGTAAAGATTTTCTAGTAGAAACGGCGTGTACAATAGTAATATTCGTATTGTTAGCACCTCTATTCGACAGGATTTTAAGAGTGAAAAGATAGAAATTTCATTTGTAGACTTGCTAAAATAAAGCATATTTACTTGAGATTAAAAGCAAGTTAAGCTTAAATATAAATAGTAAAAAATAAACAAATTGGGAGTGGATATGCTAAAGAAATTTTCTAAATTAGGTCAAGCTTTTGTTTTGCCAATATCAGTCTTGCCGATAGCCGGTTTATTATTAGGATTAGGAAGTGCTCTAAGTACCGAACCAGCACTATCAGCTTTGCCATTTTTACAAGCAAATTGGATTCAAGTAATTTTAGCTATGTTGCTAAATGCAGGTAAAATGATTATCTCATTTTTGCCCTTGTTATTTACAGTTGGAGTTGCTACAGGCTTAGCTGATGGAGATCAAGGTACGGCAGCTGTAGCAGGAATTAGCTCATATGCAGTTTTTATAGGAACTATTTCTGTTGCTGTACAAATAAGTGGAACAAAACAATACATTAATCCAGGTGTAATAGGTGCAATTTTCTTAGGAATTTTGGTAGCATGCTTACACAATAAATTTAGAAAAGTTCAGCTGCCGCAATATTTAAGTTTCTTTGGAGGGAGTAGGTTTATTCCGATAATTTCCTCGTTATGTGCTTTATTAGTGGGAGTATTTTTTTATTTTGTTTGGCCATTCTTTAACCAGGGGCTAGCTGTTCTTGGAGATTTGTTCAACAAATTAGGTGTCGTTGGAACCTTCATCTATGGTTTCATCTTGAGATTGGCAGGTGGCGTAGGAGTACATCACGCTATATATCCATTGTTCTGGTACAGTGCTCTCGGTGGAACTGAGACAGTAGCAGGCTTAAATATAGCCGGAGCACAAAATATTTATTTCGCTCAATTAGCAGATCCAAATTTTAGCGGTTTATTTACTGAAGGTACGAGATTTTTTGCAGGACGCTTTACTACTATGATGTTTGGTCTACCTGCTGCAGCTTTGGCAATGTATCACTCTATACCAAAGGAGAATAGAAAAGCTAACGTTAAGTTCTATAAAGATGCAGCACTTACCTCATTTAGTAATGGAATCACCGAACCTATTGAATATACATTCATGACAAAATTGCCGAAGTTATATTTAGTTCACTCAATATTAGATGGTTTAGCATTTATGTTTACAGATCTTCTGAGAATTAGAATTGTAAATACATTTTCAGGTGGAGTAATAGATTTCTTGATCTTTGGACCTCTTCAAGGTAATTCCCAAACTAATTGGATTAGAATAATACCTCTCGGACTCATTTGGGCAGCTATATACTATCTGGTATTTAGGTTTGTCTTAAGCAGAAATGATATTGATTTACCAGGATCTAAGGTAGAAGAGAGTGGGGCTGCTCAGAGCTCAATCGGTAACGATAATTCGGAAGAGTCAATTGAGCAAACTGCAGCAATCATTCTAGAAGGTTTAGGTGGAGCTGATAATATTGCAAGCATACGGGCATGTGCGACTAGACTAAGAGTGCAGTTACATGATAACTCTCGTATGGACAAAGCAAAGCTAGAGTCAACTAAACCTGTAGCAGTACTGGAAGTAGATGGCGGAGTTCAAGTAATCTATGGTGCAAAATCTAATATTTACTATGCAGAGATTGAAGAGTTAATGAATCAAGATATGTAATAATAAAAACTCGAGTCATAGGGAACTCGAGTTTTTTGTTGTCAAAAAATATTTCATGTTTTCTATATTCTATCTTTTTTCTTCTATCTCCTATTTTCTATAGATCATTTACCTCATCCATGAAAATAGAAATATTTAGGTCAGATGGAATTTGGAAATCTCCACTTGCAGATAAGCCTAACTCAGTAATTTTAATTGCATCTGGAGCTGCTTTGCGTTTGAATTGCTGAGTGTAAAGTCTACGAATAAATGTTTTAAAAGTAGCTTTTATTTCTGCTTCGGTAAATGTTTCTTCAGTAGCTGCTGTGCTAGAGATCTGTTCTTTCCCATTGGCATAATTAGTGCAGATAAAATTAGCTTTTGCCAAAGCATATGTATCAGCGATAGAGTTACCACGATAGCAGTAGTGGTACAAGAAGAAGTCGTGAAGCGTGTAGGATCCAATTTGTTCTTCAGTTTTTTGACTAATATTGCCGTCTGCGTCAGGTGGTAGTAATTCTGGACTTACCGGTGCAGTGACTATATCATTAAGCACTTTAGCAAGTTGTGGGTTGCTCTCCTTGTATTTATCATAAGCGATATTTAATAGGTAACGCATTGTAGTTTTAGGCAAGGAAGAGTTAACTGCGTACATGCTCATTTGGTCTCCGTTATAAGTACACCAACCCAGAGCCATTTCACTTAGATCACCAGTACCAACGACCAGTCCATTATGCTTATTAGATAAATCCATTAAAATTTGGGTGCGCTCACGTGCTTGGGCATTTTCATAAGTTAGATCATGGGTATTTATGTCATGTTCTATGTCTTCCAGGTGTTGAGTGGTTGCAGGAACTATAGAAATTTCTTTGAGATCTATATCTAGTGCTTCTGCTAAAAGTTCAGCATTGGTCTTGCTACCTTTACTGCTACCAAATCCCGGCATGGTAACTGCCATGATAGAATCTTTGTTCAATCCTAGAAGTTGTCTTGCTCTATCACAAACGAGAAGAGCTACAGTAGAATCTAGACCGCCAGAGACGCCAATGACCATGGTTTTGGCATGAATTTGCTTAATTCTTCTTGCTAGTCCAGCTGCCTGGAGATTTATACAGCGATCGAAAAGACCTTTTATATCCTTATTATTTTTATCTAATTTTCTAATATCGTCCGTTCTGACAAATGGATAACGTTTAGTTCCTAATCTGCTGAATTTAGGGTCAGTGAAAATTAGTTCTGCATATGTTGCATAATTTGAACTTAAATTAGCTTTGATTCTTCTTTGAGATAATCTAATTGGACTGAGGCTAATTAATGTTTCAGCGAACACTGGCTCATCATTGTTGAAAGTTTCTTTAAGCTCAACGAGATTTTCTCCTAGCTCAGAAATTATCCCAGCACCTTGGTAAATATAATTACTAGAGGATTCTCCTTTACCTGCATAGGCGGAGATAGTAGCAGTTTTGGTATCCGCACTCTTTTGTGTGATTTTTTCGGTACGTGTCTTTTCTGAGAAAAGTAATTCTGTTTCAGCGTTTGGATTAATAATAATATCTGATTTAGAGCTTTCAACTTTGCTTAAAACTTCAGGAGAATCAATATCGCTGCCAACAACAATACTTATGTTCACATATCTAGATGAATTTTTATCACATAAGGAATAAGGTGAGTAGCTAAATAAATGTCCATCATTGGTAAAAATCTCTTCAGCCTCTAGATTAAAAGAAGCAAAGTAGCGAGATTCCTGGTAGCTATCATAATCGTTTAGTTTATATTTTGGAGTAAAACCTAATACCTCACCATTTAAAAGTGAGGCTGCAACATTGTATATTCTACCTGATACTTGCAGAGGTAAGCCAACAACAATCAATAAGTCATTGTAGTTAGAGGAGAATTTAGCAAGCTCTATTAAACCTGAATAAGCTGAGTCTAAGAAACTGCCTTGTAGAAACAGATCTCCTACGGTTGCTCCAGTCAGACTCAATTCAGGGAATACTAATATATTATTTCCTCTTTCAGCTGCTTTGCTAATTAATTTTTTGTGAGTTTCAATGTTTTTCTTGATATCTGCAAGTGCTAAATTAGGAGCTACTGCAGACACATTGATAAAATTATTATTGGTCATAGATTTACTCCTTGAATTTCTATCAAGTACAATTATACTTCATAAACATAATTCGAGAAATTACATTATCTCTGTTATATTAAGATTATTCGAATAAGAGTTGTTGAAAATTCAAAGTCGAGATGCTCATTAGTTTAGGAGAATTTGGATGAGAAAAGTAGAAAAACTTAGAACAGCAATAAAAAATGCAAAATTGATAGCTTTTGATTTGGACGGTACATTATTAAACACAATAGACGACTTAGCTTATGCATGTAACCATACTTTAGAAGTATCTGGATATCCTACAAGATCTTTAGATGAGGTGAGGAGATTTGTTGGAAATGGTATTCCAAAGCTGATTGAAAGAGCTTTGCCTGATTCTGTAAGTGAAGAGGAGTTCAATAAATTAGTAGGAATATTTAATGATTATTATGCAGAACATCTTTGGGATTACTCAGTTGAATATGATGGAATTAGTGAATTAATTGAGGAGTTTAGAGCACAAGGGAAAATACTCATGGTGCTTACCAATAAGAATGAGATCTTAGCAAAAGAGATTGTGCAGCATTTCTATCCAGGAATTTTCGTGAAAGTTTTAGGGGACAATCCTGAGAAACAGCTAAAACCAGACCCTTCCTATTATTACGAAGCGCTAGAAGAATTACAGATAGCTCCTGAAGATACAATTTTGATTGGTGATTCAGATACAGATGTTAAAACCGCTGTGAACTCTGGTGCATATGGGATTGGTGCAGAGTGGGGTTATAGAAATGCAGAAGTCTTAGCAGAAAATGGTGCTGATATTATTATCGAAAACCCAAGAAAACTTCTTGAGTTGCTACGAGATAATAATTGCACAAAAACATACTGCTAGACTTGTTCTTACTGCTAATTAGTTTCGTTTGTAATGTCACCATTTGAGTTAAGCTCTATTGGCTGACTCTTGATATGTAAATTCGGTTGTATTTTTGAGAGAAGATAATCTTTAGTGCGACCGAAAATTTCACGCAATTGCCAAAGAGGTGTAGTTGTACTTGGATGTTTGTGAGAATCGCAAGGTACTCCAATTGCCTTTATTCCGATTGAATCAGCGATATATAAAGTTCGGTACAAGTGATATTCGTGAGTAACAAAAACCGCCTGCTTAACTTGGAAAACTTCTTTGGCTCTTAGAGTAGTAGCGTAAGAATTGTAACCGTGATGATCCATGAAAATATCCTCACTTGGTACACCTTGGCTAATGGCATAATTTTTCATGACCTTAGGCTCGTTATGATCACCAGTATGGTCACCTGACATGATAATCTTTGGTGCTACACCTTTTTTATATAGCTCAATAGCAGTATCAAGACGTTCTTGCAAAAATGGGCTAGGTTTATCTTCATAAATACCAGCTCCATAGACGACTATGGCTTGTGGGGAAATTTTGTTTGTAATATTTTCGCTTATCTTATTAGGTGAATAAATTTGCTCTTGGGTACTTGAGATAACATGTAAGTTTATGAAAACATTTGCAGCAACAAATAGTAAAAGCAGGATAAATATAGTGGTAATTAGCTTAAGTGTATGTTTAGTTAGTTTGTAAAAAAGATTTTTGTTCTTCATGTTTTTGATTTCTCTTGTTATCTGATTAATCCATACTCTAAGGCTTGAAGTGAGTATATATTTGACTATTATTATAAGGAAGTTAGATGCAAATTGTTGTTAAATATTTTGTGAAAGCTTGTTTTAGGAAAATATGTTCCTACGATGATAATAGGAAGAGTGGTATAATGTCTTAAATGAAATAATTTTCAAAAAAGTACCGTAAGTGCTTGACTTATCGAGTTCTTTTTGGTAACTTTTATCAGTGCCGCATTTTCCAGGTTCTAAATATCTTTAATTTTAGAAGATTACCTGTCGAAGCGAGCCCCAAAATAATAAGGGAGGACAGATATGTACGCAGTAATTCGTAGTGGCGGTAAACAATACCGTGTAGAAGAAGGTCAAGTTGTATACCTAGAGAAACTAGAAGGTGAAGTAGGTGATACAGTTGAATTGGAGACTTTGGCAGTTGCAGATGAGTCTGGTATTAAATTAGGCAAAGCAGCTAGCGTAAAAGCTGAAATCGTAAAACACGGTAGAGGTAAAAAAATTAGAGTTTTCAAATACAAACCTAAGAAGAGATACCGTAGAACCCAAGGTCATCGTCAAGCATACACAAGCGTAAGAATCACAAGCATCTAAGCTTAAAGTTGAAGAAGTCTCATGTGAATTAATACGAGGTAAAATATGATAAAAGTTAATTTATATGAGGATCGAAAAGGACTATGCGGTTTCCTAGCAGAAGGTCATGCAGAATATGCAGAGCCAAATGAAACAGACGAAGTCTGTGCCGGTGTAACAAGTTTAGCAGGAGCCTTAGTCGTAAGTTTGACAGATTTATTAAAACTTGAACTTGAATATTCTTTCGAACCAGGAAGACTCTGGTGTGAAGTTAAAGGAATACCAGAAGATAAAAGGAATGAAGCAGATTTGCTTTTCAAAAGTTTCAAGCTCGGCTGCGAGCAAATATCTTACAGTTATGGTCAAGAATATGTACAAGTGCAATCAGAACCTGTAGATATAAATAGGGAGGAAGAAAATGTTTAAATTAGATTTACAATTATTAGCTAGTAAAAAAGGTTTGAGTTCTACTAAGAACGGTCGTGATTCAGAAGCAAAACGTTTAGGCGCAAAAGCTGGTGATGGCGAGTTCGTTTTAGCAGGAAACATTCTATACAGACAACGCGGAACTAAAATTCACCCAGGCGAAAACGTAGGTAGAGGTAAAGATGATACTCTATTTGCTCTAGTAGATGGTGTTGTAAGTTTTGAAAGACTAGGTAGAAATCGTAAAAAAGTTTGTGTTTATCCAGTAGCCCAAGAAGCTTAATTAGACAAGAACTTTAGTTTTACTTAGTGATGCTCTAAATAGGGCTATTCAGTAATTAAGAATTTTACAAGTCCGGTAGAATTACCGGACTTTTTTAATCAGGAGAGAGGAGGTAAGACATGTTTGTTGATCAAGCGAGAATTTTCGTAAAAGCCGGAAATGGTGGTAACGGAGCAGTGTCTTTTTATCGTGGTAAATATATACCAAAGGGTGGTCCTGATGGTGGTAATGGTGGACGAGGTGGATCAGTCTACATTAAAGCTAAAAGTGGCATGACTACTCTCCAAAACTTCCGTGATAAAAAGAAATACTTAGCCGAGAATGGTGAACATGGTGGAAAACAGAAAAAAGCCGGTAAGAGTGGCGAAGATTTAACCATTGAAGTTCCAATAGGTACTGTTGTTAGAAATTATGAAACTGGGGAATTACTTGCCGACCTGACTGAAGCCGGTGAAACAGTCTTATTATCCAAAGGTGGACGAGGTGGAGTTGGAAATACAGCCTTTGCAACTTCTACAAGACAAACTCCTACATTTGCAAAACCAGGAGAGATAGTTGATGGATTCTATGTAAGTTTAGAGTTGAAGATTTTAGCTGATGTTGGGCTTTTAGGACTGCCAAATGTTGGCAAAAGTACCTACTTATCAGTTATTTCTAGAGCTCAACCTAAAATTGCGAATTATCACTTTACTACGCTTGAACCACAATTGGGCATTGCAACAGTGGGAGATTTTAGCTTCACTGTAGCAGATATCCCTGGATTGATTGAAGGCGCAAGTCAAGGTGCAGGTCTAGGACATGACTTTTTACGTCACATAGAACGTACCAAAATGTTAGTACATGTTTTGGATGCCTCAGGTTCAGAGGGTAGAGATCCTTATGAGGACTTCCAAATGATTAATAGAGAGCTTAGAGAGTTTAGTGAAGTTTTAGCAGATAAACCACAAATAGTGGCATTAAATAAAATTGATCTTTGTGACGAAGAAGATGTTTTAGCCCTCAAAGAGAAGATAGAAGCTGATGGTTATGAGGTTCACTCCATGTCTGCTCCAATTAACTGGGGTACAGATGAGTTACTCAAGGCAATAGCAGGCATGCTGGTCAAATTACCCGAGACAATTTTGTATGAAAAACCAGAACCAGTTAAGGTTTACGAATTTGAAGAGTTAACCTACGATGTCTATAAAGAAGATGATATATACGTTGTAGAGGGTACTTGGATAGATGACTTATTGAGAAGGGTTAATTTCGACAGTGTAGATTCCTTACAATGGTTCCAGAAACAATTGCGCGATCAAGGAGTTATTGACCAGCTACATGAATTGGGGGCAGAAGAGGGCGATACAATTGCACTTGGAGATTTGCTATTCGATTTAGTTGATTAATTGGTTGGTTGTAGTTGACTGCTGAGACGTGAAGCTTGTTTATAGCGATTCGATAATTATAATAAAATTAAAAATAGAGGTAGAAAATGTCAATAAATGGTAATCAAAGAGCTTATTTAAGAGCAGAGGCTAATAGCTTGGACAGCTTATTACATATAGGTAAAGAAGATGTTAGTGAGAATATAGTTACTGAGTTAGATAATCTATTAAGAACAAGAGAATTAGTAAAAGTAACCGTACTAAAAACTAACACAACTCCAATTAAAGAATTGGCAAATGATTTGGCAAAGAGTACATCTGCAGATATAGTCCAAGTAATTGGGAGAAAATTTGTCTTATATAGATTTTCTGAAGAATTAGCTAAAAAAGGCAAGACAATTTACAATTTGTAATTTGGGAGATTTAAACATCTTTATCATCTTGTTCGTTTATAAGACTTAGAATTTGCGGGTAGATTTTGCCCGCATTTTTTTTCCAGTTATCACTGATTTTTTTTGCCATTTCTTGATTAGGAGCGTTAAACTGCAGTTTGAAGTAAGTTTCGTTCTGCTCTTTTAGCTCAAGATTGAGTTTGAATGATGCATTCGCTGTAATTTCATAGGTAGAAACGACGCTTTCGCTAGACTTTTTGTCTGAATTCTTTTGAGCAATTATCCCTTGAATGTATTTGGTCATTGCATGAGGGATATTATCATTAAGTGTTTCAAGTACAATTGCACCTTTGTTAGTTAGGGAGAAGCGTTTTGGCGGGTTGGCCTTATGACTTTCTTCTTTCCTTATGGTTGCGGATAGTAAGTCTTCGTCTAATAATTCGCCTAGAAGTTTGCTGAAGGTAAAGTAGTCCATATACATAGTTTCAAGAACTATTTGCATTAACTCTTGTTCACTTAAACTGTCTATTTGCTCACAGATATAAAGAATTATTACCTTTAGTGTAACTTTATCTTTGCTAGAAGACATATTCTTTTCCATAATTTAACTCACCACCTTAAGGGCTATTATAACAAAAAAAGATATGGTTTTTATCTGTATTGCACAAACTTTTTGTGAATATTGAAATTTTGTTTTGTGTAAAGTGTTTGGTGGATTATAATATATACAAAAGTAATCTCAAGTGTGGAAAGGAGATTTTTTTATGAAAGTTAATTTGATTGTCGGAGCAAAAGGATCAGGAAAAACAAATCGTTTAGTTGATGATTTGAATAGCATGGCAAGCAACGAAGAAAATAATGTTGTTTGTATTTTGAGAGGTGATAGATTGAATCCTTATGTCAAACATCAGATTAGAATGATTGATGTTGATGAATATCCTGTAGACAACTATGGGGAAGCTTTAGCATTCATAGCTGGTTTAAATGCCAAAGATTATGATATTTCTCACATTTATATTGATAGTATCGGTAAAATTGCTGGTAATGACCAAGAGGAATTAGCTAAGTTCTTAGCAGCTCTAGAAGGTATGGCAGAGAAGCATCATTTTGAAGCAGAAATTATATTTAGTTGCCCTGAGGAAGATATAATTGACTCAGTTAAGCACTATGTTTCTTAAGGTGAAGCCAAAAGAATAACAATTTAAACCCTATTGGTTCAGTGATTTAGTTTAATTTATTTCACTTGAAATTTGATAGGGTTTTCTTTTGCCTGAGAATTTTACTTGAGTACTAGAGATTTATAAACTGAAGTCTGAAACCTTAGAAACAAACCCTGTTGACTGAAATTGCGATAAGTGCTAATATCTAAGCATTGATATACGCTAACTAATAAGAGTGGAATCTGATTTTCCGCTCTTTTGTTTTTTGTAATATAAAAAAGAGGTAAGCATGGCGAGTATAAAAAAAGATATACAAAGTAGAGTCGAAACGGCTATTAAAGCTGAAGTCGAAAATCAAGGGGTAGAGCTGCTTGAAGTTAGATATCTAAAAGAAGAGTCTAAATGGATTTTGCGCATCATCATTGATAAGCGTGGTGGCATTAGTTTAGATGACTGCGAAAGGGTAAGTAGAGCTATTGATCCAATAATTGATGAAGAAGTAGAGATTAAACAAGCTTATTACTTGGAAGTTCAATCGCCTGGAATAGATAGACCGCTAAAGACAGCTGCAGATTTTGCGAGATATGTAGGTAGTGAGGTTGAAATATCTTTTTACCAAGCGCAAAATGGTCAAAAGAAGATTGAAGGAATTCTGCTTGGTAGTGAGGAAGATAAACTAAATTTAGAAGTAGATGGAAAACCAGTCAGCTTCCATTTAGAAGATATAGCAAAAGTTAAAAGAGTTATAAATTTTAAATAACTGATATTGAGATAGGTCAATTTAAATTATTTAATAAACTTAATGAGTACAATTAATGCAAATTTAATGAGAGGTCATGGAAATGAATATTGAATTAATTACAGCAATTAGAGATCTTTGCAAAGAGAGAGGTCTAGACGAAGAAGGAATATTCACCGCAATCGAAGAGTCTTTGGTTGCAGCGTATAAGCGTGAGTTTAATGCTAGAACATCTGATAATGTTACAGCTTCAATTGATAGAGAAACCGGTGAGATGGCAGTTTTCTTGGAAAAAGAAATTGTTGCAGAAGTTGAAGACCCTAACTCACAAATTCCTCTAGATCAGGCGAAAGCAATAGATGAGGATTTCGAAGAAGGAGACGTATTGCAGTATCAATTAGAGCCACAAGATTTTGGTAGACTAGCTGCTCAAGCTGCTAAAAGTGCTATTAATCAAAGTTTAATCTCAGCTGAACGTCAAATGATTCATGAAGAATTCAGAGAGAAAATTGGCGAGCTTGCAAGTGGTACTGTACAACGTGCAGACAAGAGAGAAGTTATTGTAGATATAGGTCGTGCCGAAGCTACCTTGACAAATTTTGAACAAAGCAGCCTAGATACATACGAATTTAACGAGCGTATGCAATTCTTAATCAAAAAAGTTGATGAGCGTAGAGGTAGACCTGTAATTTATGTTTCTAGAGCTAGTGAAAAATTGGTTGAAAAACTTTTCGAAAAAGAAGTTCCAGAAATAGCAGCAGGAATCGTAGAAATAGTCAGTTCTGCTCGTGAAGCTGGTTCTAGAACTAAGATTGCTGTACATTCACATGACGAGAATGTTGATGCTCTAGGTGCTTGTGTTGGTCAAAGAGGAATTCGCGTCCAAAATGTGATGGACGAATTAAGAGGCGAAAAAATTGACATTATTGAGTGGGATCCAGATGAAACTGTCTTTATCAAGAATGCTATGAAGCCTTCATCTGTATTAAGAGTTGATTTAGTAGAAACAACAGATGAGAATGGTGAAGCAGTAAAAGAAGCTACAGTAGTTGTACCAGATAGTCAATTGTCTTTAGCTATCGGTAAAAGAGGACAAAATGCAAGACTTGCAGCTAAACTAACTGGTTGGAAGATTGATATTAAGAATGAATCAGAGGCTAGAGAGTTGCTAGAATCTGACTTTATGGCAGAATTTTCAGCCATTGCAGATACACTAGCAGATGAACATGGTGCTGAGTTAGCTGAGGAGCTAGAGGAAGATGTAGTTGATGTTGCTGAAGTGGATGAAGAAACCGAAGCAAGTATTGATGACTTAGCGGATCAAATTCTTTCTGCAGGAAATGAAGCAGATCATGAAGCTGAAAACGATGAAGCTGAAGTTGAGACAGAAACTGAGGTTGAGTAAGCGACGCTAGCTTAATAATATAGGAGAATGTGTGTATGAAAAAAAAGCATATTCCTACGAGAATGTGTATAGCTTGTAGAGAGATGCGTGAACGTCAAGAGCTATTTAAACTAGTTAAGAATGATTCAGGTATAGTATTGGATCGACTGTACAAAATGGACGGACGTGGTACATATATTTGTAAAGATGAAAACTGTATTAAGCTTGCTTTTTCTAAAGGTATGTTAAAAAGAGCGCTTAAAGCAGATATAAATGCTAGTTTAGAAACTGAACTTTTGGATTACTTAGAAAGCTTAAAGAACGAAATAAAAAAAGAGGGGAAAATATTTCGCCTCAATAAAGATGGAAGTGTTGAGCGCCTATGATGAGAATTCCAGAAGATAAAGAACAAAAAGTCTTTGGATTACTCGGACTAGCTAGAAGAGCAAGAGCGGTTACAATAGGAATGGATGCTACTTTATCCGCATTAAATAAAGGCATAGTAAAAGCAATCTTATTGGCTAACGACATAGGTAAGAGCTCATTCAAAAAACTAAGCCGAAATGTAGAAGAGTTTGAAACTGAGACTTATTCAGAAAAAGGTAGTATTGCTTTGGTAGCTTTCTCTAATTCGGAAAAATTAGGAGTAGTCCTTAATAAGGAAACAGTTTCAATTATTGGTATAGTTGATGCGGGCTTTGCTAAGGGAATTTATAAATTAGCACTGCAAGATAAAGACAATAATCAAGAAGTAGAAGAAATTAAGTAGATTAAGATTACTTATGGAGGTAAGAGGAAAAGTTATGGTAGATAATCAAGATGCTAAGAAGCAAGATGTTGATGAAAATAAAAATAATACCCAATCTTTAGATAATTCTGAACAATCTAAAAATGATAACGCTACTATTGGCCTAAAAGGTGTTTCCGGTAAGTTAATAAAAGGTACCGTAAAGATAAAAAAAGCTAATAAAACTGAAAAAGCTGATAAGGAAAAATCAACTGATGCTGCTGATGCGAATGCTAAAGAAGAAATAATAAGCGAAGACGCAACAAGTACCTCAGTTAAACCTCGAAAGTTAGGTAATATTAAGGATTTAAAAGAAGAATCTAAGCACGAAGTTGAAGATAGTAGTTCAACTACAAGCAAAAAGACAGAAGCTGAAGAGAAAAAAGTTGTGAAAAAAGCTGATGCTGTTGAGACTAAAGAAACAACTGAATCTGCACCTGCACCAGTCCAACCAAGAAAAATTAAATCAGCTGCTCAAGTAGAAGCAGAGAAAGCTGAAAAAGCAGAGGCTGAAGCTGAAACTAAAGCTACTGAAAACAAAACCGATAAAGTTGATGTTGTAGAAAAGCAAATAGCAAAAACAAGCGCTACAGATAAGCAAGAAGCTAAAGAAACTAGTGTAAAAACTACAGGTCCTAGAAAGTTAGCTTCTGGAGATAGTATAGCTAGTAGAGGACCGCGCAAGATTAGTAGTGCGACAGACGATTCTTTGGCAGCTACTGCAAAAGCTTTTGCTAAGAAAAAAGAAGAAAAAGAAAATACAAAACAGAGACCAAAACCAAAACGTAAATTTCAAGATAAGAGTAATGAATTCTCACCTTATGATAAAGATAATGATGAGGAAGAGGACAAGAGTGCACGCTCAAAACCACGTAAACGTAAGAAGAAAGATGTGGTTGAAGATTTACCGGTTAATGATAGTCAAAGAACTAAAAGTAAGTTCAATCATCGTTCAAGAAGCTTTGAGAAGGAAAGAACCAAACAAGACAAATATCGTGAACGTGAATTAGAGTTTACACGCAAACATAATCAACGTAAGGAACAAGAGAAGAAAGAACAAGAGAATCAACCAGCAGCAAGTACTGTTACACATGTAGCTTTACTTGATACAATGACGGTTAAAGAATTTGCTGAGGCACTATCTAAATCTTCAGCAGACGTAATTATGCACTTGATGCAAAACGGTGTTATGGCAACTTTAAACGATAATATTGACTATGATACTGCTGCAATTATTGCAGACGAATTTGGTGTAACAACCGAAAGGCTAGAAGATGATACCGAAATTACTACTGACTTATTCGACGAAACAGAAGATAAGGAAGAGGATATGGTTAAGAGACCTCCTGTTGTCGTCGTTATGGGTCACGTTGACCATGGTAAGACAACCTTACTAGACCATATACGTAATACAAAAGTCGCTGGTGGTGAAGCTGGTGGTATTACTCAAGGGATTGGTGCTTATATGGTTGAAGCTAACGGTAGAGAAATTACTTTCTTAGATACACCAGGACACGAGGCCTTCACCACAATGCGTGCTCGTGGTGCTCAAGCTACTGATATTGCAATCTTAGTGGTTGCTGCTGATGATGGAATTATGCCACAAACTATTGAAGCAATTAACCATGCTAAGGCAGCTGGTACAGAGATTATTGTTGCAATTAATAAGATGGATAAGCCAACAGCTAACCCAGAGAGAATTATGGAGCAATTAACTCAATATGATTTAGTTGCAGAAGACTGGGGTGGTGACACAATCGTTGTACCAATTTCAGCTTTGACCGGTCAAGGCGTTGACGATCTTTTAGAAATGGTACTTTTAACAGCTGATGTTATGGAGTTGAAAGTTAACGATAAGAAACAAGCTAAAGGTATAATTATTGAAGCTGAGTTAGATAAGCATCGTGGTGTAGTTGTAACAGCATTAGTACAAAGAGGTCACTTGAAGCAAGGTGATACAATACTAGTAGATACTGTTGTAGGTAATGTTCGTGCAATGAAAGATTCTCAAGGTAATGAGATTAAGGATGCAGGACCATCAGTTCCTGTTCAGATTCTAGGTCTTCCCGAAGTTCCAGAAGTGGGTGCACAGTTCTATGTAGTTGAAGATGAGAAAAAAGCTAGATCTTACGCTGATCAAAAGGCAAGTCAAGAGCGTGAAGAAGGCTTCAGAAAATCTCAAGTTATCACTTTGGACAACTTATTTACTCATATTGAAGCTGGTAAAGTTTTGGACTTCAACGTTATTATTAAAGCAGATGTTGTTGGCTCTGTTGAAGCTTTACAAAGCTCATTAGAGAAATTAAATAATGATGAGATTAGAGTTAACGTTATTCATGGAGCAGCAGGTGCAATTAATGAGTCAGATATTAGATTAGCTGAAGCAAGTAATGCAGTTGTTATTGGATTTAACGTTAGACCAAACAACACAGTTATTGATTTAGCTAAAGAATTAGAAGTAGATATCAGGCTTTATTCAGTTATTTATCAAGCAATTGAAGAAATAGAAGCTGCTATGGTTGGTCGACTTGATCCAGAATATCAAGAGGTTATCTTGGGTCACGTTGAAATTAGAGAGACATATAAAGTCAGCAAACTCGGTACGATTGGTGGTGGTTACGTTACAGATGGTAAGATCACTCGTAATTCTAAGTGCCGCTTGATTAGAGATGGAATTGTTGTTTATGATGGTGAAATTAATTCTCTAAGACGTTTCCAAGATGATGTACGTGAAGTTAATACTGGTTATGAATGTGGTTTAACAATTACTAACTATAACGATCTGAAGGTCGGAGATATAGTAGAAACTTACGTAATCGAAGAAGTTGAAAGGGTATAAAATGGGTTTTAAGAGAGAAAATAGAGTTGCAGATGAGGTTAAACGCCTCACTGCAGAAATTATTAGAACTGAATTAGATGATCCAAGAGTTCCTGTGTTTACATCAATTACTGATGTTACAGTAAGTAGCGATTTTAATTATGCAGACTTGTATGTAAGCGTCTTGGCACAAGCCAAAGACAAACAAGTTGAAGCTGTAGAAGCATTAAATAGTGCAAAAGGTTTCTTGCGTAAGGAATTGTCTCAAAGATTGAAATTAAGAGTAACCCCTGAGTTACGTTTCCATTTGGATGATTCTTTTGACAAAGGACAAAGAATTGATGAAATTTTGGAGCAAGTTAAATCTGAGAGAGCAGAGAATGCTGACGCTGTGGAAGCAGACTTGGAAGATCTAGATTAGAGAAGATTGACTTTTTCAAAGAGCTTGTAATCTAGAATTATTGAGTAAAAATGAGAATATTATTAGGAGTTTTATGACTAGAGAAACTAGAAAAAAAGGGCTAGAAGCTTTAGCTCAAAAAATTCTTAGCAAAAGACAACAAGATGAATTTATATTAGTTTATCCACATGTAAGAGCTGATGGCGATGCCTACGGCTCTTCTTTTGCATTAGTAAAAGTTTTTGCTAAGTTAGGAATTGAAGCTGCTGTTTTAGCTGAAGAAAATCTTTCAGCAAATATGGAATTTATGAGAGCGGGTTCTAAGTTTATTAATTGGAATGAATTATCTGAATATGATCAGGCAGAACTCAAGCGGAGAGTAACTTTATCTATTCAAGTAGATTCATCAGAGGAAGATAGACTAGCAAGTAGATTGAGAATTTTCCAAGAGAGCCCAGAGTTTGGCATTATTGATCATCATATTAGCAGCAAAGTTAATGGAGGTTTGATTTTTATAGATCCAGAAGCAGGAGCTAATGTTGAGTTAGTTTATACATTGATCTTGCGTTTGGAAGAGCTTACTGGAAAGAAACTTTTGGATAAAGAAGTAGCTTTAACCATATATACAGGATTATTGACAGATACAGGAAGTTTCTCATATGACAATACTAAACCTGAAACACTTAGAATAGCTGCAGAATTACTAGAATATGACATTAATGTAGCTGAATTAAATAATCACTTGTTCAAGGAAAAACCTTGGAATAAATTGCTTGCGGAAACTAAACTTATACAAAAGGCAAATTTAAGCGCGAATAAAAAGATAGCCTACTTAACTGTTCCTCAAGCATTTATGAATGATAATAATATTGCAGATGATGATTTAGAAAACATGCCTGCTGTATTAAGAAATGTCAAGGGAGTTATAGTGAGCCTTGTATTGCGCGAAACTAGTGAAGGAACTGTTAGAGGTAATTTAAGAAGTACTGGCCCTAATGATATTTCTGTAATTGCACGTGCTCATAATGGTGGTGGACATTTGAATGCTGCTGGATTTACAATTAGTTTTACGGAATTAGGTGAGGGCAATTTAGACAGCATTGCTGAACAAATTATTACTGAAATTAATCACAAATTAGAATTGTAGACATTTTTCTAAATTAGGAAATTATGTATGGGTAAAAAGAATAAAGAAAGTTGTAAAGGTGGTTTGCTTAACATCTGGAAACCTGCAGGAATTACATCAATGCAAGTTGTAAGAAGAGTTAAGATGCTAAGTCAAGAGTCTAGAGTTGGTCATGTAGGCACGCTAGATCCTTTTGCAGACGGAGTTTTGCCAGTTGTTATAGGAAAGTCTACTAACATGATTAAATACATGGACGATTATAAAAAGACATATAGAGTCATGATTAATTTTGGAGAAAGTACCACTACTCAAGATCTATCAGGAGAAGTTGTTAAATCTGATAACTTAGGTACAGATGACTTAAAGGCTTTTGAATTTAATGATTTTCAAAAAATAAAAACTGCAGCAGCTAACTTGACAGGTGAAATTATTCAAGAGGTTCCATTATATTCAGCGGTAAAAGTTGATGGGAAACCGATGTATTGGTATGCAAGAAATGAGATAGATGTTCCGCTTAAAACCAGAACTGCCTATATATTTGATGCGAATTTTATAGCTGCTGGAGTTAATACTAAAGTACTTGAGTGTTTGGATGCAGTTGAGCACTTTGACTCATTAGAGTATGAACAAGAGACAAAAGGGAACTTTACTTGGGAGGCTTTTGCAAGATTATGTCCAGACCAAGTTGAAGCAAGAAGTGAATTTTTCCCTGGACTTCAGCAGAGTTTTTCTGAGCTAGATTCAGCAAATTTTATTAATTTGCCACGAGCTTGGGCAATTTTTGATTTAACGGTTTCAAGTGGAACTTATGTAAGGACTTGGGCAGCGGATTTAGCTGAGGCTTGTGGTTTGTCTGCATATGCTTTCTGCTTGAGACGTTTAGTTAACGGTCCATACAAATTAGATCAAAGTATAAAATTAGAGTACTTGGAGAATACAACAACAACTAGAGATTTGCAGGATTTTGATAATAGTGAGATATTATTGTCTCCTGCAACAGCACGTCCTGACTATCCTATGCTAAACTTAGATTATCAAGATGTTGTGAAATTACTTCAAGGTCAAAAGATAAATGCCAAAAGATGCGTAGAAACGTCGAAGTTAAATGAAAACAAGTACTTTAGAGTATTTTTAGATGAAAAATTTATAGGTTTAGCTAAAATTATAAAGACTGATAGAGGCAGAGCACTAACGGCAGAAAGGATGTTTACTGGAATTGAAAATTTTAAATCTAGATTTGAAAAAAATTAAAGAAGATGATAACCGTTTAAGATTTCAGAACCCGAAGGCAGTAGCACTGGGATATTTTGATGGGGTACATAGAGGCCATCAAGAGATAATCAGAGCAATGGTGCAAATTGCAAGGGAAAGACGTTTGGAGGCTAGTGTTTTGTCTTTTGATCGCTATCCTAAACGGGTAAATGCTAATGCTTACTTAAAAGTTGTTGTTCCAGGAATGGATGGAGATAATGAAATACTAAGTTCTCCTTTGCCTAATGTTGATAGAGATTTCAAAGGTCTATTACAGAGCAATGATCAGCGGGATAGAATTTTAGAATCGTTGGGTGTAGATAGTGTAATTTTGCAAAAATTTGATAAAAACTACGCTGGCTTAAGTCCAGATGAATTTTGCAATGATATTCTCAAAGATATATTAAATTGTAAAATTCTTTTCGTTGGGGAAGATTATCATTTTGGTAAAAAACGCGCAGGTGATGTAGAGTTTTTGCGAAATTGGTGTGCCGCTAATGATGTTGAGATAAAAGTTATTAAACCAGTTTTGTACGATGGTGAGGTTATTTCTAGTGAGAAAATTCGCGAAAATATAGTAGATGCAAATATGGAGAAAGTTAGTTCATTGCTAGGCAAACCATATACTTTGCCAGGGGTAGTTATCCACGGTAATGCTTTGGGTAGAACCATTGGTATGCCTACAGCAAATATACGAGTCCCTGAAGGTATGGTAATGCCAAAATTTGGTGTATATAACAGTAGAACAAAAGTTGGAGACACCTACTACAACTCACTTACAAGTATTGGCTTAAGACCTACCGTTAACCATACAGATCCTTATGCATTGGTTGAAAGTTATATAATCGGTGAATCTTTTGATTTGTATAATGAATATGTAGAGATAGAGTTATTAAAGTTTGAGAGACCTGAAGAGAGATTCCCAAGTTTTATAGCGATGTCGGCACAATTAGATATCGATTTGAAAAACGCAATTAGATATCACAATAATAATGAAGAATTTAGACTTTTTACGGATAGAAATGGTATTCCGATTTATGTTTCTAGGTCAGAGAGATTCAACACCTCTTACTTATATGTAGAGGTGTATACGCCATTTGAAGAAGATACTTTGACAGTGGATCATCTTCTGGCAAATGTATTAACAGCAGCTACTCCTGATTATCCTACTAGACAAGAGTTCAGGTCAT
Organism: uncultured Fastidiosipila sp.; assembly: GCA_947253875.1. GTDB lineage: Bacteria > Bacillota > Clostridia > Saccharofermentanales > Fastidiosipilaceae > Fastidiosipila. Next base: position 143,565 of record CAMYAM010000001.1, on the reverse strand, counting down.
TTTTGGATCATCAGTTCGCAAGTAGGATTGAAACAGATGCAGAGCAGGTTGGAGATTTAAAAGTAGTTCGTTTCAAACTTTCTGCTGTTAACAGAGGTATGGAAGAAACGGAAGTGTTTAAGAATACAAGTAAGTTATTGCTTGATCTAATAGTTAATCCGGTTTGGGATGAGTTTTATAATTTCCCACTCGAAGTAATAGAGGAAGAAAAACAAAATCTAATTTATGACTATCAGAAATTTTATGCTCCTGATAAAAATAAGGCGCTTTACTTTGCCAAAGAGTACTTATACAAAGAAAATTACAGAGCTCATGAGGAGAATAACTCAATTTCTGAATTTATTAGCAAAGTTCAGAATATAACTAATGAAGACCTACAACAAGCATGGATACGTATGTTCTCTAAAGGACATATCAGAGTTATAACAAGTGGTAGATTTAAAGATAATGAGTTTGCAAAAAGTATAGTAGATAAATTATCTAAATTGCCGCGAAGTAGAGATGCACTGCAAATATTACCTGGGGTCAGTCCTGGTTTTAGTGATTTTTCTGCGGTTCCAAGCAAAGAGTTACATATTAATTCTAAGCTAAGTCACATGGCTATGGTTTTTGGTAATTTGCCAGGTCCATACTCTATATCTGTACTTAAAGCTCAAGTTTTGAGTGCTTTAGTAGCTGGTAAAACTACATCTTTGTTTAATCAATATGTAAAAGATGAGTTGAAGTATATTTATAAAATTGATTCATTCTACCGTTCTGATTCTTCACTAATGTTTGTGTATGCACAGGTAGAGCCAGGTGATGAGAATAAAGCTTTGGAATTAATGCACAATGTTGTAAATTCTATAGTTGAAAATGATTATTCCGAAGATGCTTTTGTTAGTGCTTTGAGATTTGTGGAAAATCAATATTCTGCAATCATTGATGACGGCGAATCTAGAATGGAATTTAATAGTCAGAATTTAATTACAGCCAATAAATATAATGCTAAAGAGGCTATAGAGCATATTAAAAGTATTTGCCGCGAAGATTTATCTGAAATAGCAGCAAGGATGAAACTTTTGCTAGATTATAGATTAACACCAAAACAAGATACGGAGGCCGAAGGATAATATGCTGCAAAGACATGGACTATCTAGTTATCAAAGAAGAGAAAGTTTAACTCGCCAAAAAATTACAACATATAGACATTTGTCTGGGATGAGTATTGATGTCTTAAAAAGAGATGGATTTGGTCAAAAATATGCTGCTTTAGTTATACCTTTTGGCGCCATGCATACTAGATTTATAGATGTACTTACAAATGAAGAAGTGCATGTTCCGGTAGGTAGTTTAAAGTTGCTTTCTAAAATGATTTTCTCATTTGTTGAGGAAGGCTCGCTTGCAGTTGAGCTAGCTAAATATGGTATTAGCGGAAATTTAATTGTTGCCCATTCTTATTTGATTTTTGAAATTATTACCAATGAATATTATTACGATGCAGTGGATGTCTTGCTAGATACTGTACTGAACGTTAATTTAGATGAGGAAAAATTAGTAGCCGCCAAACGAGATGTAAAAGCTGACTTGCTGAAGGTTACTAGAGAGCCTGAATATTTTATTAATAAAAATCTTAAGAAGGCTTTTTACGACCAACCAGAATATTATGAAGAGGTTGAAGGTAATTTAGATACTATTGAAACAATTAACTTAGAAGATGTTCAACAAGTATATAGGAATTTATTTAACATCAAGAATATATCTTTGATCCTTGCAGGGGAGTTTGAGGAAGAGAAGCTTTTGCCAAGAATTGCTGAGATACTGCAAGACAGAAATTACCAAACGAATAAGAATACACAGATATTGTTGTACAAGAATTATAGGGAAGATTTCGATAGATTTCAGGAGCTAAACTGGCAATATACGAGTGACGCTTTTGGACTAGCTTACAGGAAATTAAGTGACAGTGAGAATTATGTAGTTGGTGGGAAAGATATAATCAAAGCTAGAATAGAAGCAAAGTTATTATTAGACTCTATAATTGGATATGGTTCAGATAATTTTAAGCATATTAATGAAACTGGTTTATTGGGAAATGAAGTTAAATATCAATATCATATAAACCAAGAATTTTCCTACTTAAGTATTAGAGCAAGTTCTTTGGATCCTAGAATAACTGCTGATGCAATTGCTCATAATCTTGAAAGGTTTTTGGAGAGTGGAGCGATTAGTTTAGAAGAAATGGAGCCTAGGTGGAAAGCTAGTGTTGGTAAATTTATTCGAGATATGGATACAGTTTCTAAGTTCGGTAGAGCAGCCAGCTATGCGAGAGCTATGGGCATTGAATTTGCAGATTATGCGACTATTTATAATAGCATCCACGATAATTTAAATGAAATATCAAAGAACTTTGAATTTATAAAGCCAGAGAATAGGACAATTTTGATTTGTCACAAAGTTTAAAAAGTTTTTAAGTAGTGAGTGATATAGTCTAATTAAAGAAATGAAAATACTGCGTAATAAATAAAAAGTTATTGTTAGTAAAGAGGAATTGAGAATGGATAAATTTGTAGTTAGTTTCCCTGGATTAGGGATTAATGATTTGGAAATCAGCCGTGTAGCGTTTAGTTTATTTGGTATAGATGTATATTGGTATGGAATTATTATTACAACAGGTATCATGCTTTGTTTGTATTTAGCATATAGGCATGCACCAAAGTATGATATTGATCAAGAATTTTTGTTAGATAACTTTATTATGATAATTATTGCTTCACTACTTGGAGCAAGAGCATATTACATTATTTTTTCTTGGGATCAGTTTAAAGGTGACTTCTGGAAGATTATTGATTTTAGACAAGGTGGAATGGCTTTTTATGGTGGTGTTATTGGCGCAGTTATAGCCATTTTAATTATTCATGCGATTAAGAAAAAACCTGCTCTTAAGTTTATAGATTTTTGTGCTGTTTATTTACCTTTGGGACAAGCAATAGGACGTTGGGGAAACTTCGTCAACCAAGAAGCTTTTGGTGTGAATACAGATTTGCCTTGGGGTATGTTTAGTAACGGTACAAAAGCATATTTAGAAATGAATCCTCAATTAGGTCAGAATCCAGCTTTGCCAGTTCATCCAACTTTCCTCTATGAATTTTTAGGTAACATGATTTTATTTGCAGTTTTGCTTATATATCGAAGAAAAAATAAACATAATGGAGATCTATTGGCAACATATTTAATTGGCTACGGAATTATCAGATATATAGTAGAGGGTTTACGTACAGATTCATTGTACGTTGGGCAAACTACGGTCAGAGTTTCACAAATACTATCACTGTTAATGGTTGTGGCAGGAATTGGGATTTTTGTTTATCACTACTTTATGGATAAAAGAGCTTCAGAAATATTGATGGAAGAGAAGATTGATGCAGCCAGCCAAGATGTAAAAGAATTAAAAGAAGATTAATTAAGATTTAAGCAAAAGATAAAAAGCAGGAACTATCAATAGATTATGTCTACCCAATTTATGGGAAATCAAATGATAATAGCCTGCTTTTTATTTGTCTGAATGTCGTCTGATAATTGGAGAATGCCTTTTCCTAATTTGAGTAACTTCCACCTATGACTTTATCTACGTCAATAGTAAACATTAAACCTGCTCCTGGTTTATCGAGATCGCCTAATATTTTTTCAACACTTGCGATTGCGGCATTAAGGGTAGTTTCTTCCTTAATTACTGCAAATATGACTTTATTGTATGGGCGATTGTTATCCATTACAGTTCTTAACAATCCGTCGAGCAGAGGTATATTTCCTTCAACTAGAGCAGATCCCATGCCTTGGGAATCTATTATAGTAGCTCCTCGTACACCTACTTCTACATAGGCCTCAAGAATTTCGTTTAATTTTTCTGTTTTATTCAAAATTAAGAATAATGCCTTCATTATATATTTTCCTTCCCGCTAATTTTATCCAGTCCATTAATTTCTCCAGTAAAGCAAATTTCTGATTTTTGGGCAGCTGAATTACGAAATAATGATAAAAATATATAAATTTTATTACCAAACTACGTAATACGTGAAAATCAATCCTCGTTGCGTTATAATGGAATGGATGTTGTTTAATGTTAAAAACAAATTAGATAGGAGAGCTGTGTGTCAAAATTAGATTTAATTGATATGGTTGTCTCTATCGAGCAAGAAGCTCAAGATCTTGTTAATCTTGCGCAAAAAGCTAGTGATGATAAAATTGCTGCGGCATATGCAGATGCTCGCGAGCAAGTTGAATCAGCTTTGAAAGAAGCTAGAAATATCAAAAAAGAGGCTCAGAATTATGAAGTTAGTAAGTCTGAGGAAGATAATCTCCAAAATAGCCCATGGAAATTAGAACTTGATAAACTAGTCGAAAATAATAAAGCTGAAACTATCGAGAAAATTATTTCTAGGAGCTTAGATTATGAGCGTAGCTAGAATGTCGAGAGTCTCGATAGTTGGGCTAAAAGATGATTTGCTAGATGTGCTAAGTCATTTAACAAAATTGGGTGTTTTGCAAATAGAGGTGGACGAAAGTATACAGGAAAAATTTGCAGGAGTTAATGCTGATAAATCAGAGGAAAAAATCAAGAACCTAAATAGTCTGAGTTTTTATAGAGAAATTGCAGATGAATTAGAAATTCATGACTTGCTTGCTGTTGATGATCTGGAAAATGTAAGTGCAGAAGACGCTGCAAAGGATGGAATTGAAAACAAAGAAGAAGCCGAACAAGTAAATGAGTACTTCTTTGGTAGAATGTTTGAATTTGCAGAAGCAGACAAAAGAATACATGATGAAATTCCAGGAAGCAATAATCTTGAGAACTTTAAATCAAATAATACTAAATTTAATCCAGAAGTAGAAAGTCAAAATTTAAGTAGACTTTTATCTGCGTATGTGGATCTTTTGGAAGAATTAATACCTGTAGCAAAAAAGAAAGCTGATGCCAAAAAAGGTTTATTTTCAACCAAACGTAAATTGAGTAAAGCTGAATATTTTGCTGTGGTTGATAAGCAAGAAGAGATTATGCGTAGAGCTCAAATTTTCTTGGCTGATATGCAAAGAGTTGCAGATAGAAAAGAAAAGATTAGAGATATTGAAGAAGAGACTCAAGAGTTGCGAGATAGAATTCAAGCTATAAATACAGAATTAAGCGATATTAACTCAGATCTTGAGAAAGATGAGAATCTAGCTGTGCTCACAGAAAAGCACTACGAAAATTCTGCTGAAAATGACTTGAACTCAGAAGACGATTTACAAGCAGAACCAGAGATCAGTTTGGTCGATAAAATTAATTTATTAGTTGAAGAACGCAAAAAATCTGAAGCAATCATCAGTGAGAATCAAGAAGATATTAAGAAGCTTGATGCTCAAATTGAAGAGATAGATGCTGAGTTAAGTTCTACAAGTGCAGAGTATGATGAATATGAAGTGATTCATGACTTCTATGAAGTTCAGTTAAAGAAACTTAGAGCAATTGACAAGTGTGAATATACAGACTATCTATTTACTATTAATTCATACTCTCCGACTGCATTAAGTTCAAATTTAAAGGAAGAATTAGAAGCTAACTATCAGATCTTTGTAGATATCCAAGATGTTGAAACCGATGAAGACTATCCAATCCTATTGCAAAATAATAAGTTTGCTAGAAGTTTCCAATCTCTTGTAGATATGTATGCTTTGCCAAAGCCAGGGTACGATATTGATCCAACTTTCTGGGCATCTATTTTCTATGTTATTTTATTCGGAATGATGTTAGGTGATGTTGGTTATGGTGCACTATTGGCTAGCCTTTGTGCAATTGGTTTATTTAAGTTTAAGGTAGAAGGCAATACCAAGAAAACTATGGGAATGCTTATGCTAAGTGGTATTGTTTCAATTCCTTTCGGATTCCTGTTTGGAGGATTCTTTGGGGATTTATTGCCTACAATAACTAATAAGGCAGTTGAATTTAAGCCGCTGCTCTTTAACCCTATGGAAAAACCAATAGCAATGTTAATGCTGAGTATGGGAGTTGGTATAATTCATCTCTTCGCTGGTATGGCAATAGATATCTATATCAAGACTAAACGAGGCGACTGGAAAACAGGTTTCTTCAAAGTTGCTCCTTGGTATTTTATAGTTGTTGGTCTGATTTTGTGGGTTGCAAAGATAAGTATTGGTAAATATCTTGCCTTGGCAGCACTGTTGGTATTGTTGTTGTTAGGGGATCAAAGTACCAAGAACCCTATCAAGAGAATTTTCTCAGGAATTTCAAGTCTTACTGATATAACTTCCTGGTTGTCAGATATTTTGAGCTATTCTAGAATCCTAGCTTTAGCATTATCTACTTCAGTTATTGCCATGGTTGTTAATATTCTGGCGATGCTAATTGGCTACAAAGGTATTACGGCAATTTTATTTGTTGTGATTTTAATCTTTGGTCACGTTTTAGACCTTGCTTTGAGTGGTTTATCATCATACGTACATACAATTAGATTACAGTATGTTGAATTCTTTGGTAAGTTCTATGAAGGTGGAGGTAGACCATTTGAACCACTAGATTATTCAAGTAAGTTTACTAAGATCAATGAGATTGAGGATGAACAAGACAAAATTAAGAATGGTGAATTTACTAAGATACATGCTGAGTTTCACCCAGTATCAAAAGAATTAGAAGAAGCTTAAATAGTTAAGAAATAGTAAAGACAAAATAAAGATAAATAAAGATAAATAAAGATAAATTAAGAAATTTATATGGAAATTTAGGAGGAGAATATGGGTTTCATAGAGATTTTAAAAGAATTATTTGCTAATGGTGCAGGTATTGCTTTGTTAGGTGGTGTATTGGCAGCTGCATCAGGTGGTTGGGGCTCTGCTATAGCTGTTGCTAGAGTTGGTAAAACATCTATGGGAGTTTTGGCAGAAGATCCAGCTCTATATGGTAAAGCATTGATCATGCAAGCATTGCCAGCAACACAAGGTATCTACGGATTACTAGTTTGGTTTATGGTTATGTTACAAGCAGGTTTCCTAAACAATAACTACGCAGATCTTTCCTTACATTCAGGTGTATTAATGTTCCTAGGATGTTTACCATCAGTAATCGTATTGATGCCATCATCTATCCAACAAGCACAAGTTGCTTCAGCTGGTGTTCAACTGTTATTGAGAAGACCTGAAGAACAATCAAAGGCTTTGGTTATGACAGCTATGGTTGAGACATACGCTATTTTCGCATTATTAATTTCAGTATTAGTAATTCTGTTTGTATAGACCACTTTAAGGGAGGTTTATATTATGACAAAAGAAAAAAATGAATTGGGTTTGGAAAAGTTAAGAGAAGCTTTAATCTCAAAAGCTGAATCTGAAAAAGCCAAAATAGAGAAGTTGACAGAAGAAAAAGTTGCTTCTATTAAGGCTGAAAATCAAAAGAAGGTTGATGAAATTTTAGAAAGAGCGAATACTGAAGCTGAAAAAATTATTGCTGAAAAAGCAAGCAAAGTTGAGGCTTTAGCAAGCGTAGGATCTAGAATTGATAGGCTTAAGATTAAACATTCTTTTATTGAAGACGCAATTAATTCTGCTAGAACTGAACTTGAAAACGAAACAGCTGAATCTAAATTAAAACGTTATATAGAACTGTTTCCTGAAATAGAGAATGGGATATACAAAGTGACTCCTGCTGAAGGCGAAACTGAGTTAATTAAGGATTTGATTAGTAAAAGTGCTTATAAAGATCAGTTAGAACTGGGCGAAGAAGGTAGTTTCAGAGGTGGATTCATTGTTGCAAATGAGGACTTTGTTTATGACAGAAGTTACAGAACAATTTTCCGCGAAAAAGAAACAGAGCTTAGAAAATTAGTATCTGAAACTCTATTTAGGGAGGATAAATAATGGCGACTGACCGCAAAGATTTAGACAACTTAATATATGTTAGTCCAAGGTCTTGGGATAGAGTCGTCGTAGATGATGCTGATTTTGCCTACGAGTCGAGTAGGGCTAAAGCTCGTTTTGCTCACCTGATGAAAGCTGAAGATTATAAGAGTTTAATTGATAACGAGGCAGATGATGTTGAGTGGATTGGACATTGGGCAAGAGAATTTAATGCTGCAAACTATGATGTTAAAGATACAGTTATCGATACACTTACTCAAGGTTATAGCGATAACGATGAGCTTTTAATAGAGCTTTGTGGCGGTGAAAAAGCAGATTTTGCCAACATGTTTATCCTGAAAAATGATTATCATAATGTAAAAGTAATCGCCAAAAATTTTTTGCTAGGTCAGATCAATGCTCAAGATGCCAAGAGAGTTCTTAGAGTCAATGAGTCGCTTTTTCAGAAAGCATCAAACCTTGAGTTAGAATCTTTGGTCCAATGGGTACTTAACTATTTGAACAAAGACAAATCTTACAGTGTATTGCCTGAGTTACATGAAAAGTATTTCTCAATGGCGCTCGAAAGATTACTCGAAGAGGATGCAAAGAGTACTGAAAATGATTTGGCTGCTGTTGATATAAACTTAGACAAGGCTTATTACCTGCATTTCTTAGAATTAGCTAATGATGATAAACACAAACGTTATCGCGATTTGCTACTAGACTACATTTCAATTCAGGCAGATAGTAGCAATTTGCAGAGCTTTTACAGATGTAAAAAACGTAAATTACCTTTAGAAGAGTTTCAGCGTCAATTCGTTGCTGCAGGTAGAATAGAATTTACTGAATTTGCTAAGAAGTACGAGCTTGATGACGAGAAAATTAATTCAGGTGTGAAATTTGATATAAAAGGAACTCTAGTGGATAGTTTATTAGAATTAGCGGAAAGAAGTTCTAGTACGGATTTTTTACATGAATTTACACAAGTGAGAGATAATCTATTAATCCGCTTAGCAGATAAAGCTCAAGGTTTGATCTATGGCGCAGAAGTTCTCTTTGCCTTGTGGCAAGCTAACCGAATAGAAATTACTAACTTGCAGTTGATTCACGCAGCTCACCAATTGGGTAGAGATGAAGATGTGACTGTTAAAAGATTAAGAGATATTTATGGAGGGCAATTACGTGTTTAATAATGAAGACTATGAGATTGCTCACCTAGGTGAAGCTGGTAGTTTTGCTGGAGCGGCTGCTCTAGGAATCAAAGTTTTTTCTTTAGATCCAGAAGAGGAGACAGGCAAGCAACTAGAAAATTTAATACTTACAGGTAAATATGCAATTATCTATATAAGTGCGAAAGTAGCAAGTGAAGCTAAAGAAGTAGTTGATGCTTATGCAGATGAATTTGTACCAGCAATAATTACTTTACCGTCTGCAGATTCAGATATAGACACACTAGAAAGTTTGCGTAACATGGTTATAAAAGCTATTGGTGTTGATTTAGTCTCAGGCTACATAGAAGATGAAGATATGGATAAAACAGGAGAAGAAAATGGCAAATAATCTTGATTTAAAACAGAATAATTCAACAAACGAGAAACAAGCCATCACAGGTACTATTGTTAAGATTTCTGGTCCACTAATTGTGGCTTCAGGAATGCGTGATGTCCGAATGTTTGATGTTGTTCGTGTTGGTGAGAATAATCTTGTTGGTGAGGTTATTGAGGTGCACGGCGATGAAGCATCAATTCAGGTATATGAAGAGACTGATGGTCTAAGACCTGGGGAAGCTGTAAATTCTACTAATCACCCACTTGACGTAGAATTAGGTCCAGGACTTATGGGAACTATTTATGATGGTATTCAACGTCCATTGGCTAAGATGCGTGAAGTTTCAGGTAGTAATATTGCTAGAGGTATTGATGTTAACTCAATAGACCATGATAAAAAGTGGCACTTTGAACCAAGAACAGATTTACCAGAGAAGTTAAGAGCTGGTGATATTATTGCGACTGTAAAAGAAAATAACGTAATTGAACATAAGATTATGTTACCACCAACTATTCCTGGAGATATTGAAATAGTTGAAATTGCTAAATCTGGTGAATACACAGTAGTAGAACCGATAGCAAAAATTAGATATACAAATAACTGGGGCGATGTAGTTGAAGAAGATGTTCAAATGTCACAACGTTGGCCAGTTAGACAGGGACGTCCTTTCAACAAACAATTAGCTCCAAGCAAACCTCTAGTGACAGGACAAAGAGTTGTAGATACTTTCTTCCCTGTAGCTCGTGGTGGTACTTCAACAGTTCCAGGACCATTCGGTGCAGGTAAGACAGTTATTCAACAACAATTGGCTAAATGGTCAGATGCAGACGTAGTTGTTTATATTGGTTGTGGTGAGCGTGGTAACGAGATGACAGAGGTTTTAAAAGACTTCCCAAATCTTATTGACCCTAAGACCAATGAGTCATTGATGGAGAGAACAATTTTGATTGCAAACACCTCAGACATGCCTGTTGCAGCTCGTGAAGCATCTATATATACAGGTATTACAATTGCTGAATATTATCGCGATATGGGGTATGCAGTTTGTATCATGGCTGACTCAACTTCTCGTTGGGCAGAAGCACTTCGCGAAATGAGTGGTCGTTTGGAAGAAATGCCTGGTGAAGAGGGTTACCCAGCTTATTTAGGTTCTCGTTTGGCAGAGTTCTATGAGAGAGCTGGTGTTGTTCACGCCTTAGGATCTGAAGAGAGAGAGGGTAGTATTACTGCCGTTGGAGCTGTATCTCCTCCGGGTGGTGATATGTCAGACCCAGTTGTTCAGGCTACTTTAAGAACTGTCAAAGTTTACTGGGAGTTAGATTCATCTTTAGCAGCGAAACGTCATTTCCCTGCTATCAACTGGATGAGTTCATATTCACTTTACAAGAATACAATTAACCCATACTTTAGTGATGAAGTTCACCCTGATTGGCAAAGTAATCAAGAGACCGCTTTTAAAGTATTGCAGGATGAAGCTGAGCTAGAAGAGATAGTTAGATTAGTTGGACAAGACTCGCTGTCAGCACAAGATCAGTTGAAATTAGAGATTGCTCGTTCAATTAGAAATGACTACTTACACCAAAACTCATACCACGAAGTTGATACATATACATCTCTGCAGAAACAATTCTACATGTTAGACTTGATTATTCGTTTCTATAAAGAAGCTTCAGAACTAGTCGATGCTGGTGCAAGTATTGATGACATTATGAATATGAGTATAAGAGTTCGTTTAAGTAGAATGAAATACGAAAAAGAAGATGAAATAGAAGCTGCTTATAATGACGCCCTCAAGGAATTGGAAGAATCAATTCTCAAGGTAAAAGCAAGCAGCAAGACAATGGCAGGCAGGAGGTAGTAAATGGCAAAACAATATAGAACAATCCAAGAAGTTGCAGGACCTTTGATGCTAGTAAAAAATGTTGAGGGAGTTGCCTATGACGAGATGGGTGAGATTCAATTGCCTAACGGTGAAAGAAGACTTTGCCAAGTTCTTGAAGTTACAGGTGACACAGCTTTAGTACAATTGTTTAACTCAGCAATGGGAATTGATATCGAGAATTCAACCGTTAGGTTTTTGGGACATGGTCAAGAGTTAGGACTTTCTCCAGATATTTTGGGAAGAACTTTTGACGGTATGGGTAGACCAATTGATAACGCACCAGACATTATTCCTGAAATGAGCCGTAATATTAATGGTTTGCCAATTAACCCTGCTGCAAGGGAATATCCTAATGAGTTTATTCAAACAGGTATTTCCTCAATTGATGGTTTAAATACTTTGGTTAGAGGACAAAAATTACCAATCTTCTCAGCTTCAGGTTTGCCACATAATCAGTTAGCTGCACAAATTGTTAGACAAGCACAAGTTCTTGATGACCACGAGGACTTTGCGGTTGTCTTTGGTGCTATGGGTATTACTTTTGAAGATGCAAACTTCTTTATCCAAGAGTTTTACGAAACTGGAGCTATTGAGAGAACAGTTGCTTTCATGAACTTAGCTAATGAGCCAACAATTGAACGTATTGCTACACCAAGATTGGCATTAACAGCTGCTGAATATTTAGCCTTTGAATTAGACATGCAAGTTTTGGTTATCTTAACTGATATGACCTACTATGCAGATGCTTTGCGTGAGGTTTCGGCAGCGCGTAAAGAAGTGCCAGGTAGACGTGGATATCCAGGTTATCTATATACAGACTTAGCTACTATTTATGAGCGTGCAGGTAGAAAGAAAGATAGCAAAGGTTCAATAACTTTAATACCAATTCTAACAATGCCAGATGATGACAAAACTCACCCAGTTCCTGACTTGACTGGTTATATTACTGAAGGTCAAATAATGTTGGATAGATCTTTAACACAAGTATCTATCAACCCACCGGTTGATGTTTTGCCTTCACTTTCACGTTTGAAAGATGACGGTATTGGTAAAGGTAAGACTAGAGAAGACCATGCTGCCACCATGAACCAGCTATTTGCTGCATATTCTCGTGGTAAAGATGCACGTGAACTTTCTGATATCCTGGGTGAATCAGCTTTGACAGAGATGGACAAAATTTACGTTAAATTCTCTAATGAGTTTGAGAAGAAATATATTGGTCAAGGATTCAGAGAAAACAGAAGTATTTTTGATACATTGAGTTTAGGTTGGGAATTGTTATCCATTTTACCTGAATCAGAGTTGAACCGTATTGATCAAGAATTAATTGATAAGTACTATTATGAAGCCAAAGAAAGAGTAGCGAATAGATCTATTTCTGAAGAAAATAATAGTGATAAAAAGTAGTCAATAATTAATGTAAGAACTTAGAATTTGAGGGGAGATTATGGCAAATAGAGTAAGTCCGAATAGAATGGAACTTATGCGCTTGAAGTCAAGACTAAAAGTTGCATCTAGAGGTCACAAACTACTAAAAGATAAACGTGATGGTTTGATGCGTTTCTTCGTAGAGCGAATTGAGCATGCCACGAAGTTGCGTAAATTAGTAGATACTCTGCTAGAAGATGCTAATGCTGCGATGACAATTGCTGAATCTGTTAATGGTAGCAAGGTTATTAACGAAGCACTTTTGCTTAACTCTGAACCGCTGAAGGTCAAGGTCGAAGAACTTAGTGTCATGTCCCTGAGCATTCCGCAATTTGAGATTAATTTTAAAGATGAGCTAGAAGAAGGTAGTTATCCTTATGGCTTGGCTAGTACAAGTTCTGAGCTAGATACTGCGATTGAATATTTGCAAAAAGCCTTCCCAGCTTTGCTAGCTCTCGCAAGTGCTGAAAAAGAAATTCAGATGTTAGCGAGAGAGATAGAGACTACTCGTAGAAGAGTTAACTCACTTGAACATTTCATGATTCCTGAAATGGAAGCTCAGATAAAGAGTATCAGTATGAGACTTGAAGAGAATGAGCGTGATAACATTACTAGATTAATGAAAGTTAAAGATCAGATTATCGCAGATGAGCAGGAGAAAGCTAGAGCAGAAACTGTTAAGAATATTGCTGAGTATAAAGAGAAAATTAAAAAGTAGGAGTATTACTCTATATTTAGTTAGTTAAAAAGAACTCACTTAAATAAATTAAGTGAGTTCTTTACTTTTTTATCACCAAATCACCAAATATGAAGCAATAAAACCTACCAATCTGGATCCCCAGGTTCTACTCCAGGTAATGGAGCGGGAGCTGCTGAGTTTGGATTTTTCCAAAATTCATGAAGATTGGTGACGCTGAGCTCACGTAAAAATAGTGGAGACTTATTAGCTAGAAGCTTAAATTTAATCTTAATAGCTTGAATTTTTCTTCCTCTAAATTCATCAGGCAATAGAACAAGTCTTCTGTGTCCGATTGTTGTACCGTGATAAATGTGTTCAAATGTTTCTGAATTGGCTGATTTTACAGAGACAGAAAACTCCTCAACTCTTTGACCAAATTCAATCATTTCTGCAATGTTGATTAGATCAAAATTGCTTGCTTCAGGTAAAGTCCAAGTTAATTCTGAAACTTCTTCTTCACCGAATGCGATAGCAACATTATCTAATTCTTGCATTGAAGATTGTTCTAGTTCACCATCTTCAAATGTATAGATATCATCTTTTATTGTGTCTACTGCTTGAGCAAAGTTTTCTAAACTTTCATAAGCGTCATCAGCGAAATCACCTTTAAAGGTTGGAGGAATATTCAGCAAGAGTGTAGAACCTTTACCGATTGAGTTTAGGTAGATGTATGCTAATTCTGATTGGGTTTTTGGCTCATCTCCTGGGTGATGGAACCAACCTTTGTATAATGATACGTCAGATTCTGGGATACTCCAGCAAATACCATTGGGATCAAGTGCAAGTTTGGTTGTGTCAGAGGAATCGTTAGTGTTTGCTGTATACCAGCATGGATCTGGAGCGTAACCATTTTCGTTACCTACCCAGTAAATTCCTCCCAAGACGCCTGCACCAAATATATTAATACCAGGGTTGTGTTCTTTAATAATGGCAATCCATTCTGCGAATTTATATTCTTGGGCATCGGCACCTTCACCTTTGGCACCATCTAGCCACCACTCGACAAATTTACCGTCACGTCCATATTTAGGATCTTCACAAATTTCACGAATTTGGTTCATGTAGAATTCATTGTAATCGCCGTTGCTATCAGTAGCGTCATCGTAACCGGTACCGTAACCATAACTAGGTTCGTGAGCATCCCAAGGAGAAAGATAAAGACCCATATCTAGACCATACTTAGTACAGGCAGCAGACAAGTCAGCTAAGATATCTCTTTTGAACGGTGAATGCTCAACCGTATGATCAGTGTATTTACTGAACCATAGACAAAAACCATCGTGATGTTTTGCTGTGATAATTAAACGCTTAAAGCCAGCATCCTTAAGAGCTTTGACCATACCATCTGGGTTCCAATTTTCTGGATTGAAAATCTCTGGAGATTCTTTACCTGTACCCCATTCTCTGCCTGTAAAAGTATTGACACCAAAGTGCATAAAAGCAGCCAGTTCGGAATAGTGGTACTCTAATTGACTTTCGCTAGGGAGAGTCATTGCTTGTTCAAAGATCTCTTCATCATTTTTAGAGAGAAAATTAAAAGTATTTTCGGACATAATTCCTCCTAATTCCTAAATATAGTTTTTCATTTATCTTACTAATAAATTAAAAAAATAACTAATGTTTTATTATAGCTCAGCAAATAATGAGTCAGATGTGCTAAACTATTTACAGAAAAAAGCATATTTAATAACGGAGGTTTTCAATGTCAAAAAAAGATTTAAAATTGCAAGCTCAAGCTATAGCTGAAGCTAGAGGTTTGGCCATTGATATGGTACAGGCAGCCAATTCAGGTCACCCAGGTATGCCACTTGGAGCTATGCCAATGATTTTTGAATTATGGGCAAATCACATGAAGTTTAATCCAAAAGACCCTACTTGGGCTAATAGAGATAGATTCGTTCTGAGTGCAGGGCATGGTTCAGCAATGCTTTATTCAATGAGCTATCTGTTTGGTCATGATTACACAATTGAGGACCTCAAAAATTTTCGTCAATTTGGCTCAAAGACTCCAGGTCACCCAGATTATGAATTATCTAGAGGTATTGAAGCTACAACTGGTGCTCTTGGACAAGGTCTATCTACAGCGGTAGGTTTAGCTCTAGGAGAAAGACACTTAGCAGCTATATTTAATACAGATGAAGAGAAAGTCTTTGATAACTATACATTTGTAATTGCAGGTGACGGTTGCTTGATGGAAGGTATTACAGCTGAAGCATCATCATTTGCAGGACACTTAGGCTTAGGTAATTTAATTGTTCTTTATGATTCAAATAATATAACTATTGATGGTAACACTGAAATAGCTTTCACAGAGAATGTGAGAGCACGTTATGAAGCTTATGGATGGCATACGCAATTAGTTGAAGACGGAAATGATACTGAAGCAATTGGCAAAGCTATTGAAGCAGCGAAAGCAGAGAAAAACAGACCAAGCTTGATTGAAGTTAAGACATTAATTGGTTTCTCTTCACCAGTTGAAGATTCTAACAAATCTCATGGTAATCCTTTGGGAGAAGAAGGGGTAAAAGAAACTAAGAAAAAATTAGGTTTAAATCCAGAAGAGTCATTCCATGTTTCACCAGAAGTTTTAGATTACTGTCGTGAAATTAAGAAAGCTGATCAGATTGCAAATCATGATTGGCAACAACTTGTAGAGAAATATTTAAGCCGAGATAATGAAAAAGCTGAAGCTTTAAGAATGTATTTCAGTGGCGAATGGCCAAATATATTAGATATCGAAGGCATTGAAGATTTCTCAGGTAAACAAGCAACTCGAGCAAGTTCAGGAACAGTCTTAAATAAATGGAGCTTAGTTGATCCACTATTGGTTGGTGGTTCGGCTGACCTAGCTGGCTCAAACTCAACTGATTTGAAAGACTCAGGTTTCATGAACAGAAATGATTTCTCAGGTAAGAACATTCATTATGGTGTTAGAGAATTTGCTATGGGTGCAATTGCTAATGGTTTAGCGTTGGCAGGTTTACGTAGTTTCTGTGCAACATTCTTAGTGTTTATTGAGTATATGTATTACGATTTGCGCTCTGCAGCAATGATGGAATTGCCAACTATGTTTGTCATGACGCACGATAGTATCGGCTTAGGTGAAGATGGTCAAACACATCAACCTATTGAACATCTAAGTGGTTTACGTGCTATGCCAAACCTATGGGTCTGGAGACCTGCTGATGGTAAAGAAACCGTTGCGGCTTATGCAACTGCAAATAGACCAGGTCCTGCTTTATTGGCCTTGACACGCCAAAAAGTTGAAACATTAGAGAATACCTCAGCCGAAAAAGCTATTAAGGGTGCATATATCTTAGAAGAGAATAATGTAAATGATAACAAACCAGAACTAATTATTATGGCTACAGGTTCAGAAGTGGAGATAGCTAAAGCAGCTTATGATGAATTGCTTGCAGAAGATTCTACCTTAAGTTTAAGACTTGTTTCCATGCCTTGTTTTGAAGCTTTTGAAGAGCAAGATCTTGAGTATAGAGAAAGCGTTCTACCTAAGTCAGTTACAAAACGAGTAAGTATTGAAGCTGCAGCATCAATGTCGTGGTACAAGTATGTTGGACGCGAAGGTAGTATTATTGCAATAGATCGTTTCGGAGAATCAGCGCCTATTGATGCTCTCTATAAAGAGTTTGGCTTCACAAAAGAAAATGTAATCAGAGAAGCTAAGAGTTTATTAGGTTAAATTTTATTTTAAAAAAATATTTAAAACTTTTGTTAGGAGGCTAAAGCTTTGCAAATATATACAAGAGTTGGTGATAAAGGAGAAACCAAAACTATTGGTGGCAAAACGGTTTTCAAAGACGATGCCAGAGTCGAAGCTTATGGAACCATTGATGAATTAAATAGCTTCATAGGTTTAGCTAGAGTTAAGGTCAATGAAATTGAATGCTTAGAAAGTTTGAGTGAGGAATTACTTGAAATACAACATTTACTCTTTGACTGTGGTAATGATATTGCTACTCCAGCAGGAGATGAGCGTTATTCTTATAGAACTAGCGAAAAAGCTGTAGAATGGTTGGAAGCTAGAATTGATGAACATGCAAAAGAAGCTCCAGAAATAAAAACCTTTATTCTACCTGGTGGAAGTGAAATTTCTGCAATGCTACATGTATGTAGAACAATTTGCAGGAGAGCTGAACGGAGAGTAGTAACATTTATGCAGATAGAAGCAACTAATCCATTTGCTCTGAAATTTATTAATCGTCTTTCTGATTATTTCTTTGCTATTGCACGCAGTACAAATGCTAAGCTAAACCAAAAGGATGTTGCTTACGAGCGAGGTGGCGATGTTTTTCATCTTGACATTGGCAAGGAAGATATTTTTGACTAGTTAGATTTTACATAAAATGTATATATAAGATCTATGAGAGATGTTATTTACAAAGGTTATGATTTATAAGGAGTTTATACATGGCAGATATGTTAGTTAGATTGTACGATCTACCATCAAACGAGAAGAAACTAGAAGAATTGGCAGCTCAAGGGATTCAAATTAGAAGAGCAATGGCACCTGACAAAAAAGCTATTTTAGATTTTGTAGAGAATGAAGTTGGAAATCCGAGAAGTGCAGGTGAAGCTGACGTCTGTTTTAGTAATAAACCAATTAGCTTATTTGTTGCAACTGAAGGTAGTAAGCTTCTAGGGTACGCTTGTTACAACGCAACTGCTCTGGACTTTTTTGGGCCAACAGCTGTTTTGGAAGAATATAGAGGTAAAGGTATAGGTAAAGCTTTATTATTACAATCTTTGCACTCTATGTATGCAGAAGGCTATCAATATGCAATTATTGGTGGTGTAGGTCCTAGAGAGTTTTATGAAAAGGTTTGTGGAGCCGTTATGATAGAAAATTCTACTCCAGGACCGTATAAAGATTTTTTGCATGGACTTAAGATTCAGGATGAATAATTTAATAAAGTTTTAATCTTATTATGTACAAAAGAGGAGCAACTTCCAGGTTGATCCTCTTTTCTTAAGTCTATTAATTGAAGCAATAGATAAACTGGTGTAAAATGAGGAGCGAATACTTGAATAATAAATAGCAATATGAAGCTAATTATTGACACACAAGAGGAGGAAAATACGATATGGCAGTCGATAACAAAGTAGTTTTGGTTGTTATGGATGGTGTTGGTATTTCTGATAAAGAATACGGTAACGCTGTTTTGAACGCTAGAACACCTAATTTAGACTTTTTAGCAGATAAATATATGATGCGTCCTATCAAAGCTCATGGTACTGAAGTTGGTTTACCTAGTGACTCAGACATGGGTAATAGTGAAGTTGGACACAACGCAATGGGTGCTGGACAAATTTACTCACAAGGTGCTCAATTGGTTAATGAATCAGTAGATTCTGGAAGAATTTTTGAATCAGAGACATGGAAGGACTTAGTTAAGCAAGTAAAAGAGAATGATGGAACTTTCCACTTTTTAGGTTTACTTTCTGATGGTGGTGTTCACTCACACATCGATCACTTGAAAGCTTTAGTAAAAGAAGCAAAAGCTGAGGGAGTTAATAAGGTTAGAGTTCATGTTCTGTTTGATGGTCGTGATACCCCTCCAACATCAGGTGGTGGATTTATTGAAGATATTGAGAACTTCCTAAGAGAGCAAAGTGACGATAACTTCGATGCAAGAGTAGCTTCTGGTGGTGGTCGTATGGTTATTACCATGGATAGATATGAAGCTAACTGGCCAATGGTTGAGTTAGGTTGGAAGACTCACGTATTAGGTGAAGGTAGACAATTTGCCAATGGTACTGAAGCTTACAAGACTTTGACAGAAGAAACAGGCTGCATCGATCAAGATGTTCCACCTTTTGTAGTAGCAGAAAATGGTGAACCTATTGGTACTGTAGAAGACGGAGACAGTGTTGTCTTTTATAACTTCCGTGGTGACCGTGCAATTGAGATTAGTAGAGCTTTCGACGAAGAAGATTTCTCAGAATTTGATAGAGTAAAATATCCTAAGATTAAATATGCAGGTATGCTTGAGTATGATACAGAAGTACATATTCCTTCACACTATTTGGTAAGCCCTCCAAATATTAGTAATACTTTAAGTGAACATCTATGCGGTTTAGGTGTCAAAGCTTATGCAGTAGCAGAAGGACAAAAATTCGGTCACGTTAC
Organism: uncultured Fastidiosipila sp.; assembly: GCA_947253875.1. GTDB lineage: Bacteria > Bacillota > Clostridia > Saccharofermentanales > Fastidiosipilaceae > Fastidiosipila. Next base: position 123,951 of record CAMYAM010000001.1, on the reverse strand, counting down.
ATACTTCTGGAACGGTAATAAATCTGGTTACATTAATGAAGCTCTAGAATTATATGAAGAAGTAAAATCAGACAATGTACCATTCCAAACAACTCCATGGATGAAGTCAGCAGAAGTTGCTACAAAATTGATTGAAGCAATTGAATCAGATAAATTTGACTTCTTGCGTTGTAACTTTGCGAACGGTGATATGGTTGGACATACAGGTGTTTATGAATCAACAATTATTGGAATGGAAGCAGTAGACTTGGCAATTGGTCGTATTTACAGAGCTTGTGAAAAAGCTGGTTATACACTTATGATTACAGCAGATCACGGTAATGCAGAAGTAATGTTTGCTGACAAGAAAGATAAAGATGGTAACCCAGTAGCAAAAACAAGTCATACTACAAACCCTGTACCTTTCTATATTTGTGATGATAAACATGAATGGAAGTTCAAAGAAGGTAAATTTGGTTTAAGTAACTTAGCTGCAACAGTATGTGACGTATTAGGTGTAGCAAAACCAGATGCAAGCTGGAATTGGAATGAATCAATGGTTGAGTAATTCAACCTGTTTGTACTAAGAAACGTGTCAAAATTAATTTATTTAGATTTGAGTTTCTGAAACAAAATATATAATGAAATAATTATTAATGGTGTTGCCAATTTATGTTTTCATAAAATAGGCGACACCATTATATTTTTGTGCTTTAATAATAATGTTAACAGCCTGGAATTCTATTTTAAGAAATTGAGGAACGTATGAGGAAAAAAGTAACACTAAAAGATATTGCTAAACTAACCGGTGTTTCAGAGAGTACTGTTTCTTTGGTACTTAACGAAAAAGATATTAGAATTAGTGCAGAAAAAAAAGAAGAAATCTTAAAAGCTGCTGAAGATCTTGGATATAGACCAAATCTGTTGGCCAAGAGTCTATCATCGCAGAAAACTTTTACTATTGGTTTGATTATTCCAGATTTATCTAACCCATTTTTTGCTAGTTTGGCGAACTATATTGAAATAATATTACGAGACAAGGGTTATTTGCTATTTGTAGCAAACAGTAATGATGAACTTGATATGGATAAGAAATTGATTGCCAGATTCCAAGATTATCAGGTGGACGCATTAATTTATTGTCCAGCTAATGAAAGCTTCTCATTAAATACTGAAGAACGTGAAGCTTTGACTAGATTTTCTGTAGCGAGTGTAATAGTTGATAGGATATTCCCAGACTTGGATGAGAATCAAGTGTGCTTTGATAATGAGTATGGTGGATATATAGCAAGTAAATATTTATTAGATTCAGGCTGTCAAAATGTAGCTTTTATTAGTGGAGATCTTAATAACTATAATGCCTCACAAAGATTTGCAGGCTATAGACGAGCTTTGCAAGAACATAAAAAAACTTTGAATGAGAAAATAATTTTCCCTGGTAATTATAGATTTGAAGCGGGATACAATGTTGATATAAATATTTTGCTAGAAGAGAATGTAGATGGTGTTTTTTGTAGCAATGATTTAATGGCTTTTGGTCTATTGAGAAAATTAGAAGCTGCAAATTTTGCGAGTGACATAAAGGTCGTTGGTTATGACAGCTTGTTCGCAAAGGAGATTGTACCTGGATATTTTAAATCAGTTGCTCAGGATACCAAACTTCTAGCAGAACAAACATGCGAGCAAATCATTGAACAAATCAATGATCCTACTTATAAAGTCACTACAGTTCTAGCTCCCAAACTGGTGTAATGCATTAAAAATATTTTCTGAACTAAGCAATACAACAAATTCATATATGCTTGTTGAACAAAATATAGTTTCTATATTTATTACAGATTGTTAGTATTGACAAGAGAAATTCTTCAAGGTAAACTTAATGTATATTTTTGGTAAAACGGTTTAGCAAAAGGTCTACATACATATGTTAGAAGTAAAAAAGAATACTTTAAATTCTGAAATTTATCTTAAATTACATGCAGAATGTGGTTTCAAAATGTACGAGCCTACCGATGTAAGTGTGGCTCTAAAAGGAGACATATTCGATGTGGTCTTGTATGAAAATAATGAAGCTATCGGTATGGGTAGGGTCATAGGAGATGACAGAATAGTTTTCTTTCTCAAGGATGTAATGGTCTCTGATAAATATAGAGGTAAAGGTTATGGCAATATTATAATGAATGAAATAATGAATTATATTCGTAGCGTTGCCTGTCCAGAAGCGTATGTTGGCTTAATGTCTACTCCAGGAAAAGAAGATTTTTATAAAAAATTTGGTTTCATAGAGAGACCAAATGCAAATTTTGGTAGTGGGATGGTGATGTATATTGAGTAAAAGAGTTTTTGTTCTAGGAAGTATTAATGTAGATTTAATGATAAATAGCCCACGTTTGCCTGGAAAAGGTGAAACCATCTTAGGTAGTAATTTTAGAATTTCGATGGGTGGTAAAGGTGCGAATCAAGCAGCAAGTTGCGGCTTATTAGGAACTGAGACGATTTTTATTGGTAGTGTAGGTAATGATGATTTTGCAGATCTTGCTTTGGATGATCTCGAAAATAATTTCTCAATTGATACTCATTTTATTCAAAGAAAATCAGAGGTGAGTACAGGTACGGCCGTTATCACACAGGTAGAAAATGATAATGTAATTATTGTTGATTCTGGCGCAAATATGACTATAGATATAGATCAGGTCCACTCAGCTCTAAATGAAGCTGATGAAGGGGATGTATTTTTAGCTCAGTTTGAAGTTGATTTTAATCTAGTAAGAGAAGCATTAGAAATAGCGAAACAAAAGGGAATGTATACGATAATCAACCCTGCCCCAGCTCACGAAATTCCAGATGATATGTTAAATAATATTGATTGTTTGATTTTAAATCAGTCTGAAACTGAGATTCTGAGTGGAGTTTATCCCGAAGATTTGGTTACTTGCATTGAAGCAAAAGAAATCCTTACTGCAAAAGGTGTTAGAGCATTATTATTTACTCTAGGATCCAATGGTTGTCTGTATATTGATGAAGAACAAATAGTAGAAGTTCCAGGAGAACAAGTAAAGGTAGTGGACACTACTGGCGCGGGAGACGCTTTTATTGGAGCTTTTATAAGTTCACTTGTGAAAGATAATTCAATTGAAGAAAGTCTGAAATTTGCAAATGCTTTTGCAGCCTTTAACTGTACAAATAGAGGAGCAAGATCAGGTTTAAGAAGATTTAATACATATACAGAATTAAAAAATGAGTTAGAAAAATTTAAGTAAAAAAGATGAAAGGAGAACTTAAATAAGTAAAATGAAAAGACCAATAATAATCGATACTGATCCAGGTATAGATGACGCAGTAGCATTAGCAATTGCTTTGTTTGCTGAAGAATTAGATGTTAAATTAATAACAACAGTTGCAGGTAATGTAAGTTTAGAAAAAGTAACCATGAATGCTCTTAAGCTTTTGTCCTTGTATAAGAAAAATGTACCAGTTGCAAAAGGTGCACACAAACCCCTTATGAGACCGATAATTGATGCGAGTGGTATACATGGAGAAACTGGTATGGATGGATTTGAATTCCCAGAGCCAGATACATCAATGTTGCTGGATAAAACAGCTATCGAGGCTATGCGAGATGTAATTGTAGAATCAGATGAGAAAATAACTTTAATAGGCTTAGGACCTCTCACTAATATTGCTAATTTTATCAATGTATATCCGGAGTTATTAGATAGAATTGAAGAAGTAATAATTATGGGAGGAGCTGTTGGTAGAGGCAACTCAGGTGTATATGCTGAGTTTAACTTCCATGTAGATCCAGAAGCTGCAAGCGTTTTGTTTAATAGTGGATTAAAAGTTACAGTTGCAACTCTTGAACCTGGATTGAAAGCATTAGTATACCCAGAAGATTCAGCCAAAATCAAAGAGATGCATGAGATAGGTGAAATGTTCTATGCTTTGTTCTCTAAATATAGAGGTGGAAGTTTTAAGACAGGCTTGAAAATGTATGACTCATGCGCTATTGCTTACCTATTGGCACCAGAAATGTTTGAAACTGTGACAACCAGAGTGGCAGTTGAGACCAAAGGAGAGTATACAGCGGGAGCATTTTTGGTAGATCTGAGGAATTATCTAGATGTTGATACTGAAGCAACGGTAACCTTAGATATTGATGAAAGTAAGTTCAAAGACTGGTTCCTAGACCGAATCAGCAAATGTAAATAAATGTAATTAAATGTAATAGGAGGATTAACATTTATGAACCCAATATTGATGTATAGTGTGGCTATTCTAGCAGTCGCCCTGGTCATATATATGCTACTCAAAAAAGCAGATGTTAAGATTACCTTGTTTGGAGTAGGTATGGTCTTGATGATTATTGCTATTTTGAATGGCGTAGAAGTAGTAGAAGGATCTAATAATGTGATTATAGACCCTATAGTGTCTGTAATAGATGCATTCAAAGGTCAATTAGGTCGAGCAGGATTCATAATTTTAATTTTAGGTGGATATACTGCATATATGAATAAGATTGGGGCTAATGAAGTTACTGTCTCAGTTCTTACCAAGCCATTAAAAAATATTAAGTCACCATACGTGTTGGTGCCTATAGTATTTTTACTAGGTCAATTATTGTCACTAGTAATTCCTAGTGCTTCAAACTTAGCTATAATTTTGTTAGCAACTCTATATCCTGTCCTCAAGGCATCAGGTATGAGCAACCTAACTGCTGCTGGTGTAATAGCTACAACAGCTACAGTTATGCCTACACCATTAGGTTCAGATAATGTTGCGATTGCAGAAGCTTTGAACATGAGTGTTTCAGAATATGTATTCCAACACCATGCTAGAATTTCTATACCAGCAATTTTGGTAATGGCAATAGTACACTTCTTCTGGCAAAAATATATGGACAAAAAATCTGGTCTTATCAATGAAAAAGGTATAGCCGAAAGTAATGAAGTTAAAGAAATAAAAGGCGGTGCATTGTTCAAAACAGTATACGCGATCTTACCTTTATTGCCTATATTAATCTTATTGGGATCATTTGTAGTCAATCAATTTACAAATGCAGACTTGAAATTATCTGTTGAAGTTGTTTCTGTAATGTCATTTATAATTGCATTGGTTTGTGAATTATTTAGACGTAGAAATGGTAAAACAGTATTGGAAGAAACAGACTCGTTCTTTAAAGGCATGGGTAATGCTATGGGAACAGTTGCATTATTAGTAGCAGCTACTACGTTTGTTAATGGCTTGAAAGCTATTGGACTAATAAACTCACTACAAACAGCCATGACAACTGCAAATGCATCAGGTATTGTCTTACCACTCATCTTAGTAGGTCTGACAGCACTAATTGTATTGCTAAGTGGTAGTGGAACAGCTTTAACATTTGCTATGATCCCTCTATATGCACCGCTGGCTGCTGCAGCAAGTATTTCACCATTACTATTGACATTGACAGTAGGGTTGACAGGAAACATTCTCAGAGCAATGTCACCTGTTTCAGCTGTAGTTAATATTGTAGCGGGATCTACAAAAGAAGAACCAATTGATATAGTCAAGAGAACTGCAGTGCCTATGCTAGCTGGTGTAGTAACTGTCCTAGTTCTGTCAGTCATCTTCTACTTATAATATGATCTTAAGATTGATAAATTTTATTAGAGGGTTATAATAAAGAATCGCAATTGAATTAAAACTGAATGGCAGCATTTGTGTTGCCATTCTTTTTTCATTTAAAATTAGATGTAAGTGTGTTTTGTTTTACTTGATTAAATTTAGAGTTGATTGAATACTAGACTGGATTAATTTCTAGTTTTGAGAATATAGCATAGATAAAGGTGAAAAATGGTAGTTAAGTCTCTAAAAAGGATAAATAATATTGATACAACCTCAGGTGTAGTTTGGAAGAAAATATTGTTATTTACTTTACCAATATTGCTCTCAAATTTCTTACAACAACTGTATGGAACTGTAGATATGATTATTTTGGGAACTTATGGTAGTAGAACTGCTTTAGGGGCAGTAGGTACAACAACATCATTAACTAATGTTTTGCTAGGATTATTTGTTGGTATTTCTACAGGTTCTTCAGTTGCTCTGGCTCAAGCTTATGGTGCTAGTGACAATAGAAGAATTTATAAAGTTGTTCACTCTACTATATTCTGGGGTTTAATTTCAGGTTTTTTCTTGACTGTCATAGGTTTGATTTTTTCTAGACCTTTATTGGAGTTGATGAACTGTCCACCTAACCTTATTGATGAAGCTAGTACTTATATGATGTGGATTTTTGTGGGAATGTTACCTATTAGTTTATATAATATGGGTTCTGCGGTACTTAGGGCTATAGGTGATTCTAGGAGACCATTTTATTTCTTAATTGCAGCTGCAGTTACTAATATAATTTTGGATTATGTATTTGTAGCTTTGTTTGACTGGAATGTTTTGGGTGCAGCTCTGGCAACAATTATTTCACAATTAGTTGCAGCAATATTGACTATTGTTACATTGGTTAATGCTAACGGCGCTTATAGATTATATTTAAAAGAAATTAGACCATACAAAGAAGAATCAATGATGATCATTAAGATTGGTGTACCAGCAGGTTTTCAATCTGCAATAATTTCTTCATCTAATGCTTTGATCCAGTCTCAAATCAATAAATTTGGTGATGGTGTAGTGCAAGCGTATGCAGCCTTTAACCGTTTAGATGGATTCTATTATATGTCAATTAACTCATTTAGCGTGGCAGCAACTACTTTTGTTGGGCAAAACTTAGGCGCAAAAAAATATCATCGTGTTCGTAAAGGTATTAAAGTTTCTATAATGTTGGGTGTTATGGTTGCTATCTTTGTCGGAATTATAATGGGTGTATTTAGAAAAGAATTTTTAGATGTATTTAACTTAGCTCCAGAAAATATGGAATATGGTAAATTCGCTATAGCTATGGATAGTTTTGCATACTGGATATTTGCTATAGGTGATGTATTGTCTGGTGCAATCAGAGGTGCAGGTAAATCTTTATTCCCAATGATATCTTCATTAATAAATATGTTCGGAATACGTCAAATGTGGGTCTTTGGAATTCAAAAGATTAATCCAAGTTTCCAGGCTATTATTTTAGCTTATCCAGTATCATGGATATTCCAGACAACTATGCTCTTAATATATTTCTTGAGAGGAAAATGGCTGCCAAAGAATTTAGCAGAAGATATTGCAGACGATTTGGATAACGACGTTGTGAAAGAAATGTCAGCTGATTTGAGCAGTGACGAGGATGCTGATGTTGATGGTATTGAAGCTTCGGCAGAAATTGAAACAGAAGTTGTGAATGAATTTCCTGTAGTAGATGAGTCAGCTGAAGAGCAGTCTACAGAAGTAGAAGATCAGGTTGAAGTAAGTGAAGAAATCACTGAGGAAGTTAGTGATGAAATAGATGATAGTGAAGTAGTAGCTGACTCAGTGGAAGTTATTGAAAAAACTCCTGATAATGAGAAAGATGATGTTCTAGAGTTTGCAAATGTAAAAAATGAAGAACTTCATTTAAAACTAGATCTGTCTCTAGAAAATACAGATATTGTTGAGAAACAATCAGAAACTGATTCGGAAAACATATATCCAGATGAGGGATCGACATACCCTGTTAGTGAAAATGATGATCAGAATCCGGATATTTATCCGCAAAAGTAAATCAATATGAGATGAGTATAAAGCTTCTTTACTTGATGGTACTAAAGAAGCTTTTATTTAATTGCAGTTGCAGTTAGTGGATATTTAAAGTCTAAAAAGATTTTACCATCGCAATATAGGTAACAACTTTCAAAAAAATTTTTAAAGTTAAAGATAGCCATTCTTCTCCTTAAGTTTTGTTTTTATTATAAATTAAAATAGGAAAAATAAATTTTTATTTTTCTTTAAATTTAGCTCTGCTATTATATATACATAAATAAAATAAAAAAGAGAGGCCAACAATGAAAGATAAAAATAAAGAAGATAAAGCAAATGAGAAAGATAAAGTTTTAGATGATTATATGGCAAAGTTGTGGTCTTACGATCCAGAGAATCCTGAATTAGGCATGCGAGATTCCAAGGAACTTGAAGAGATTTTTACCAAAGCTGATTTTGATTTTAATCCTTTAGCCTATCAGGCAGGCGAACTGCGCTACTTGGCTTACCATGGAGGTAGATTAGTTTACTTCATGCGTCTGGACAAAGCTCAAAAACGTAAAGAACGTGAAAAGATAGAGGCAGAAGGTGGCAAGACAGAACTAAGTGAAGAGCAAAAAGAAGCTGATGAGCAAAGTACAAACCTGCTATTAGTGACTCAAAACCGTCTAGATATAATTCATGAAGGTTTAAGAGATAGGATAATAAAACTTCCAGGTGTTTATTACTATAAATCGAAAATAACAAATGCCCCATATATTGATGGCAAGGGTAGAGTATTTATTTTTATAACTCCAACAGCCATTGAAAAAGCGGAAGCAGTAACCAAAGAAAACTCTGATCTTGAATTAGAATTTACCGATAATATTGAGAATTTATCCAAGCAATTGTATTTAAATGCATGTGACATGATTCTGGTTAATGACGGAGATTTAGCATTTGAGGCTAAGAGGGAGTGTATATTACCTCAGAGCGAGATTGAGACTGATGAAGAAAAGGACGTAATTTCAGAAAATAATAGAGCTTTACGTTATTTTATCCTGTCGTTTGGTCAAGTCTTGATGTCAGAACATGAATTTGCTAAAGAAGATGAGGAGCAATATAGAATGGCATTATTGCAATTAGAGGCTCAAATCTCTGCGCGTTTAATGTCTGCAAATGCATACTTTACGGTCAAAGAAATAGCAGAGGGAAACAAGGCAGTTGAGTTTGTTATTCTGAACGATGAATCAGGTAGGAAGGCTATCGGCTGCTTCGTAGATGAAGTTTCTTTACCGGTTGGTGGTCCATTCGAATATAAAGTAATGCCTTTCTTACCAATAGCTAAACTTGTATTAGAATCTCTTGAAGCGGGGACGGAACAAGAGCTGGATGGTATTATAATAAATCCAGGTACATTAAATTTCTTCTTAGACATTAAATGGTTGCAACGCTTATTGAGTTTTGCTGAGTATATGCAAAAACAACAAGAAAGCAAAGAGAAGAGAGATTCAGAAGAGTAGTAATAAAATTGAGTTTAATTAGCTGTATCTGCATGCTATAAAAAATTATTTTTGATTGCGAAGAAAATAAAAGGGACTTTCGTTTGAAAGTCCCTTTCTTATACTAAAAACTTATTTATCTGAATTATAGATCAGCGTTTAAAGCATCTTTACCTAAGTATGTAGCTCTTTCGCCTAATTCTTCTTCGATTCTTAGTAATTGGTTGTATTTAGCAACACGGTCTGTACGAGCTGGAGCACCAGTCTTGATTTGACCTGCGTTTAATGCTACTGCGATATCTGCAATGTAAGCATCTTCTGTTTCACCTGAACGGTGTGATACAACACTTGTGTAGCCAGCTAATCTTGCTGTTTCCATAGCGTCCATTGTTTCTGTCAATGTACCAATTTGGTTAACTTTGATCAAGATTGAGTTAGCTGCTTTTTTCTCAATACCTTTTACTAAACGGCTTGTGTTTGTTACGAAGAGGTCATCACCAACTAATTGGATCTTGTCGCCAAGTCTTTCGTTAAGTTTTGCCCAACCATCCCAGTCTTCTTCTGCTAGACCATCTTCTAGAGATGCGATTGGGTATTTGTTTACCAATTCTTCCCAGAAGTCAATCATTTCATCAGTAGTTCTGAATTCACCTGTCTTCCAGAAGTAGTAACCGTCTTTGTTGATTTTCTTAGCTTCATCGTATAACTCAGTCATAGCTGGGTCCATAGCTAATACGAAATCTTTACCTGGTTTGAAACCAGCTTTTTCAATAGCTTTTACTAAGTACTCTAGAGCTGCTTCGTCTGATTCTAGATCAGGAGCGAAACCACCTTCGTCACCAACAGCTGTTGATAAGCCGTCAGCTTTTAATAAACTCTTCAATGTGTGGTATACGTCTGCACACCATTGTAATGCTTCACGGAAGCTAGATGCACCGATTGGCATAATCATGAATTCTTGTAGATTTAAGTTTGAGTCAGCATGTTTACCACCATTCATAACGTTCATCATAGGAACTGGTAATACGTGTGCGTTCAAACCACCTAGGTATGTGAATAAGCTTTCATTACGTGTTAAAGCAGCAGCTTTTGCAGCAGCCAATGAAACACCTAAGATTGCGTTAGCACCTAGCTTAGCTTTGTTATCTGTTCCATCTAACTCTAACATTGTGTTATCGATTAATCTTTGATTGAAAACGCTAATACCTTGTACTGCTGGTGCAATTAGCTTGTTAACATTTTCTACAGCCTTCAATACACCTTTACCTTGATAACGTTTCTTGTCACCATCACGCAACTCAACTGCCTCGAATGCACCTGTTGATGCACCTGAAGGTACAGAAGCACGTCCTAATACACCTGATTCTGTAACTACGTCGACTTCTACAGTAGGGTTACCACGTGAGTCTAAAATTTCTCTAGCTCTAACTGTTTTAATAATACTAGACATTTAAAACTATCCTCCTTTTTTATTGTTATTCTTATAACAACTTTATTAAACATACATATTATAGATTAATTTTGCTGATTTTGGTAGGGGAGTTTTGCTCAATGCTTAAACTATTTGTAAAGTTACTTTTTATTAAAAAATACTAATTATTGGATATATATCGTGTTGTATTTTAGTAATGATTAAAATAGCGAAGCTAATGAACTGATTATTAGGCTAAATGGGACTGCTAAAATATTAACTTTATGCTAAAATTTTCAAACAGTTAAGTTCAAATTAACAGTAAATGGTAACTCGAGTTACCAAATATTCTATTGCAAGGCGTATATAATATTTGCCACGAAAAAATATTGTGATACATGATTGTAACGTATATAATAAGCTTGTTTTAGGAGAAAAAGAATGTCAGATTTTGTTATGAGTGATTTTATGGAAAGTCTAAGTGAGAATCCTGAGAAGGTAACAGTTTTGCACTTTGGTACAAATTGGTGTAAAAATTGTGAAAGAATTGAACCAATACTAAAAGAGTTAAAAGAAAAATATGTAGATGAAGATGTAGAATTTAAATTTGTTGATGTAGAAGAGCAGATAGAGTTCTGCGAAGAGTCTAAAGTTTTTAGCATTCCCACTACATGTGTTCTAAGAGGAGACACAATTGTGGAGAGAATTATTGGTTGTCATGATGATGATGTATATTTCAAGGCTGTCGATAATGCACTTAATTTAACAAAAGCTGAGGTTGAAGCCACAGAAGATGAGATTGTCAATGTTGACATGGAAACAAGAGAAAAAATAAATTAAATAACATGAGAGAAAAATCACTTAAGTCATATAAGAGAAAAGACAAATGAAAGAAGTAATCCTAAAAAATCCTGAAGATTTATACAAATATGCTGGCCGAACATGGGTTGAAATTGATTTTGGTCAACTTAAAACTAATTATCAAATTGTAAAATCAATGCTGGCTGATAAAACTGGTATTATTATGGTACTTAAGGCTAATGCATACGGGCATGGTGCTGTTGAGTTAGCTAAAGAAGTTTCCACGTTTGGACCTTTAGGATTTGCTGTTGCAAGCTTAGATGAAGGCTTGGAATTAAGAGAAAATGGAATTCAAGAGCCAATTTTATTATTAAGTTGTAATGAATTAGAGCGAGCTAGCGAAGGAGTAGAGGCTGATTTGACCTTTAGCCTGATTAGCAAGGAATTTGGTGAAAAATTAAGCGAGGCAGCTACGTCTGTAGGTAAAAAGGCTAAAGTGCATGTAACTTTAGACAGCGGTATGGGAAGACTGGGTTTTAAGACAGATGCAATTAACTCTCTTCAAGAAGTTGAGTATCTCTACAATTTGGGTACGTTAGAGTTTAATGGTATCTATACACACTTTGCTACAGCAGATGGTCATGATTACAGTACAGGTGGAGATTTAAGACCTTTAGCAGAAGAATATATGAGTCAGCAAAAACGTAAGTTTGATGATTTTGTTGAAGCTCTTGAGGTAAGAGGTATACATATTCCGGTTCGTCACGTTTCTAATTCTGGTGCAATTGTAACTCAACCTGACTTTCATCTAGAAGCTGTTAGATCTGGAATTATAAGTTATGGTATATATCCATCTGAGAATGGTTTTGTCCCTGGTGTTAAACCAATTTTATCCTGGAAAACAAGAGTGATGCAGGTTAAGCATTTAAAAGCAGGGGATACAGTTAGTTATGATAGACATTTTGTAGCAGAAAAAGATATGACTATAGCAGTTTTGCCCGTTGGTTATGCTGACGGATACGATAGAGATATGTATGGTAGTGCCCAAGTTCAGTATAAAGGTATTAAATGTGATGTTATTGGAACAATATGCATGGACATGCTAATGATTGATTGTAGTGAATTGGACTTTGAACCACAGGTTGGTGATGTAGTTGATCTAATAAGTAATCAATTAGGGAATGACTATATAAATGTATATAATCATGCTAGTTGGAGATCTACTATACCTTATGAAGTATGTACATCAATATCATATAGAAATCCTAGAGTATATTGCAGGAATGGCAAAGCTGAAAAAATTGTTTGGTTATAAACTGAATGCATAAATTTTAGCGATGAGCGATGATAATTGAGTGTGAAAACGCGAAAAATGCTGCTGTAGGCAGCATTTTTTATGTGTTTATCTATGTTGTAATTATTAATAATATATTAGCCTATAGTGAATATGCACTAAAAAGTAGCGAATGTTTTGGATAGTTTATAATTTTAAATGTGTTAAAATATGTTTCATGAAATTCTTAGATATTTAACTTTACATTGTTGAGATATAAAAAGAATTTTAAAAGCCTATGTAGCTTGGTTTTCTTGGATTATTTAAGAAATTTAAGATAATTTAAGTTTATTTTGAACTTAGAAAATTTACCAAAAATCTATAATGTTATTTGTACACTTTAGCATATGGTATAAAAACGGTAGCCGTGGTAAACTTGATTCAAGAAATTCGAGATGCAGAGAAAATTGGAGGTAATTTATGGCAACAGTTACATTAAAAAATGTTGTAAAAGAATATGAAGGCGGAGTTATCGCTGTTAGAGACTTTAACTTAGATATTCAAGATAAAGAATTTATTATTTTGGTTGGCCCTTCAGGTTGTGGTAAAACTACGACTTTGCGTATGATCGCAGGTTTGGAAGAGATTTCATCCGGTGAAGTATACATTGATGACGTACTAGTTAACGATGTTCAACCAAAAGATAGAGATATAGCTATGGTTTTCCAAAACTACGCTTTATATCCACACATGACAGTTTTCGATAACATGGCTTTCGGTTTGAAATTACGTAAAACACCTAAAGATGAAATTAAGAGACGTGTTAATGAAGCTGCTAAGATTTTGGAAATCGAGCACTTGTTAGACCGTAAACCAGCTGCTTTATCAGGTGGTCAAAGACAACGTGTTGCTTTAGGTCGTGCTATTGTTCGTAACCCTAAAGTCTTCCTAATGGATGAGCCTTTGTCAAACTTGGATGCTAAATTACGTGTTCAAATGCGTGTTGAAATTACAAAATTACACCAACGTTTAGCTACTACATTTATTTATGTTACACACGACCAAACAGAAGCTATGACAATGGGTTCTAGAATCGTTGTTATGAAAGATGGTATTATTCAACAAGTAGCTGACCCAACAACATTGTATAGACATCCAAATAATACTTTCGTTGCTGGATTTATCGGAATGCCACCAATGAACTTCTTAAATACAAAAGTATTCAAAGATTCAAAAGGTATCGGTATCGAAGTTCACGAGCATAAGATTTACCTAGATCAAGCTAAATATGATGTACCAGAAGTTAATGAATATGTTGGTAAAGCAGTTATAGCAGGTATTCGTCCAGAATCACTAAGTGATGCACCAGCAAAAGTTGAAATAGCTAAACCAGCAGGTGCTGTATTCCCAGCAAAAGTTGATGTCGTTGAAAAACTAGGTGCTCAATCATACGTATATACAACAGTTGGTGAGTTCATTATTACAGCTAGTGTTGACCCAATTCACTCACAAAGTAAAGTTGGCGATCAAATCGAATTAGCACTAGATCCACTACGTGTTGTACTCTTTGATAAAGAAACAGAAAATACAATTATTAGTTAATCTGATTCTTATGAAGAGAAAAGATAAATAGGAAAATAGACAAAAGGAGAGTATTTATACTCTCCTTTTGCTTTTTAACAATTGTGTTTTATCTGTAAAAATATATTTACTTGAGCGGATAGCTTTTTTATTTGCTAAAATTGTATGTGAGAAGCTATTATCTCCAAGAAAAATAGATATTAGTTTATAGATATTAGGTTATAATATATTTGTAATGTACTTGAAATAATTTAGTAATATTGTCATAATATTATAGAATTCTTCAGGTGGAGGGAGAAAACTCAATGGAAGAGATTACAAGATGTATTGAGCAAGCAGCAGCTATTTTAGATAGAACAGCTGGAGTCTCAGATCAAAGTGGTGTAGTTGTAGCTTGTACAGACTCATCAAGAGTAGGTAGTGTAAATAAATTGGCTGCAGAAATTTTTGCTAGTGATGATGCTTTTGCGGTTACAGGTGAGACATCTTATATGAAGTTTGGAACAGGTGACACTTTTGAGTACGTTTGCTTTATAGAAGGAACTGATCAATCTGCTCAGATAAACCTAGAGCTTTTAGTTAACTGGTTGAAGACAGTCGTAAAAGAAGAAGATCAAAATGATGAGCGAGAAGCCCTCTTGAAAAATATTCTTTTAGAGAATGAGCTACCTGGAGATATTCCATTGAAAGCTAGAGAATATAGTATTCCTTATGCTGCAATGAGAGTAGTCTATGTAGTTAGAGTTGCTGAAGAAAATAGCTTAGATTCTCTTGAAGTTATGAGAAGCATGTTCCCAAATAGAAAGATTGATTTTGTCCTAGCAATGGATGAAAACAATATAGCTTTGGTTAAAGAATTTAATCGTGGAGCTGATGAAGAAATTGGTGAAATTGCAAATCAAATTCAAGATACTTTAAATACAGAGTCAATGACTAGTGTCAAGATTGCTGTAGGTATGCCAACAGAGACATTAAAAGATTGTGCAAAGAGTTTCAGAGAGGCTACTTTAGCATTAACTATTGGCGGGATTTTCAGTCCAGAGAAAAGCATAATTCGATATGACAAGTTAGGTTTAGGAAGATTAATTTATCAACTTCCTCCGACACTATGTAAAATGTTCTTAGATGAAGTATTTGTTGATGGTTCATATGAGGAATTAGATTTAGAAACATTAACTACTATTGATACTTTCTTTGAAAATGATTTAAACGGTTCTGAAACATCACGTCAATTATTTGTTCATAGAAATACTTTAGTATATAGATTGGATAAGGCTCACAAGATAACTGGACTTGATGTAAGACAATTTGAAGATGCAGTCTTATTTAAATTAGCAACTATGGTTAGAAGGTACTTGGAGTATTTACAAAAAACAACTGAGAAAAACTCTAACAAGTGGTGGAAAGCCTAATAGTTTAGGATTGGAAATAAATTATGCTAGATTTTAAAAATGTTAGTATGTCCTACACTAAGCATTCTGACTTGGCTTTGAATGATGTTAGTTTTCATATCAATCCAGGGGAGTTTGTTTTTGTTATTGGAGCAAGTGGTTCAGGAAAATCAACTGTTATAAAGTTAATAAGTTGTGAAGAAGAGTTTCAATCAGGTGAAATAATTGTAGGTGGTACTAAATTAAGTAAAATTAAGAAAAGATCTATCCCTTATTTAAGAAGAAATCTTGGAATGGTTTTTCAAGATTTTAGACTGATAGAGTCAAAAACTGTGTTTGAGAATGTTGCTTTTGCTATGGAGATCCTAGGTAAAAGCAAGAGACAAATATCTAGACAAGTTCCATTAGTCCTAAGTACTGTTGGTCTTAGAGCAAAAAAAGATGCATATCCAAATGAACTGTCTGGTGGTGAACAACAACGAGTGGGAATTGCTAGAGCGCTAGTTAATAACCCTGATATTATTTTGGCCGACGAGCCAACAGGTAACTTAGATCCAGATACTAGTGAACAGATTCTTGGTGTTTTAAAGGATATTAATGAAAGTGGCACAACAGTTATTGTTTGTACACACGACATTTCCTTAGTTGAAAAAATGCAAGAGCGAGTAATTCAGATTAAAGATGGGTCACTTTATAAAGATGTGGAGAAACATATTTAGTAAGGCAAGTAGGAATATTAAATGAAGTTAAAGATTATTGGAAATACATTCAAAGAGACAGGAAGAAATATTATACGCCATCCTTTTATTACTATAGCCTCTTTGACAACAATGACATTAATGTTACTAGTTTTAGGATTTTTTATAGCTTTTTCCATGAATGCTAATAGCATGATGGATAGAATTTCACAGACACCACCTGTAGAGATTTGGCTAAGAAAAAATGTTAATAAAACTGAGATAGATAATATTGATAAAGCCTTAAGCTCAAGCCAATATGTTTTGGAATATAAATTGAAGTCACCACAGGACCATTATGAGCAGTTTAAGGAAAGATTAGGTGAAGATGCAGAGTTATTAAATAGCTTGGATCCCAAGATTTTGCCGTATTCTTTTACCCTAAATTTAAAAAGTCCTGATATGATTGAAGACTTCCAAAAAGAAATAGAAGTTTATCCTGGAATTGATGAAGTTCAATACAGTGAGACTGTAAGGGAGTTTATAACAAATGCAACTAAAGCAGTAAACTGGTTTTCTTTAATTGTGGTCACAGTTTTATTTGCAATAGCATTGTTAGTAATTTCAAATATGACTAGAATGTCGATTTTGGCTAGGGCAGAAGAAATTAGCATAATGAAATATGTTGGTGCAACTAATACATATATTCGTGTTCCTTATTTGCTTGAGGGAGCTATTATAGGTCTCATAGGTGGACTTATTGGTGGAGGAGCCATAGGATTTGCCTACGCACAGGTTTATAAGATAGCCATGGTTAATACACCGTTAACTAGTCCTGTGGCACTATTACAAGTACATGAAGTTATTCCGAATGTAATTTTAATTTTAGTAGGAATAGGCGTTGTAGTTGGAGCAATAGGTAGTGGATTGTCAGTTAGAAAATATGTTAATGTTTAGGGTTTAACAATTAATATGAACTAAAAACAGGAATAAAACTTAATAAGATAAGTGTAAACATGAATTAAGCATGAAAAAAGCACGAAAAATTAAGGATAAAAGAAATTAAGAATACTGAAAAATATTAAATACAAGCAATTAATACAAATTTTGATCGGTTGATTGTATGGAGGTAAAGTCCAAATGATACACAGTAGAAAGCAGAGAAGAAATAAATTTATAGCAGCAGCTTTAGCAGTTTCTATGATTTTAACAGTAGTTCCAACTACGCAAGTATCTGCTAACAATAATGAATATGCTAGTCAAGAGCAGCTAGATGAATTAGAGCGCCTAAAAGAGAGAGAAAAAGAGTTAGCTTCTGCTCAAGCGCAACTAGATGCAGATATGAATACAGTTAAATCTGAAGTTGCTAATTTGCAAAGTCAAAGTGCAGGTTTGAGCTCACAGTTAGAACAATTGATGGCAGAAGATGTAGTTCTAAAAAAAGATTATGATAGGCTACAAAAAGAGCTTAAAGAAGCTGAAGAATTTATGAAAGCTGCAATTTCTGCATACGAAGACGCTAAGACTGATGTTGATAAAAAACAAAAAGAATATGAATTAAGAATGGTGGCTATGTATAAACGTAGTAACCAATCTATAATTGATATTTTGATGAGATCTGATGGAATTAGTGGGTTCTTTACAAACTTACAATTAATCAGTGTCATTGCAAAATCAGATCAAGATGTGTTGCAAGAACTAACGACTGCAAGAGAAACAGCTCAAGTCAAAAAAATGGCTGCAGAGGAAAGTAAGAAACAATACGATGAGTTTGTTGCAGCTAAAGCAAAGGAAATTGAAGAATTAGCTAAAGGTATCAGAAGTAAAGAGAGTGAAATTAGTAGTGTACAAAACAATCTTTTGAATAGATCTTCTGATTTAAGTAACTTACAAGAAAAATATACGGTTAATGCTCAAGAGCGTTCTAATATTAAATCCCAATCAAGTGATATTCAAGAGCAAATAGATGCACAGGCAGAAGCTACTAGAGCTGCACAGGCAGCAAGACGAGGACCTTCAGGAGGTGCTGGCACTATAGTAGGAAATCCAAGCAGTTACGGGTTGGTGCATCCATCTCCAGGTACATATGGTATCACTAGCTATTATGGCTGGAGAAGTTGGCCACTTGATCCTAGCGCAGGTTATGATTTCCATACTGGTATTGATTTTGGTGGTAACTTTGGCGATCCGGTATTAGCAGCTAATGATGGTGTTGTTATTGCAGCAAATAATCCATTCCCAAATTCAAACTACGGTGGATTTTCTTCAGGTGTAGCAAATTACATAATTATCGATCACGGAAATGGTATGCAAACTGCATACTGGCACTTGAAATCTGTAGAGGTATATGTTGGACAAAGAGTAAGTAGAGGACAAAGAATTGGTGGAGTTGGTTCAACTGGTTACTCAACAGGACCACACTTGCACTTTGAAGTTCGATTCCCAGGTTCTCCAAATGCGGGAATAAACAACACTGTTGATCCATATCCATACATATACGGTTAGATAGAATAATATTTTGTGATTGACACTTTGTGTATTACGAAAATACAAATGTATAAAATGTTTAAAATGTTTAAAATGTAATAGATACAAATTTAATTAGATATGAAACTAAAAAAGCTGATATCATATAGTTTGATATCAGCTTTTATGCATCTAGAGGTGTGAAATGAACAATAATGATAATAAATTTAATAATGATGAAAATAACAATTATGATCCAAAGCAAAGTGAATCAGGCTATGATTCAGAATATACACATGGATCTTGGGATCCCAATGCTATGGAAAGACCAAAAGCTAAATATGAATCAAGAGAACCTTTAGATTCTAGTAATCTTGCGGGAGATGGTGAAAATAAAACTCAAGCTGATGAGCAAATTAGTGATGTCTTTCCAGGTAATGGCGGACAAATTCCTAACAACCCAAATGAATTACATGACGTTTATGTACGCATGAATCAACAATTTGCTAAAACGAGACAAGCTAATAACACAGTATTTGTGATTCTTTTAACAGCTTTAATAACTGCGATAATTACGAGTGTTTTAGTCTGGAATTTAACTAAAGGTGGTATATTACCAGGTCCTAATTTGTCAGGAAATAATACTTCTGACTCGAATATACATTCAATTCAAGGCCTAGGACTTTCAATTCATACAGATGATCCTGAAACTAAGAAAGAAGCTGACAAATTAGCTCAAATAGTTAAATTACTACAAGATAACTACTACTCAACGTTAAGTTCTAAAGAAATTATTTCATACATGAGTAAGGGTATTTTAGACGCAGTTGATAATCCATATACCTATTATTTGTCAAAAGAAAATTTAGCTGATTTTAATGAAGCAATGAAAGGTAATTACTACGGTATAGGAGCAAGTGTTAGAAAAACTGAAGCAGGCGAATATCTAATTACAGAGATCATGGAAAAAAGTCCAGCTGAGAGCGCAGGGCTTAAAAGAGGCGATGTAATCACAGAGGTAGCTGGAAAGAATGTTAGTGAATTTACTGATGCCTCGGATTTGGCTAAAAATGTTAGAGGAGAAGCTGGTAGCCCAGTTGAAATTACAGTAAAAAGGGACGACAAAGAAATGAAAGTTACAGTCATCAGAGGAGAGGTCGTTCAAAAAGTTGTAAGAACTAGAATGCTAGAAGATGGTATTGGATATCTTTATATATCAGATTTTACAATATCATTACCAGAACAGTTCAAAGAAGGACTTAAAAATTTACTAGAATCTGGGGCTAAAAATATTGTTTTTGACATGAGATATAACCCAGGTGGAAGTGCTGACTCATTGATCAAGGTTGTAGATATGCTTTTAGATGAAGCGAGAATTGCCGAGATCAAAGGCAGGGACAGAGGTCAAGCTATGCGAGAAACTTGGGATTCTAAAGATGGAAAGATGGTACCTGATGAGATGCGTTATGCAATACTTGTCAATGGTAATACTGCCTCAGCAGCAGAATTATTTAGTGGAGCATTGAGAGATCATGATAAGGCTGTACTAATTGGCTCTAAGACATTTGGTAAAGGTTCTGGAACACGAATGTTTGAATTGATGGATCATTCTGGTGCTAATATTACTATCTTTAATTATTATCTTCCAAAAGGAGATTTAATTGAAGGTAAAGGAATTACCCCTAATATAGAGTCTGAAGGGCCAAGTAAAGAAACACTCCAGAAGAAAGCAATTTATGAGCTTGAGGCTTCTGAGGATCCTGACTTGAGCAAAGCCATAGAATATATTAAAAAATTAGAAAAGTAATAGATGATGCTAGATTTTTATGATGTAATTGCGGAGTTTTATGATCAGTTTCAAGATTTTGATACAAGTAGACTTCCAGAACTCTGGGCTGAGTTTTTAGATCAGGAGTTCAAGAGAACTATTTCAAATTTACAAAAAGACAATGTTGGATCACATGATACTGGAGATTTACTTGCACTTGATTTAGGCTGCGGAACAGGTTCTGTAACTTTAGCAATGGCAGATAGAGGTTGGAAAGTTATTGGTGTTGATAACTCTTCTGAAATGCTAGAAATTGCTAATTCCAAAATTGTTAGAAATGATAGTGAGTCAGTAAAGACAAGAAGTTTTCAAGCTGAATTTATTCTTGATGATATCTGCGATTTAGATTTGGACGAAAAGGTTGACCTGATTTATACAAGTTTGGACGTCTTTAACCACTTAGATGAAGATGAAATTGTACAAGTTTTGCAGAAATCATGTGAGTTGCTTAAAAATAAAGGAATTTTGATTTTTGATTTGCATTCACTCGATTACATGCAAGATGATCTTGGAAATAATATATATCATAGTGTTACAGATGATTATGTAATTATATGGGAGAATGACTTTTCTGATTCAGACTTAATTAATGAGGCAACTATAACGACTTTTAAAAGAGAGACTGATGGCAGATATATAAGGAAAGATTCAAGCTTGCTCGAGTATTACCACTATCCTAATCTTATCAAAGAATACTTAGAGTTCATTGGCATGAGTGTTGAGTTTATTGAAAATACTGAATTCACAGACATGTGGGATGGCAAACGAATTTTTATAAAAGCGACAAAAATCTAGAATTTATAGAGTTAAATATATTGTGTTAAATATGAATATTAAATATAAATTAAGGATAAATTGAAGAAAAAGGTGAATAAATGAATAAACTAAATTTACACCCAGAGGGAGACCATATTGTAAGAGCTCTAGGGGTTAATTCAGAAGTCAGGATGACAGCTATACGCTCAACTCAGACAGTTACTGCAGCAAGTGAAGCTCATGGTTTAAGCCCAATTGCAGCAGTAGCTTTAGGACGTTTCATGTCAGGATTACAGTTAATAAGCCAAGATCTAAAAAATCCAGGAGATTTATTGTCAGGAAAGATAAAATCAGATGGACCTTTGCAAGGCATTACAGCAGTAGCAAATGAAGATGGTACAGTCAAAGGCTATGTTGATAATCCTGTTGTAGAGAGTATTTTCTATAATGACAAAAAATTCAATGTTGCAGCAGCGGTAGGTAATGGAAATCTTAGTATTACGAGAAAACAAGCAGGAGCGAAGCCTTATACAGGATCAGTTCCGTTAATATCAGGTGAGATAGCAGAAGATTTAACCTATTACTTATATCAATCAGAACAATTACCAACAATTTTAGCACTAGGTGTTTTATGTGATGAAAATGGGATCAAACATGCTGGCGGGATGATGATCCAAGCTCTTCCAGGTGCTAAAGATGAGACTATAGATTACCTAGAGCAAAGGATAGCTGGTTTTCCTGAGATTTCATATTTAATGGAGGAAGGATTTGATCCGGCTGAGATTCTTAATCTATTTATTGGTGCAGATATTGAATATCTTTCTGTTAAAGAAAGTAAGTTTTACTGCGACTGCTCTAAAGATAGAATGTACGATGCGCTATTGACATTAGGAGCAGAGGACTTGTTAGAATTAAGTGAGGATGAGTCAGGTATTGAGTTAATTTGTGAGTTTTGTAATAAGGTATACAATTTTGCACAAGATGAATTAAAAGAAATTTATTCAATTAGAAAAGATACTTTAGAGGGTAATTAATTTGTTTTCATAAAAGATATAGTTACTCATTCAATTAATTAATTGTACAAGTAAGTTGATTATGAATAAATTGATATACAAAAATTAGAAAAGGTTGTAATGGAAAATTTTGTTTTAGCTGTTGAAGCTGTTTTGCCACTAGTTGTATTTTTGCTTTTGGGTGTTTGGCTAAATAAGAGGGATATTATTAGTCGAGATGGTTTTGCTGAATTCAATACTTTATTGTTTAATGTTTTGTTGCCTATTTTAGTTTTTGATAATATCTATAACGCTGATTTGAGTGATGTTTGGTCATCTAGTACTTTGATATACATATCTTTATTTTATATATTAAATTTTCTATTATATATAATTATTGTTTATTTAGTGGAGAAAGATAATAGAAAAAGATCTGTAATGCTTCAAGGTATAACTAGAGGAAGTGCTGTTCTTTTCGGTTTACCTTTGGCTAATAATATTTTGGCCAGTTCACAGCTTGCAACTGTATCGTTAGCAGCAACTTTAAGTATTCCATTTAATAGTATATTGCCAATTTTTTGTTTTGTTATTTTTATGGAAGGAAAGGCAAGTTTTAAAGATAGTCTTAAAAAACTACTTACAAACCCCATAATGGTAGCTGCGATAATAGGACTTGTGATTAAGATGCTAGGAGTTAATCTACCTAAATTTATCTTAAACGCAAGCAAAGGCCTATCAAGAGCCTCAACACCTTTGTCTTTTATCTTGTTAGGTGGAACCTTCAGATTAAGCACTTCAGGTATTAAAGATAAATCACTTTGGTTTACAGTTTTAGCAAAGCTACTTATTGTTCCTGGACTTGCATTAGCTACAGCATATGTTCTAGGAATGAGAAACGCAGATTTAATTGCTGTACTAGTAGCCTCTGCAGGACCTACATCAGTTATAAGTTACCCGCAAGCTGTATCAAGTGGTGGAGATGCTGAGCTAGCAAATAATATCGTTGTTTACACCACTCTATTTGCAATAATTACAGTAGTTGTTTTGTTGGGGATGTTATCATCAGTATCCGCAATTCAGTTATAAAAACAGAGAAGATGAATTTTGTTTTGTGCAAAATGACGAATTTGTAAAAAAAACAGATGAAACCCAAGAAAATAGATGAAAAAAGCAATTTTTTACTTGAAGTTTATTGATATTAAATATAGAATGCTTAAGCACAGTAAATCGCAAAAGACGATTTAACAGCTGAAGATTGCTACACAAGGAGCTGCAAACCTGTGGAGGGAACTTCGGTTGTACGTGGCTAGATCAAAAGATTTGGCGACAGGTGATACTTTTAGACTTTTACATGGGAATCACAGAAATGCGGTTCCATATTTTTGTGAAGTCGTGTAAATTTAGTTTTGTTTTGATATGAAACACCCGGAAAAGTAGCAGCCTGTAGCAGCAGAAATAGGAGGGAAATATGGCTATAAGTCAAAAAATTCGTATTCGTTTGAAAGCATATGAACACAGAATTTTGGATGAATCGGTAGAAAGAATTGTTGAAACAGCGAACCGTACAGGCGCAACAGTTTCAGGTCCAATTCCTTTGCCAACAAAGAAAGAGGTTGTAACAATTTTACGTTCACCACATGTTGACAAGGACTCACGTGAGCAATTCGAGATGCGTACACATAAACGTTTGATTGATATCTACGCACCAAACACCAAAACTGTTGAAGCTTTGATGAAGTTGGATATTCCAGCAGGCGTAAATATAGAAATTAAGTTGTAATCAGAATACTCTAGGTTTTAGAACCATTTCTTCGATTTTTAATAAAAAAAGAGAAGTAAGTATCTGGTAATGTTCGTAGAATAACGAACCAATAACCAAAGAAGGAGAAAATAATGAGTAAATTCATGTTAGGTAAAAAAGCTGGTATGACTCAAATTTTTGACGATAACGGAAGTGCAATTCCTGTAACAGTCATTGATTGTGGACCAGTTACCGTAGTTCAAAAGAAAAATCAAGAAGTAGATCAATATGAGGCTGTAAAAGTAGCATATGACGAAGTAAGAGAGAATTTATTGAATAAACCAGACAAAGGTCAATTCGATAAAGCAGGTACAAAGACATTTCGTAATTTAGTAGAGTTCCGTGTTGAAGACTCAGGTGCTTATGAATTAGGACAAGAAATAAAAGTAGACGAGATGTTCGCTGTTGGTGATTTCGTAGACGTAACAGGTACATCAAAAGGTAAAGGATATGCTGGTAACGTTAAACGTCACGGTCAAAGTGGTGGTTTAGAAGATCACGGTTCTAAATATCACAGAGGTGTAGGTTCTCTTGGAGCATCAGCATCACCATCAAGAGTTTTCAAAGGTAAAAAACTTCCAGGTCAAATGGGTAACAAGAAAGTTACAATCCAAAACTTAGAAGTAGTTCTAGTTGATGGTGAAAGAAATATTGTTGTTCTTAAGGGTGCTATTCCTGGTTCTAACGGAAATGTTGTTAGTATTGCCGACACAGTCAAAGCTGGCAAACATAAATAGGATTAAGGAGACGTTAAATGGCAAAAGTAGATGTATTGAATTTAGCAGGTAAAGTTGTAGGCGATTACGAACTAGCTGACTCAATTTATGGTATTGAAGCTAAAGAAGATTTAATCTATCAAGTAGTTAAAGCTCAACTAGCTAATATGCGACAAGGTACTTCAAAAGTTAAGAATAGAAGTGAAGTAAGTGGCGGTGGTAAAAAACCATGGCGCCAAAAAGGTACAGGTAGAGCTCGTGCAGGTTCAATAAGAGCACCTCAATTCATTGGTGGTGGAGTAGTCTTTGGACCTACACCAAGAAGTTACAAACTATCAGTTCCTAAGAAACAAAGAAGAATTGCATTGAAGTCAGTCTTAAGCTTAAAAGCAAAAGCAAATAATATATATGTATTAGATGAAATTGCACTAAGCGAACCAAAGACAAAAGAAATTGCTAATTTCTTAAAAGGTTTAAATAACGAAGGCAAAGCTTTATTTGTATTAGAACATGATAATAAAGCAGCTGAGCTATCAATCAGAAACTTAGCAAATGCAAATTATGCACACTTCAATACAATTAATGTATATGACATTTTAAACAGCGATGTATTAGTGTTGACAAAAGCAGCCGCTGATAAAATTGAGGAGGTATACGCATAATGAAAAGTCCGTACGAGATAATTAAAAGACCTATTATTACCGAACGTTCAGCTGAAGGTATGGCAGATGGTCGTTATACTTTCGAAGTGGCAAAAGATGCTAAGAAACCTGAAATAAGAAAAGCAGTTGAAGAATTGTTCGAAGTTAAGGTTTTAAAAGTTAACACAATGAACATTCCAGGTAAGAAAAAACGCGTAGGTATGAACCAAGGTTATACTTCAAATTGGAAAAA
Source organism: uncultured Fastidiosipila sp. (assembly GCA_947253875.1). Taxonomy (GTDB): domain Bacteria; phylum Bacillota; class Clostridia; order Saccharofermentanales; family Fastidiosipilaceae; genus Fastidiosipila. Next base: position 98,251 of record CAMYAM010000001.1, on the reverse strand, counting down.
AGCTGTAGTGCAAATTGATACAAATCCAGAAGAATCTAAGTACTTAGGTGAAGGTGGAAAAGAAGTTAAGTCCGACAGAAAATACAAATCTTCAATTGAAGATTTAGGTTTCGGACAATAGACTCAGACAAGGAGATAAAATATGGCAGTTAAAAATTATAAACCAACTTCTCCTGCAAGAAGAGGAATGTCAGTCGTTGATTACTCAGGATTGACAAAGAAGAGCCCGGAGAAAAGACTAGCTAAATCTAAAAAAAGAGGTAGCGGTCGTAATAACTCAGGTAAGATAACCATTCGCTTCAGAGGTGGTGGTAACAAACGTAAATTGCGTGAGATCGATTGGCGTAGAGATAAAGATGGAGTACCAGCAAAAGTAATTGCTGTTGAATACGATCCAAACCGTACCGCTTTCATCGCTTTATTACAATATCTAGATGGTGAGAAAAGATATATCTTACAACCAAAAGGATTAAAAGAAGGTGATAAAGTTCTTAGTGGCGAAACAGCAGAAATCAGAGTTGGTAATACTAAGAAATTAAAAGATATTCCTACAGGTACAATGGTTCACAATGTTGAATTGAAGCCAGGTTACGGAGCACAAATGGTTAGAACTGCTGGTGCAGGTGCTCAACTAGTAGCTAAAGAAGGTAAATATGCAAACCTTAAGCTACCTTCAGGTGAATACAGATTAGTTTTACTAGAATGTAAGGCAACAATTGGTGTAGTTGGAAACGCAGAACATGAGAACGTAAACGTAGGTAAAGCTGGTAAGACAAGATATAAAGGTAAAAGACCTCACGTACGTGGTGTAGTTATGAACCCTAACGATCACCCTCATGGTGGTGGTGAAGGTAAATCACCAGTTGGTCGTCCAAGTCCAGTTTCACCTTGGGGTCAAAAAACATTGGGTTACAAAACTCGTAAGAAGAATAAACCTTCCAATAAATATATTGTAAGAAGAAGAAAGTAGGAGGAAAATAAATGAGTCGTTCAGCAAAAAAAGGCTTTTTTGTCGAAGAATCTTTAATAAAGAAAGTTCGCGCACAAAACGATGCAAATGAGAAACAAGTTATTAAAACTTGGTCAAGAGCTTCTACTATCTTCCCAGAGATGGTAGGACATACAATAGCTGTTCATGATGGACGTAAACATGTTCCTGTATATATCACAGAAGACATGGTAGGACACAAATTAGGTGAATTTGCAACAACACGCTTATTCCGTGGCCACAAACGTTCAGAGAAAAAAGTTGGATTGAAAAAATAGGAGGTAAATGATTTTGGAAAAGAAATATACTAAAGCATATTTAGAAGATAATCGCGAAGAAGTATTAGAATTATATGCACAAAAGCACACAAAATCTAACCGTCCTGCAGTTTTGACAAAGAAACAACGTAAAATTCTTGGTATTGGTAAAGACAGAGGTGTCGCTAAGGTAAGTAACGTAAGAGTTGCACCAAGAAAAGTACAAATTGTTTTAGATCAAATTAGAGATAAAGATGTACGTGAAGCAAAAGCTATTCTAAAATACACTGATAAAGTAGCTACTGAGTATTTAATTAAATTATTAGATTCTGCTGTAGCGAATGCTGTTAATAACAATGGCATGTCAGAAGATAGTTTATATGTTGCAATGTGCAACGTTGGTCAGGGTGTAACACTAAAACGTTATAGACCACGTGGTAAAGGTAGTGCTTCACCAATCAACAAGAGAACAAGCAACATTACAATTGTTGTTAAGGCTAGAGATTAGGAGGTTACGAAATAATGGGACAAAAAGTTAACCCACATGGCTTTCGAGTAGGTGTTATTAAAGACTGGAGCACCAAATGGTATGCAGATAAAAAAGACTTTAGTAAATACTTGGTAGAAGATAAGAATATTCGTGATTTCATTAAAAAAGAAGTTTACGATGCAGGTTTAGCTGATATTCATATCGAAAGAAAAGGTGATGACGTAACAACTCTAACTCTTTACACAGCAAAACCAGGTATTATCATTGGCCGTCAAGGTGCGGGTATTGAAGAATTAAAGAAAAAGTTAGCTAAAAAATTCAAGAAAGATTTCTTGATTAACGTTAATGAAGTACCAAACCCTGACACAAACGCACAATTAATAGCAGAAAGTATTGCTGCTCAATTGGAAAGACGTGTTGCTTTCCGTAGAGCAATGAAGCAAAGTATTTCACGTGCTATGAAAGCTGGAGCTAAAGGTATTAAGACTATGACAAGTGGTCGTTTAGCAGGTGCAGATATGGCTCGTACAGAGCAATATGATGAGGGAACTGTTCCTCTACATACATTGCGTGCTAATGTTGACTACGGTTTCGCTGAAGCTGATACTCAATACGGTATTATTGGTGTTAAAGTTTGGGTTTATAAAGGTGATGTTTTAGATGGCAAACTACACTCAATCGCTACAGAACCTGTAAGAAAACAAGGTCGTGGTGATAAACGTAGAGGTAATAACAGAAGAGGAGGAAATAAATAATGTTACTCCCAAAGAAAGTTAAATATAGAAAACAACATCGTGGACGCATGAAGGGTAAAGCTACCCGTGGTAACAAAGTTACTTATGGTGAATACGGATTAGTTGCACTAGAACCATCATGGTTAAAGGGTAATCAAATTGAATCAGCTCGTATTACTATCAACAGAAGAATGCGTCGTGGTGGTAAATTATGGATTAAGGTTTTCCCAGATAAGTCTGTTACTAAAAAACCTGCAGAAGTTCGTATGGGTGCTGGTAAAGGTTCACCAGAGTTCTTCGTAGCAGTTGTTAAACCAGGAAGAGTTATTTTTGAAGTAGCTGGAGTTCCTGAGAATGTTGCAAGAGATGCTCTTAGATTAGCAAGTTATAAATTGCCATTTAAGACAAAAATAGTTAAAAAAGGTGAGGAGGACGTAGTAAATGAAGGCTAATGAATTACGTGAAAAAAGCACAGAAGATCTAAATGTTGAGTTAGCTGAACTAAGCAATGAATTATTTAAGCTACGTTTCCAAAATGCAACTCATAACTTGGATAATCCTGCACAATTGAAACATGTTAGAAGAGATATCGCTAGAGTAAAAACAATTTTGCGCGAACGCGAAATTTCTCTAGAAAATAAATAAGGAGGAGTTTAAATGGCTATAGAAAGAAATTTACGTAAAAGTCGTGTTGGTCAAGTTGTTTCCAATAGTATGGATAAAACAATTATTGTGGCCGTAAACGAGTTGAAAAAACATCCTCTATATAAGAAGCATGTTAAGACAACTAAAAAGTTTGCAGTGCATGATGAGAATAATGAATGTAATGTTGGTGACCGTGTAAGAATCATGGAAACTAGACCACTAAGTAAAACAAAATCTTGGAGATTAACCGAGATTATTGAAAAGGCTAAGTAGAAGGAAGGAGATTAATATGATACAAGTAGAATCTATACTTCATTCTGCAGATAATACCGGAGCTCGTACACTAAAATGTGTAAAAGTTTTGGGAGGTTCTAAGAGAAAATTCGCAAGTATTGGTGATGTTATTGTTTGTTCAGTTCAAGAAGCAGCACCAGGTGGCGTAGTTAAAAAAGGTGAAGTTGTAAAAGCTGTTATTGTTCGTACAAAGAAACCTATTAGACGTAAAGATGGTTCTTACATTAAGTTTGATGAAAATGCAGCAGTTGTAATTCGTGATGATAAGAACCCAATGGGTACACGTATTTTTGGCCCAACAGCTAGAGAATTACGTGAAGGTGGATTCACAAGAATCTTATCTTTAGCTCCAGAGGTACTATAAGGAGGAAACAATGGCAAAGAAAATACATGTAAAAAAAGGTGATACTGTCTACGTTCTCTCCGGTAAGGATAGAGCTAAAACAGGTGAAGTTCTAGAAGTTTTCCCTAAAACAGGTCGTGTTCTTGTAGAAGGTGTTAATATCGTAGCAAAACACAGAAAGCCTCGTAAAATGGGTGAAACTTCAGGTATATTTGCAGAAGAGGCTCCAATAGATAGTTCAAATGTTATGTTAGTTGATCCTAAAACAGGTGAACCAACAAAAGTTGGAGTTAAAGTTAATGAAAACGGCGATAAAGTCCGTTATGCAAAGAGAAGTGGTAACGAGATTGATGTTATCACCGCAGCTAAGAAATAAGAGAGGTAGGGATAATGTCAAGATTAAAAGATAAATATATAAATGAAGTTGCCCCTGCTTTAAATGAAAAGTTTGGCTATAAATCAGTTATGCAAATCCCTAAATTAGAAAAAATTGTTCTAAATATGGGTGTTGGTGATCGTGAAAATAGCAAAACTGTAGAGCATGCAGCAGAAGATTTGACACTTATAGCAGGTCAAAAAGCTGTTATTACTAAAGCGAAGAAATCCATAGCTAACTTCCACTTACGTGAAGGAATGGAAATCGGTACTAAAGTAACTCTAAGAGGCGAAAGAATGTATGAATTCTTAGACAGATTCATCAGTGTTGCAGTTCCACGTGTTCGTGACTTTAGAGGACTTTCTGCAAATTCATTTGACGGTAGAGGTAACTACTCAGTTGGTATGAAGGAACAATTAATCTTCCCTGAAATCAACTATGATAATATCGATCAAATCAGAGGTTTAGATATTAGTATAGTTACAACAGCTGAAACAGATGAGGAAGCATATGAATTATTGAAATTATTCGGCTTCCCATTCGCAAGATAAGGAGATAATAATGGCAAAAACATCTAAAAGAATTAGTGGAGCAAGAGAAGCTAAATTCTCAACAAGAAATCATAACCGTTGTAAATTATGTGGCCGTCCACGTGCCTATTTACGTAAATACGGAATTTGCCGTGTATGTTTCCGTGAACTAGCATATAAAGGTGAAATACCTGGTGTGCACAAGTCAAGTTGGTAATCGGGAGGTACAAATATGCAAAGCACAGATAAAATAGCAGATATGTTAACAAGAATTCGTAATGCTCAAAGAGCTAATCACGAAACAGTTGACGTTCCTGCATCAAAATTAAAAAATGAAATTGCTAAAATTTTATTAGAAGAAGGTTATATTAAATCTTTTGAAGAAGTGGAAGCAGAACCACATAATGTTATTAGAATTACTTTGAAATATTCACAAGGTAGAGCAGCTATTGGAGGTATTAAACGTATTTCTAAACCAGGTTTAAGAATTTATAGCCAAGTTAATGACTTGCCACACGTTCTTGATGGTTTAGGTATTGCAATTGTATCAACTTCAAAAGGCTTAATGACAGATAAGACTGCACGCGAAGAAAATATTGGTGGAGAAGTGTTAGCCTACGTTTGGTAGTCTTTACACTCTGAAAGGAGCTGAAAGGCTCGCAATCTTAAGAGGAGGAATTATATATGTCACGTATAGGTAATAAACCAATTGCTGTTCCTAATGACTTGAAGATTAATATTGATGACACAAATCATATTATCGAAATTTCAAATGGTAAAGACAGCTTAAGTCAAGAATACGCAGACGTAATTGATGTCAAAGTAGAAGAGGGCGAAATCATCGTTTCTAGACAAAATGATGAAAGTACAAGTAAAGCTCTACATGGTTTATATCGTTCATTGATTCACAACATGGTTGTTGGATTAACAGAAGGTTATAAGAAAACATTAGATATTAATGGTATCGGTTTTAGAGCTAATTTAAGTGGTAAAAAGCTAGAATTACAAATTGGATACTCACACCCAGTTGTTTTTGAAGCTCCAGAAGGTATTGAATTTGAATTACCAACTCAAACACAAATTATCGTAAAAGGTATTGATAAACAATTAGTTGGTGAAGTTGCTGCTAAGATTAGAGCAAGTAGAATTCCTGATGTATACCACGGTAAAGGTATTAAATATTCAGACGAAGTCTTACGTATTAAAGAAGGTAAGACAGGTGCTAAAGGTTAATAGAAAGGTGCATGTTAAATGATTAAGCAAGTTAATAAAAATAAAAATCGTCAAAGAAAACATGCTAAGATACGTCGTACCTTAAGTGGTACAACAGAGATTCCTAGAATATCTGTGTATCGTAGCAATAAGCATATCTATGCTCAATTGATTGATGACCAAAATGCGACAACATTAGTTAGTGCATCTACTTTAGACTCAGAGCTAAATCTAAGTGATGGTAATACAGGTTCAGTTGGAGCCGCAAAAGCTGTAGGTGAACTACTAGGCGAAAGAGCTAAAAAAGCTGGTTTCGAAAAAGTTGTATTTGATCGTAGTGGATACATTTACCATGGTCGTGTGGCAGCTTTAGCAGAAGGTGCACGTTCAGCAGGACTTGCATTCTAATACGAGGAGGAATACTAATGGAAAATAAATATGAACCAGAAATTATGGATCGCGTTGTAAGTATTAGCCGTGTTGCTAAGACTGTTAAAGGTGGTCGTAACATGAGATTCCGTGCACTCGTAGTTGTCGGTGATGGACATGGTAGAGTTGGTGCTGGAATTGGTAAGTCAATTGAAATTCCTGAAGCTATTCGTAAAGCTAAGGAAAGTGCAATTAAGAGCATGATTGATGTTACTACTGATGGAACTACAATCCCACATAGATATGTCGGTGAATTTGGCGCAGGTAAAGTGCTAGTTATGCCAGCTAAGCAAGGTACAGGTGTTATCGCAGGTGGTGCAGCGCGTGCTGTTGTTGAGTTAGCAGGTATCAAAGATATCAGAACAAAGTCTTTGGGGACTGCAAATCCACTTAATGTTGTTAATGCTACAATAGACGCTTTAAGTAAATTGAGAGCAGTAGAAGATGTAGCTAAAACTCGTGGTAAGAATCCAGAAGAGATTTTATAGGAGGTTCCGCGAAATGGCTAAATTGAAAATAACACTTAAGAAAAGTACAAATAACAGATTGACAAAACATAGACGTACACTTGAAGCGTTAGGTTTGAAAAAAATAGGTCAATCAGTAGAGCATGAAGATACTCCTTCACTACGTGGTCAATTAAGACAAGTTGACTATCTAGTTGAAGTAGAGAGTTTATAGGAAGGAGCTATACATGAAGTTAAATGAAATTAAAGCTCCAGCAGGCGCAAACCACAACACACAACGTAAAGGTCGTGGTGATGGTTCTGGTCGTGGTAAGACTTCAGGTCGTGGTACCAAAGGTCAAATGGCAAGATCAGGAAGTCGTAGACGCTGGGGATTTGAAGGTGGACAAACTCCTTTATTCCGTAGATTACAAAAACGCGGATTTAATAACAAAAACTTTGAAACAAAATATGTAGAAGTGCCAGTTTCTAGATTGAATGTTTTTGCAGATGGTGATGTTGTTGATTTGGCAGCTATAAAAGAGAATGGTGTTGCTAAGTTTGATCACAAACAAGATAAGTTAAAGATTATCGGTAATGAACAACTTGATAAGAAGCTTACAGTTAAAGCAAGCAAGTTTACAAAATCTGCTAAAGCAACTATAGAAGCGGCGGGAGGCGTCGCTGAGGAGGTATAGATATGTCAAGCATTGGAAATACCTTGAAAAAGGCAATTAATGTTCCAGAATTGCGTAAGCGCATATTTTATACACTGTTAATCATAATCATTTATCGTGTGGGTGCACACATTCCTGTCCCAGGTATAAACCGTGTTGCATTCACCAACTTGATTAATAGTTTTGGTCAGTTAGGACAGATGATGGATATTATTTCTGGTGGTGCTTTAGCCTCAGTCTCAATATTCTCGCTAGGTGTTCAACCTTACATTACAGCGTCAATTATCATTCAATTATTGACAGTTGCCATACCTTCTTTAGAAAGTTTAGCTCAACAAGGTGAAACAGGAAGAAAGAAGATTCAGAAAATCACTAGATATACAGCAGTAGGTTTGGCAGCAGTTATGTCATTCTCATTCTGGTTTGCGACTCGTTCAGCTTCTGTAAGTAATCTGCCAATGTGGTTAAATGGAATTTTAGTTATTTCCACATTTACCGCAGGTACAATGATTGTTACTTGGCTAGGTGAATCAATTAATGGTAACGGTGTAGGAAATGGTGTTTCAATTATAATTTTCGTCGGTATTATTGCTAAGATTCCTGATATGCTAAAAGCATTATGGTATACAGTTAGAGCATGGGACGTAAATAATAATTGGGGTCCGATAGTAGCGACAGTTTTATTAGTAGTATTTGTTATAGCAGCTTTGGCATTATTATCATTTGTAATATTTATTCAATTAGCTGAAAGAAGAATACCAGTTCAATATTCAAAACGTGTTGTAGGTCGTAAACAATATGGCGGACAAAGTTCATACTTACCAATTAAAGTAAATCAATCAGGTGTTATGCCAGTAATTTTTGCTTCAGCAATTGCATCCTTACCTTCATTGTTAGTAAGTATGTTCTGGCACAATAGTAATAATGGTGTAGTTAACTTCTTCCGTACATTTGGTGCGAATCCATTTTATTATGTAATCATGGCATTATTGATATTAATGTTTACTTTCTTCTATTCATTAATCTCATTCAACCCAATTGAGATTTCAAATAATCTACAGAAGAATGGTGGTTACATTCCAGGTATTAGGCCAGGAAGACCAACATCAGAATTCATCCAGAATACTTCAAATCGCTTAAATTGGTTTGACGCTTTGTTCTTGATAATTGTGACTTTATTACCTACTTTGATAGGTACATTAACAAATACAAGTGCAATTTGGATGGGTGGTACATCTATCATAATTATTGTTGGTGTATGTGTTGAGTTACAAAATCAATTAGAGTCAGAGATGACAATGAAAAGTTATAAAGGTTTCTTAAAATAAATGAAATTAACAATGTAAAAGTTGAAAATTTAAACAAAGCCTTACCTGGCTTAGGTGAGGCTTTACTTAATTTTTGTAAGGAGAGATTATGAGACTAATACTTTTAGGAGCACCAGGTTCTGGAAAAGGTACAATTGCAGGTGAAATAAGCAAGAAATTTGGTATAAGCCACGTTTCTACAGGTGATCTTTTTAGAAAAAATATCAAAGGAAATACAGCTTTAGGCCAAGAAGCTCAAGCATATATGGAAAAAGGTGAATTAGTTCCAGATGAGTTGACAATCCGTATGTTGGAAGACCGATTTAGCGAAGCTGATATTAAAAACGGTTTCTTATTAGATGGTTTCCCTAGAAATATTGCTCAGGCAGATGCTTTGCAAGAGCTTTTGAAGGGCAGAGACGAAAAGCTAGATGTAGCTTTAAACGTTTTTGTACCTTACGACATTATTAAAGAAAGAATTTCAGGAAGACGAATTTGCAGTAATTGTGGTGCAGCATTCAATATCTATTTTGATAAACCAAAAAATGAAGGTATTTGCGATAACTGTAATTCAGAATTAACTCAAAGATCTGATGACAACGAAGAGACAGTAGTTAAACGTTTACAAACTTATGAAGAACAAACTAAACCTTTAATCGAATATTATGAAAACTTAGGTATTCTTAAAACTATTGACAATAGTGGTGAGTTGGAAGAAACTCTTGAAAAACTTTGGCAGGAACTATAGTTATGATTAGTATTAAATCTAAATCTGAAATAATTAAGATGCGAGATGCAGCAAAATTGCTTGTGGATGTGATGTATGCTATGCACGATGCAATTAAGCCAGGAATCAGCACATATGAATTAGATAAAATTGGTCATGATGTTATAAAAAAAGCTGGAGGAGATGCACCTTGTTTAGGTTATGCTCAACCACCTTATCCTGCAGCAACTTGTATTTCTATTGATGAAGAAGTTGTACATGGAATACCACGAAAAGATAAGATCCTTCAATCAGGACAAATTATCAGTATAGATCTAGTTGTTGGATATAATGGCTGGATGGCTGATGCAGCACGTTCTTTTGGTGTAGGAGAATTGGATCCTGAAAAACAAGAATTAGTTGATACTGTAAAAGCTTGTTTCTATGCTGGTTACGAAAAGGCTATTCTCGGAAATAGAGTTGGTGACATAGGTGTAGCAGTTCAAAAAGTTGCAGAAGATAAAGGTTACAGTGTGATTAGAGAATTTGTCGGTCATGGTATTGGTACGGAAATGCATGAAGATCCACAAGTCCCAAATTATAAGACCGTTCGCAGAGGACCAAGATTAGAAGAGGGAATGACTATTTGTATCGAACCAATGATTGCAATGGGTAAAGCGGATGTTTACCTAGAAGATGATGGTTGGACTGCTGTAATGAAAGATAAAAAACCGTCAGCTCATTATGAAAATACAATTGTTATTACAGCTAACGGACCAGAAATTTTAACAGAGATGAAGTTCTAGAGGAGGAATCATGGCTAAAGAAGGTGTAATCGAAGTTGAAGGTATTGTTGAAGAAGTTCTTCCTAATGCAACCTTTAAAGTTAAATTAGAAAATGGACATATAGTCCAAGCTCATATCTCAGGTAGATTGAGACAAAATTATATTAAAATTCTACAAGGTGATAAAGTTACTTTAGAACTTTCACCATACGATTTAGATAGAGGAAGAATTACTTGGAGAGACAAATAATTCTTAGAAGCTATTAATTAGCTGATATTTATCTAAAATGCAAGTATTTGTGCATATTAACGTGAAAAAAGCGAAAATACACCCTTTTGGACTGTGAAAATCATAAAAAGTTACAAAAAACTTGCAAGTCAAATATTTTTTGGTAGAATATTAAAGCATGCGACCCGTCGCTGTGTCGCTTTGCTTAAATGTGCTAATAATAGAGTTGAACAAGCAAAATGAAGGAGGCGAACTATGAAGGTACGTGCATCTGTTAAACCGATGTGTGAGAAATGTCGTATTATTAAACGTAAAGGTTTGGTTAGGGTTATTTGTTCTGATCCTAAACACAAACAAAGACAAGGTTAATAATTTATTCTGGTAGGTGTTAAGTTCAGGTACTGCTAAATGCTGGAGCATTACTAGCTTAAAATTTACTTTAATATATATTAATAGGATTAATATTTTTATTATTAATGTGTTTACTATTAATTACGACTAACAAACAAAAGCTAGTTTATTGCTAGTAAATAATAAGTAAAAAAGTAAGTATTTAGATAATTAGGAGGAATGCGAATGGCTCGTATAGCGGGTGTTGATTTGCCAGATAACAAAAGAATAGAATATTCACTTACAGCTGTATATGGTGTTGGTCTACATACATCACAAGAAGTATTGGCCAAATGTGAAATTGATCCTAATACAAGAACTAAGGATTTAAGTGATGCTGATTTAGCTAAGATCCGTGACGTATTAGAAGATTATACAATTGAAGGTGATTTACGTCGTGAAGTTGCTATGAATATCAAACGTTTACAAGATATTGGTAGCTACAGAGGTCGTCGTCATAGAGCAGGTTTACCTACTCGTGGCCAAAGGACTAGAACTAATGCAAGAACAAGTAAAGGTCCTAAACGTGGTTCAGGTATTAAGAAGAAGAAATAAGGAGCTAGGTTAGATGGCTAAAACTAAAACAACACAAAAAAGAGTAAGAAGAAGAGATAGAAAAAATATTGACAAAGGTCAAGTTCATATTCACGCTACTTTTAATAACACAATTGTTACTATAAGTGATATGCAAGGTAATGTTATTTCTTGGTCAAGCGCAGGTGCACAAGGTATGAAAGGTTCACGTAAAGGAACACCTTATGCAGCACAACTAGCTAGTGAAGTAGCAGCTCAAGCAGCAATGGAACATGGTCTAAAAACTGTTGAAGTATATGTTAAAGGACCAGGATCAGGTCGTGAATCTGCAATTCGTGCCTTAGGAAATGTCGGTTTGGAAGTTACAATGCTAAAAGATGTAACACCAGTACCTCATAATGGTTGCCGTCCTCCTAAGAAGAGAAGAATATAATTGGGAGGTAAGATATGGCAAGATATACAGGTCCAACTACACGTTTAAGTAGACGTGAAGGTCAAAATCTATATTTAAAAGGTGATCGTAGTTTCAGCAATAAAGATGATTTCGCAAAACGTCCATATGCTCCAGGTCAACATGGTAAAGCAGGTGTACGTCGTAAGATGTCAGAGTATGGTATGCAATTACGTGAAAAACAAAAGACAAAACGTTTTTATGGATTACAAGAAAAGCAATTCCATAAGCTTTATGAAGAAGCTGATAGAATGAAAGGTAACACTGCTACTAACTTCCTATCTTTATTGGAATTACGTTTTGATAATATTGTTTACCGCTTAGGTTTAGCAAGTTCTAGAGCACAAGCAAGACAAAGAGTTAGCCACGCACACTTTACAGTTAATGGTAAAAAGGTAAATATTCCTTCCATTACTTTAAATGCAGGTGATGTTATTGAAGTTGCTGAAGGTTCAAGAGATTTAGAGATTTTCAAAGAACTAGTAGCAAATCATGCTGTACCTGAATGGTTAAGTTTTGATGCTGACAATTTAAAAGGAACTGTTGTTAGAACACCAGGTAGGGAAGATGTTGATTTAGAAGTTCAAGAACGTCTTATCGTCGAGCTCTATTCACGTTAATTTTCCTTCCTTGTTGAGAGTTGCTAGTTAAACTAGCTTATAACCCGGGGAGGTAAATAATGTTAAAAAATAATAAACCAGTTATAACCATAGCTGAATCAAATGAAGATGAATCTTATGGAAAGTTTGTTGTAGAACCTCTAGATAGAGGCTACGGAATTACTTTAGGTAATGCATTGAGAAGAGTATTGCTTTCTTCTCTTGGTGGTGCTGCTGTAACAGCCTTGCGTGTTGATGGTGTTTACCATGAATTCTCACCAGTAAATGGTTTGATTGAGGATATGACAGACATAATTCTTAATGTTAAAGGCATTAGAATAAAAATGAATGTTTCTGGTCCTAAGTCACTTTACTTAAGTGTTGAAGAAGGTGAGACAGGTGTAATTACAGCTGGTGATATTGTTCATGATGACGAAATTGAAATCATGAACCCAGATCACGTTATTGCTACTTTAAATGGTGAATCCAAAGTATTTATGGAATTCACAGTTAGTGAAGGAAGCGGTTACAACACAGCAGACGAAAATAAATGGCCTAACCAACCTATTGGCATTATTACTGTTGATTCAATTTTCACACCAGTACAAAAGGTTAACTATAGAGTTGAAAACACTCGTGTTGGTCAGGTTACAGACTTTGACAAATTAACTATTGAAGTTACTACAGATGCTACAATTACAGCAGAAGATAGCTTAAATGAAGCAGCATCAATCTTGATTGATCAGTTTTCACTTTTCCTAGATCTCGAAGAAGAAGTTGAGGAAGAAGTTGAAATAATTGATGAAGAAGAAGAAGAGAGAAATGAATTACTTGACACAGCAATTGAAGATATGGATTTCTCAGTAAGAACATACAATTGCTTGAAGAGAGCTTCAATTAACACTATTGGTGATTTAACCATGAGATCAATGGATGATTTGCTAAAGGTTAGAAACTTAGGTCGTAAATCATTAGATGAAATAGATTCTAAACTAGCAGAGATTGGATTGCAGTTAGCTCCTGACTCTGCAGAGTATTAATAAATTATTGCAGTAGAAGGGAGTCGTTATGGCAGGATATAGAAAATTAGGCAAACGTAATGACATTAGAGAGAACATTTTACGTAACTTAACAACTCAGTTAATCGTTAGCGGTAAGGTAAAAACAACCGTAACAAGAGCTAAAGAAGTTCAAAAAATAGCTGAAAAACTTATTACTTCTGCAGCTTTAGAAGCAGATAACTTTACAACAAAAGAAATCTTAGTTTCAGAAGCAAAAAAAGATAAAGATGGTAAAAAAGTTTTGAAAGATGCAAAATCTTTGGCTGGAAATGATTTCTACAAAGTAGAACGTGAGTTAAGTACAAAAGAAGTTCAAGTTGATGAGCCATCACGTTTAGCAGCACGTAGAAAAGCATTAAATGTTTTATACCGTGTAAAAGATGAAGATAACAATCAATTGAATCCAGTAAATATTTTATTCAATGAAATTGGTCCACGTTTCAAAGGTCATACCGGTGGTTACACCAGAATAATTCCTACTGGAACACGTCGCGGTGATTCAGCAGAAATGTGCGTTCTAGAAATCATTGATGCAGAATAATTTTACTAAAGTTTAATTTAAAGTATTATATATTAGGTCAGGGTTACCCTGACCTATATTATTATTTAGAAGTATTTGGATTCCTGAATAAGTATGAGTATAACAAATGAACCTTTTTTGAATATTAAAAATGTGAGCTATATTTATGATGAAGGCTTAGAGTTTGCAGAGCAAGCATTGAATAATGTAAGTTTAAGTATTAATGTAGGGCAAAAAGTTGTCATCTTAGGCGAAAATGGATCTGGTAAATCGACTCTGGCTCATATTATTAATGCACTCAACTTTCCTCAAGAAGGTGATGTGTTAGTCTTTGGAAAACCCACTCAAGATGAAGAAGTTTTTTCAAAAATTCATCAATTAATCGGAATGGTTTTTCAAAATCCAGATAACCAAATAGTCGGCACTACAGTTGAAGAAGATGTAGCTTTTGGACCTGAGAATCTCGCCATACCTAGAGAAGATATGTTAAAACTAGTACCGGAAGCTATTAAGAAAGTTGGTCTAGAAGGATTAGAGTTGAGAACTCCTGCAGAATTATCTGGTGGACAAAAACAAAAGTTAGCAATTGCTGGAATTTTAGCTATGCAACCAAGCTGCATAATCTTAGATGAAGCCACTTCAATGTTGGACCCGAAATCTAGAAACGAAATTTTATCTTTACTCTACGAACTTAATGAAAAATATAATATTAATATAATTAATGTCACTCATCATATGGATGAAGTGGTTGGAGTTGATCAAGTTTTTGTAATGCAGTCAGGTAAAATTGTTTTTGCAGGTAAACCAGAAGAGTTTTTTACTGAAGATTATTTATTAAAAGATGTTTCAATGAGGAAACCTGAATATGTTGAACTTAGTTCAAAATTATTTGATACCCTACGAGGAAATTTTAAAATTAATTTCCTAGTTAGTCCAGATTTTGCAGCAACAAATGTTAGTCGACTTCTTAGGCAAGCAGAAACAGAGAAGTTGCAAGAACTTTTTTCTGAACTCGATGAAGAGGACCTATTCCCTGATACTGCCAGTTATATTAATTCAATCAAAGATAATAGAGAACTTGTTATTAAAGCGGAAAATTTAAGTTTCCAATACGACAAAGATGATGATGCATTTGATGCTCTTATTGATATAAATCTTAATATTTACAGTGGGGAGTTTATTGCTATTTGTGGAAGTACAGGTTCAGGTAAGACCACTTTAGTACAACATTTTAACGGGTTAATTAAACTACAAAGTGGCGAGTTAAAAGTTTTTGATAAAGATTTAAGAAACATAGAAGATATTGCAGATATAAGAAAAAATGTTGGTATGGTTATGCAATATCCCGAAGACCAATTATTTGCGGAATCTATATTTGAAGATGTTGCGTTTGGCCCTAAGCAATTAGGATTTTCTGAGGAAGAGATTGCAGATGCTGTAAGTGATGCTTTGAGAATGATGGGCATGCAAGATATTGATCCAGATAAATCTCCGTTTGCTCTGTCTGGTGGACAGATGCGAAGAGTAGCTATAGCTGGTATTCTAGCAATGAAACCAAAAGTATTGATTTTAGATGAACCTGGCGCAGGCTTAGATCCTAAAGGTAAGAAAGAACTTTACAATATTCTTAAACAATTGCAAAACCAAGGTGTCACAATAATTATGATTTCTCACAGTATGGAAGATGTTAGTAAATTAGCAGATAGAGTGATAGTTATGAAAAAAGCTAGAATTCAGAAATTTGCAACTGTTAGAGATGTTTTTGCTAATATGGATTTCCTAGAAGAGAGTGAATTGGATAAACCAGAGTTAATTGGATTTGCAGAGAAGTTCAAAGAATATTATCCAGAACTTAATACTATACAGTTTAGAGTTGATGATTTAATTCGAGAGTTGCTCAAAGCTGAATTAAGTGCAAGAGGGAATTATTAGAGTTTAAATAAGTAGTAAGAATTAAAGAATATAATCAAAAAAATGAATTGTAAATTAGGAGATTTTTGTGAAGCTTAATGTAATTGGAACATACAGAGCAGGAGATTCAGTAGTACATAAACTAGATCCGAGGATTAAGTTATGTCTATCTTTTGCACTAATGATTTTGGTGTTCTTTTTGAGATCACCATTTGCTTTAGGAATGTATGGCTTGTTCACATTTACACTAGTACTGTTAGCAAAAATGAACCTGAAAAGAGTTTTCACCTCCATTAAGCCTATTCTTTTTATTCTTAGTTTTGCTTTTATAATCAACATTTTCACAATACCAGGTGAAATTATGTGGTCGTGGGGATTTTTGCGAATAAGTAAAGAAGGTCTTTATTCTGGTATTTTGGTAAGTGTACGACTGATTCTTCTAACGATACAAACTAATGTTTTGATATCTTATACAACTAGTTCATTGCTTTTAGCTGATGCTATTGAATCACTATTGAGCCCTCTGAAAAAACTCAATGTACCAGTCCAAGACTTTGCTCTCATGATATCAATTGCCTTAAGATTCGTGCCAACTTTAGCAGAAGAAGCAGAGAAAATTATGAAAGCTCAATCAGCTCGTGGTGCTAATTATGACACAGGTAAATTCAAGGATAAAGTTAAAGGAATGATTACGATATTAGTTCCACTTTTCGTAAATGCGGTTAAAAGATCTGAAGAATTAGCGATAGCTTTAGAAGCTAGAGCTTATGGAATTAGTACAGTTAGGACAAAATATAAGCCACTTAAATTAGCTTGGAATGATCTAATGTTTAGTATTTGTAGTATTGTAGTAATTTGTTTAATAATATTTTTAGAGGTTATCTTTTAAGCAAAAAGCTTATGGAGTTTGAATGATTAGTGAAGTTATAGAAGAACAGAATATGGAAGTTGTTAATGATAAATTAGAAGTTGAAATACAATCTAACCAGGTCAAAGATAAAAGCAAGAAGAAAATAGCTTTATTGGTGCAATATGTTGGGACAAATTATGGTGGTTGGCAAAAACAAGATAATGCTCCAACTGTGCAAGATGAATTAGAAAAAGCCTTGACCCGATTATGCAAAGAACCAATCCGTCTGCAAGGTTGTAGTCGTACTGACGCAGGAGTGCACGCAAGGTTTCATATTAGTCATTTTATCAGCACTACCACAATGCCAATTGAAAAGATTCATATCGCCATGAACACTATTTTGCCAGGAGATATAACGGTAATGGATGCCAAAATAGTAGATATGAATTTCAATGCTAGATTTGACACTATTGGAAAGAAGTATAGCTATTATATTTGGAACAACACACATAAGAGTGCTTTTTTGACACCTTACTCCATTCAAGAGAGTAGAGATTTAGATTTAGCAGCCATGCGCAAAGCTGCAAAATACTTAGAAGGAGAACATGATTTCCAAGGTTTTATGTCTCAAGGCTCGCCTGTCAACTCTACAATAAGGGAGTTGTTTGAAGTTACTGTCCATGGTGAAAAAGGCCAAATGATTCGTATTGATGTCAAGGGCAATGCTTTTCTTTACAATATGGTTAGGATTATTGCTGGTACACTGCTTTATGTCGGCTTAGGAAAAATTAATGCTGATGATATTCCAGATATTATCTTGAGTGGCAGAAGAGAATTAGCTGGCAAAACTTTGGCGGCCAAGGGACTTTTCCTAGAAGAGGTTTACTACGATAATGAGTTATTCAATGAGTGGTATAATGGAGAGCAAAATTTGGTAAAATATTTAGGTATGTAATTTATTCAATGTCCTGAAGATGGAGGTGGAGCTTTGAGTAAGTGGGTAAGAAAAAATAATATGAGTCTAGTATTAGACTATTACGAACTAACAATGTCACAAGTGTACTTTAATGAGAAAAGACATGAAGACATAGTGTATTTTGATCTATTCTTTAGACGTGTGCCAGAGAATGGTGGTTACGCAATCATGGCAGGTTTAGATGAAATTATAAATGCACTGGAAAATTTTCACTTTGATTCAGAAGATATTGAATTCTTAAGAAGTACTGGTGATTTTACTGAAGAGTTCTTGGATTATTTAACTAATTTGAATTTTTCTTGCGATATCTGGGCTATACCTGAAGGTACTGTAGTTTTTCCAGGAGAACCGCTACTTAAAGTTAGAGGTCCACTAGTTCAAGCACAGTTGATTGAAACAATGCTTTTGCTTAATATAAACCACCAAAGCTTAATTGCGACAAAAGCGAGCCGTATAAATCATGCTGCTGAAGGTAGAGCTATTGCCGAGTTTGGTGCACGTAGAGCACAAGGATATGATGCCTCAGTTCTTGGTGCAAGAGCTGCCTATATTGGTGGAGTATCAAGCACATCAAGTACTATGGCAGGTGGAGTGTTTAATGTTCCGGTTTCCGGAACAATGGCACATAGTTTTATCCAATTGTATGACAATGAATATGATGCATTTGTAGATTATGCGAAATCATATCCAGATAACACAGTGCTTTTGGTAGATACTTATAATGTATTGAAACAAGGTATTCCAAATGCTATTAGAGTGGCAAAAGAAATTCTAGAACCAATGGGCAAACGCTTGAAGGGTATTAGAATTGACTCAGGTGACTTGACATATTTAACTCAAGAAACACGCAAAATGCTTGATGAAGCAGGTTTAGAAGATTGTAAAATCACAGTAAGTAACTCACTAGATGAATACGCAATCAAAGATTTATATTCTAATGGGGCAAAAATTGATTCGTTTGGTGTAGGAGAAAGATTAATTACATCAAAGAGTGAACCTGTTTTTGGAGGTGTCTATAAGTTGAGCGGGGTCGAAAATGAAGACGGTAGTATCCGAGCAACAATGAAAATTTCAGAGAATATTGCTAAGATTACGAATCCAGGTAGTAAGGAAGTTTATAGATTCTATGATAATGAAACCGGTAAGGCTATAGCCGACTTAATTACACTTGCAGGAGAGAATGTAGTGGATCAAGATTCATATGAACTATTCGATCCAAATGCCACATGGAAACGTCAAACAGTTACAAACTTTACAGCCAGACCATTGTTGGAGAAGATCTTTGAAAATGGTGAGTTGAAATACGAGAGACCAAGTTTGAATGCGATTAAGAACTACTGTACAAAAGAGAAGAGCACATTATGGCCATCTGTAATGCGTTTCGATTCACCACATGAATACTATGTAGACTTGTCACAAGATCTTTGGGACTTAAAACAAGAAATGATCCGTAAATTAACAAAGAATATATAAAACTTTAGATAATTAACGATAATATTTAAGATATAAAAATTACAACATATAAGCCTTATATATTGTAGATAGGAGTATGTAGAAGCTATGACTGATGTTTTTGAAGAGAAGAAAAATTCAGATAAAAATAAATTTTATTTAACAACACCAATTTACTATCCAAGTGATAAATTACATATTGGTCACTCATATACTACTGTTGCGGCAGACTGTATAGCGAGATATCAAAGATCATTAGGAAAAGATGTAATGTTCTTGACTGGTATGGATGAACACGGACAAAAAATCCAAGAAACAGCAGAAGCTGCAGGACTTAAACCACAAGAATACGTAGATAATATGGCAGTTGGTATCAAAGACCTTTGGAAACTGATGAATATTAGTTATGACAAATTTATTAGGACAACTGATGATTATCATGAGAAAGCAGTTCAAAAAGTATTTAAGAAGCTTTATGATCAAGGGGATATTTATAAGGGTGAATATCAAGGATGGTATTGTACTTCCTGTGAATCATTCTGGACAGAGTCCCAATTAGCGGAGGGTGGAGTTTGTCCTGACTGTTCAGGCCCAGTCTACTTAACTAAGGAAGAATCATATTTTTTCAAATTAAGTAAATATGGAGACAAAGTTCTTGAACTTTACAAAAATCAACCTGATTTCTTAAAACCAGATAGATCCAGAAATGAAATGATACATTTTATTGAAGAAGGTTTGGAAGATCTTGCAGTAACTCGTACTTCTTTCAATTGGGGTATTCCAGTTCCATTCGATCCAGATCACGTTATCTATGTTTGGGTTGATGCTTTGGTTAATTATATTAGTGCTTTAGGTTATCCAGAAGATATAGATGGCAATTTTGCAAAATATTGGCCTGCCGATATTCATTTAGTAGGAAAAGAAATTGTTCGTTTCCACTGTATTATCTGGCCAGCACTACTAATGGCACTGGGAATTGAACTTCCAAAGCGAGTTTTTGCTCATGGTTGGTTGTTATTAAACGATAGTAAAATGAGTAAATCCAAAGGTAATATTGTTGATCCAGTATTGCTTTGTGAACGTTATGGTGTCGATGCAATTAGATACTTTTTACTCAGAGAAGTTAGCTTTGGATCTGATGGTAATTTTAGTAATGAAGCTTTGGTCGAGAGAATAAATTCAGATTTAGCTAATGATTTAGGCAATCTTTTAAGTCGCTCAACAGCAATGGTAAATAAATACTTTGATGGTATTTTGCCAGATGAAAGAGTAGAAACTGAGTTTGATAAAGATCTAGAGGAAGTTGCTAATAAAGCAATTACTGATTCAAGAAATTATCTAGATCAAATGCAATTTTCCCATGCGCTAGAATCAATTTGGGATCTAGTTAAGAGATCTAATAAATATATTGATGAAACTAGTCCATGGATTTTAGCAAAATCTGAAGAAGAGAGTGCTAAGTTAGCAAATGTTTTAGGAAACTTACTAGAAGCTTTAAGGGTAACAGCAACATTATTGGCACCATTTATGCCTGATACTTCAAATGCTATCTTATCTTCATTATGTAAGAGTTCAGATTTAAGCGCAAACATTGAATTTTCTGAATTTGTTACTGAATCTAAAGTTGAGACAAGCAAGCCTTTATTCCCAAGATTAGAGTTAGATAAAGAGATGGAATGGCTCGATAAGATTAACGTTGAGCAAAAGGAAAAAGCTAAGGCAAGACAAGAAAAATTAGCAAAAGTTAGAAATAAAAATACTAATGCAAATACTGAAGTGGCATCAAAACCAGAAATCAAATTCAATGAGTTTGAGAAAATGGAATTATTAGTAGCAACAGTTAGAGATTGCCAAGCAGTTCCGGAAACAGACCGTTTATTGCATTTCAAGCTTGAAACTGCCAATGGTGAAATTAGAGATGTAGTATCTGGATTAGCTGAGCACTATAAACCTGAAAATCTAATTGGAAAACAAGTTGTTCTATTAGCTAACTTAGAACCTCGTAAAATTAAAGGAATAGTAAGCCAAGGTATGATCTTGAGTGCTGAAAATAAAGACGGCTCATTAAGTCTTCTAACTACAGATAAAGAAGTAGAGTCAGGAGCAGAAATAGGTTAATATGCTTTACGATACACACGCACATTTGAATGACCCAGTATTAATGCAAGAATTAGCTAATTATATTGAGAGTGCCAAACAAAATGGCGTGAACTTGATTAATAATGTTGGTTATGATTTAGAAAGTTCTGTGACAGCGGTAAAAATTGCCAAAGAGCAACCTAATTGCTACGCAATTATTGGTATTCATCCGCATGATGCTGACCAGTGGAATGCTGAGAGTGAGGCTGTCTTTAGAGAGCTACTAGATGATAAAATAGCCAATAAGATCATAGGTATTGGTGAGATTGGTTTTGATTTGCATTTTGATGATAGGCATAGTGATGGTGTGCAGATGCAGGCTTTCATGGGACAAATGCAGTTGGCCTATGAATATGACCTACCTGTATCAATCCACTCTAGAGATGCGAGCAAAATAACCGAGCAAGCATTAGTTAATCTAGGAAAACAAGTTAAACTTAAAAAAGAAAAAATAGGTGTTTTTCATTGCTATTCGTATGATGTAGAATATGCATTGAAAATGAAGAAGTATGGCTTTCTTTTTGGTTTTGATGGTCCAGTTACTTTTAAGAATGGTGCTGACAAAAGAGAAGTAGTTTCAGCACTAGAGCTTGAAGATATTTTATTGGAGACGGATTGTCCGTACATGGCACCAGAACCATATAGAGGCAGAACAAATCAGCCAGCTTTTCTAACAGAAATTGCAAGGAAAATAGCAGAAATTAAAGGTATTTCTTATGAAAAGTTAGCTGAGTTTAGCACAAATAATGGAAAAAAACTATTTGACTTAGAGAAATATATATAAGCTAATTTATTTAATAAATATTTTCTTTGAGTTTTAGAGTGAGGTTATTATGAAGAAAATTAAGTATATTGCATTGGCTTTAACGGTACTATTAGTAGCATGTGACGTACCAAAAGTAAAACAAGTAGAAGGTCCTGTTAATCAAGTTGCAGAAAGCTCAAGTAGCACATCTAGTCAGAAATCTAGTAGTAGCACGAGCAACGCTGATACTAAAAAGTCTTCAAGCAAAAGCTCTGAGAATCATGAAAAAAACACAGATGAATCTAAAGAGCAAGCTGGGGATGCAGATGAATCTGAACAGGGAAGTGCTGCAGAAAATAAAGGGGATAGTCTAACTACGGTACCAGCTAAAGAAGCAAAACCTGAATCATACTTTGCAGATGCTTTGTTTATAGGAGATTCCAGAACACAAAGTTTAATGCTATATGGAACTTTATATGATGCAGATTTTATAAGTACTAGAGGCTATAATACACCACAATATTTCAGTGAAGTTATTTCAATTAATGGTACAGAGACCACAGGTACAGATTTTGTAGGGTCAAAACAAAATGCTTACAAAGATGTTTACCTGATGTTAGGAACAAATGAATTGGGATATGACTTAGGTGTATTTATTGAAAACTATAGAGCAGTTATCAAAGATGTTAAGGCTAAACAAGCAAATGCAAATATTTACTTGAATGCAATTTTGCCTGTTACTAAGTCTAAAGATGACACTAATGATGTCTGGGGTGTTAAAAATTCTAATATAATAATTTTTAATAAAGAACTAAGAAAACTTGCAGATGAAGAAGGTATTTACTTCTTAGATGCTAGTTCAGTGATTGCGAATGAAGCAGGGTATCTTCCTGAAGAAATTTCACCTGATGGGGTCCACTTCGATAAGAGTACTGTAGATAAGTGGCAAAGTTTTATCCAGACTCATGTAGCCTAAATTGGGTTGTTTGTAGGTATTTATAAGATTTAAGAAATAAGGAGATTATTATGAAGAGAAAATTAATAAGTGTTTTATCAGTATTTGTTTTGGTGTTTACTTTAGTAGCTTGTGGAAGTAAAACAGGTCAATTGAAGAGTGGTTTAAACTTAGATGGATTGGCAAAGGATTTATTGACAAAAATTGAATTCCAAGATAAAGATCTTGCCCCAATACCAGAAAAAATTAGAGACAGATATATGAATCAAGTGGATTTCGCAAAGGTTAAAAATTCTGCTATCTATGCTGGTGGTGGTTTCATTGCTGAAGAAATTGCATTGTTTGAAGCTAATAGTGCAGAAGATGCTGAAGCCGTTGAAAAAGCAATTGAAAGTAGGTTCGAGTATTTCAAAACTTCATTTGGTAACTATACACCAGAGCAATTAAAAAACTTAGAAGATCCAGTATTAATCAGAAGTGGAAACTATGTAATCAGTGTAATTTCACCTAATAACAAAGAAGCTAATAATATAGTTAAAGCTTGGATTGACAGCAATAGTAAATAGTTAGTTTTTAATTAAGCTCATAATAAAATTTTTAGTAGAAGGTTAAAAGAGGTACAAAATGGCGTTTAATAGTATTGTATTTTTATATTTGTTCTTACCAATTACTTTGGTACTATACTATTTACTGCCGGATAAATTATCCAATACTAAAGTTAAATCTATAGTTTTGATAGTTTTAAGTTTAATCTTCTATTCTTGGGGAGATATTAAGTATCTACCTCTACTTTTATTGGCAACAATTCTTAATTACTTGGCGTTAGAGGGCTGGACTTGGTTTAGAATGACCAGGGGTGAGTCCCTTACTGCCAAGATTTTATTTGGAGCAATTGTAGTATTAAATGTAGCTTTACTTGCAAGTGGTAAGTATTTCTTAAAAGTAATGCCTTTGGGGATATCATTCTATACCTTCAAGATGCTCTCAGCTATTTTTGATATTAGAAAATCTCTGCTAGAAAGTGAAGCAGAAAGACTAGAGAACCAAGGTTTAGTCTTAGAACGTAAAGATGCTGAGCTAGATTCAATTTATCCAACGTATATATGGACTAGTTTCAAAGAAGATATTAAGTTAAACTTTACAAATTTCTTGCTCTACATTAGCTTCTTCCCAGAACTTATTTCTGGACCTATATCTAGATTTAAAAATTTTGTCCCTAGTATAAAAAAGGCTAAGAAATCCTGGAATAACTTATATCAAGGTTTACTTAGATTTTTACCAGCCTTATTTGTAAAAGTGCTTATTGTTGACGAAATTGGAGCCTTGAGAGCTGACTTGCTTCTTGGACTAGGTGACAATTTAGGTGTACTAGAGGCTTGGTTAGCTGCAATTTTTTACACTATATATATCTACTTAGACTTTGCCAGCTATTCTGCAATGGCTGTAGGCTTGTCAAGGACCCTAGGTTTCGATTCACCCGAGAACTTCAATAATCCATATTCAGCCGTCTCAATAACAGACTTTTGGCGCAGATGGCATATGAGTTTGAGTAGTTGGTTTAGAGATTATGTGTATATTCCCTTAGGTGGAAATCGTAAAGGTTTAGCAAGACAACTTCTAAATATAACTATAGTGTGGGCTCTTACAGGAATTTGGCATGGTAATCAACTGAACTTCTTGCTGTGGGGACTCTTCTATGCAGTGATTTTGATCATGGAGAAAATGTTCTTGCTCAAAGCTATGGACCGCTTACCAAAATTAGTCAGAAGAATAATCACTCTATTTGTTGTAAATATGGGTTGGGTTCTATTTGCCTTCCCAAATACTAAAGAGCTATTCTCAATGTTAGGTAGTATGTTTGGTGCCAATGGATGGTCGAATGGTGAAGGAATTTATGCTTTAACAGGTAATATTTTCCTAATATTAATAGCACTGCTAGCTACAAGTGAATTATTCACTAAATTCCTCAAGAATTTGCGTGAGAATGAAGCCTGGAATAAACCTTATGTTTTAGTGATAAGACATATAGTTACTTTGATATTATTAATTATATCGACTGCATATATTCTTGATCAAAGTTTCGCATCATTCTTGTATTTCCAATTTTAGGCTTAGGAGGAGAATAAAGTTATGAAGAAGATAAATAAAATTTTTGTAGCATGTTTAGGTGTTCTAGTTTTTACGACAACAGCAACTCTATTATTCTCTAATCCCAAAGAGTTTTCTTGGACTGAGCGTAGACCTTTGAATGTCTGGCCTGATTTTAACTTGAGAAGTGTAGAAGCGGGCGAATGGAGCAAGAATGTTGATTCAGCCTTAGCAGATCAATTCCCTGCAAGAGATGAATTATTAGGGTTGAAAGCCTTTACCCAAAAATATACTGGTAAGTCTGATAATGGACGTGTTTACTTTGCTAAAAAAGATCACTTGATTGAAGTTAATCGAGAAATTAATGCTAAACAATTACAGCAAAATGTTGATGACATGATTGATTTCTATGAAAATCAATTCTTAAAAACAAGTACAGGACAAAGAGGAAGTCTCGTATTAGCTCCAACTTTAGCTGAAGTGGGTAAAGACCTTTTGCCTGCTTATGCTCCAGATGCAAATCAAGCTCCGTTACTTAATGAAGCCTATGCCAAGAGTAATGCAGCAGGTTTGAATGCACCAAATTTACTTGAAGCTTTGAGCAATAAATATAAGAACTTAAATAGTGATGAGAACCTTTACTTTAGAACAGATCATCACTGGACACAGTTAGGTGCATATACAGCGTATCTTGCATACTTAGAAAGCTTAGGAGAGGACTTAATTACAAAGCAGTATGATATCAAGAAGGTTAGCGATAATTTTTATGGTACAAACTGGGCCAAAGCCAGCACAAAGACCATTGTGCCAGATGCTGTTTATGCTTATGAAAGAGATGCTTTAAATGATGTAAAAGTTTACAACAAAGATGGAAAGCTTGTAAGAAAAGGCTTCTATAATAAAGAAGCTCTAAGCGGCACAGATCCTTATGAATACTTCTTGGGAGCTAACCAAGATTATATTCGTTTGGAGAATAATCTAAAATGTAATAATAAGAAGCTGCTAATTTTCAAAGATTCTTTTGCAAATGCATTTATACCTTTCCTTTGTGAGAGATACACTAGTATTACCATTGTAGACCTTAGATATCTATCCACTCCTGTTTCTGAAATATTAGAACAAGGTGAGTTTACTGATCTTATGTATCTTTATAATATTGTTACTTTAGCAGGGGACAATAATACATATAAGTTGTTGCAAGATTAGTACTAGAGCAGAGCGTAGAAGAAATTTAAAGGAAAATAAAAATTGTTGTAAAAAGTGCTTGACAAGTTATATCACTGTGATAGAATTTTATTTGCTTTTGAAAAACAACTACACAGATAACTGTTTAGTGTTGAGGGGAGTTAGCTCAGTTGGTTAGAGCATCTGCTTTACACGCAGGGGGTCGGGGGTTCGAGTCCCTTACTCCCCACCAGACAAGAAGCCAGTAAATACAAATTTTTTACTGGCTTTTCTTTTGCAAAATGGCACTTGAATTATTAATAGATTAATTAGTAAAAGTGTTTGCAAAAGCTTGAGTTATTTAGTAGAATTTGTAGCACGATTTGAAAATCTAGTTCTTTCAAGTGAAGAAATTCCTTGACAAAGATATAAAAGATGATAGAATCGTTATACACAGATTTGGCGCAGTAGTTCAGTTGGTTAGAATGCCAGCCTGTCACGCTGGAGGTCGAGGGTTCGAGCCCCTTCTGCGTCGCCAATTTAATATATACCAGACAAGCTTCTGGTACATGCCCAGATAGCTCAGTTGGTAGAGCACTTGACTGAAGCTCAAGGTGTCGCTGGTTCGATTCCGGCTCTGGGCACCAGTCAAAACTCCGTAAACATTTAGTTTACGGTTTTTTTTTATCTAAAATAATTATTTGTGTAGTGTTTACGTGTTCAATTCACACATATTTCGTGGTTCTTAATATTTTTATTTTTTGTTTTGTAGCTACTTTACTAAAATATACTTTTAGTTTTGACGTGAATTTAACATGAGTAAGCAAATTAGTATATTTAGATAAACTAAGAAATAATTACAAATACTTTATAATCTAGTATATTTAAAGCTAGAGAATAAGGAGGAGTACTATGGATAGCCTCAAGATTGTAATAGTAGACGATGAAAAGATTCAGAGGGAGCACATGACTAACTTGGTAAATAGTGCTTGTAAAGAATTGGATATTGCCTGTGAAATTTCGACTTATGCATCAGGTGAGGAACTTTTGTTTGAATTAGAAGATAGTATGGATTGGCAAATTGTCTTCCTAGATGTCGAAATGAAAAAAATAGATGGCATGAGATCTGCTATGAAGCTGAGAAAAACTCTTCCTGCTGTGCATATTATTTTTTCTACAGCATATGCAGAATATGCTGTAGAAGGGTATAAAGTTAATGCCTTAGATTATTTACTTAAACCGGTTAAATTAGAAGATGTTATCAAAGCTTTAAGAAAATACTTAGCCATCAAACCACAAACAGATAAATATAGCGTGTTTAATGATGTTGAAGATAATCTAGTATTAATCA
Source organism: uncultured Fastidiosipila sp. (assembly GCA_947253875.1). Classification (GTDB taxonomy): domain Bacteria; phylum Bacillota; class Clostridia; order Saccharofermentanales; family Fastidiosipilaceae; genus Fastidiosipila. Next base: position 70,617 of record CAMYAM010000001.1, on the reverse strand, counting down.
GACATAAAGATATTATAAGTTTAGAAGTTATGAATAAAAAAGTAAAACTTGTATATTTTTCTGAAAGTAAAGAAAAAGAAATTATATTAAATTCTAGTCTTAGCAAACTCGAAACTGAATTAAATAGTGAGAGTTTCGTCAAACCACATAGAAGTTATCTGATTAATTTAGAGCATGTTAATCAAATATCTACTGATTTTCTTTTAATGGCAAATCTGGATAAAATTCCTTTATCTAGAAGATTAGCTGCAGATGTTCAGAGAGCATTTATTCAGCATTATAAAGGAGTTAACATCTATGAATAATGTTTTTATATTGCTTTTGATGAATAGTAGTCTTGTTTGGTTAGTGATTATTTTGACGATAGCTTTGCTGGTATCAATTTATTTTAATATGAAGAAATATTGGGATGGAAAAAATGAGGATATTCGTGATGCCGAACTTAGCCAATATACACTTGAAGTTGAAAGTATTTATAATAAGATGCGTGGAATTAGACACGACTATAGGAATAATTTACAAGTTATGCAGGCTTTTTTAGAAACAGGTGAACTAGATAGTTTAGAAAAATATTTAGATGAGCTAGTTAATGAGATGAATCAAGTAGATACGATAATTAGAACGGGTAATGTTTTAATAGATTCTTTGGTAAATACTAAAATGAGCATTGCAAAAAATAATGGAATTAATGTTGATGCTACAGCTTTGGCACCAAAAAACTTAACTATAGCTGCTACAGATGTAGCCACAATTTTAGGTAATTTGTTAAATAACGCAATAGATGCTACAACGAATTCAAATAGTCAGGATAAGTTTATTAGGATTTATATAGCTCCTATGAAAGATATGCTCTATATAAATGTTACAAATTCAATGGATAAATCACCTAAGATAAACTTTAAATCACTCAAAGCCCCCAATCGAATGGGATTTGGCTTACGCAGAATCGATGCGACAGTAAAGAAGTACAATGGCTTCTTAAACAGGCAGTGGGAAGAAGGCGTGTTTTCTACAGAAATTACTTTACCACTGTAGCTTTTTAATATTCTCAAATTTAGATACACCTTCTCATTTATTTATTTACGAATTATATATTCATATTTAAAATTTATATTTTGACCGTTCAGGCAAAATAGAATACCACTTGCGCTTGAAAAATATAAAAATAAATCTTTTATATATAATGAAAAGCACTTAAGAGTAAAGATTTTTAAGTCTTTATAAATCAGCAGGAGAAAAATGATGAGAAAAAAGATAAACACTCTAGCAGACCTAGGTAAAAGATTGAAGAAATTTGATAAATTATTTTTATTAATCTATTTCTTAAATATAGTTATGACTACTGTAAATCCATACGTTCAGTTGCTAGGTACAGGTTTTATAATTCAAGCATTATTCAATCGAGTGAATATTAGTGATTTTGTGCTTACTGTGCTTTTGTGGACAGGACTGATTTTACTTACTAAGATTCTAGCTAAACTTTTGGATAATTACCTTATGGCTCAAGGAGATTTATTTAGAATTAACGTAGGACATGACGTGATGCTTACAAGAGCAAAAATGGATTATCAGTTACTCCTGGAAGAAAGAAATATTAAACTATATAACTCAGCTATTACTGCAGTGGATCATAGAATGGCAGCTTTAAATGGGACTATTGATAATTTTGCAAATGTAATATCAAACTTTATTTCAATAATAATTTCTGTTGGAGTTTTACAAAATTTACATCCACTCTTAGCCTTGCTGATTGGTGTGTTTTTGTTGTTTTTAATTTCTTTTAAAATAATTTCTGAAAAAATTAACAGAAAGACTTATCAAGCTAGAGTAGATAACTCTAAGAAATTTAATTATGTTCGTAATGTTTCTGGAGACCAAAGAATAGCTAAGGATGTACGTTTATACTCCATGTTTCCATGGATAGAAAATATTAAAAATAAGATATGGATGGAGTATCAGCAGATTAAGAGACCGGCTAATAGAATTCAGAGAATAGAAGGTATTATTAGTGTAATTTTAACTGTCGGTCTAATTGCTCTGACCTTTTATTTAAGTGTAGGAAAAATTATTACTGGTGAAATTAAAGCTGCTGAAATCTTTATTTATACTGGTGTTGTAACTCTGGCTATCTCAGTTTTATCTGAATTTATTAATTCGTCTTACACATTTCGCAATGATTTAACTGAGTTGACTTATGTTTATGATTATTTTAATCAAAAAACTGTTTTTAACCATAAGAGTTCTTTGAAGCTACCAGATAATCCTACAATAGAATTAAAAGAAGTAAGTTTTAAATATCCAAATGCGGATAAAGTAGTATTCGAGAACTTAAACCTTAAAATACCTTATGGACAGCATTTAGCTGTCGTAGGAGAAAATGGTGCAGGTAAAACAACTCTGGTTAAATTAATTCTAGGATTACTGCAGCCTAGCTCTGGAGAGATTTTAATTAATGGTATAAATCGTGAAAAATATTCAATAGAAGATTATTACCAGATGTTTGCTCCAGTTTTTCAAGATAATTATTTATATACTTTTTCAATTAAATCAACGATTTTGCAAGGCTATGATTATGACGAGGATAAGTATAAGAAGGTGTGTAAACTTTCAGGAATAAATAAATTTATTAATTCTTTACCTGAAGATGACGAGACGAAAATAAATCGTCAAATTTATAAGGAAGCAGTTGAGTTATCTGGCGGTCAGATGCAAAAGTTGAAACTAGCTCAAGCTTTGTATAAAGATGCCAACGTTTTAGTTTTAGATGAACCTACAGCAGCTTTAGACCCAATTAGTGAGAGCGAAGTGTATCAAAATTATTTTAAATTCTCCCAAGGTAAATCAGCATTATTTATTTCACATAGACTAGCCTCTACTCAATTTTGTGATGAAATTATCTATTTGAGTGATGGGAAAATTAAGGAAAAAGGTACGCATGCAGAGCTTCTGGCTAATAAGGCAGGATATTACAAGCTCTACGAGACTCAGGCTTATTATTACCACGAAAATTTATCAGATAGAGATGTCAATCCAATCTTTGAAGAAGGATCAGAGCAAGAAAATCCAAGTTCAGAAGTTGTGGAAGTTGGAGGTGTAATTTAATGACACGAGAAACAAATACAGAAAAAACTAAAAGCAAAATACCAGTAAATACAGCTGAAAATAAAAATCTATGGATACAGGCATATCAAGATCTATGGCCAATTGCCAAAAAATCTTTTTGTTTAAGCTTTTTTCTGGGGCTTGCGGATAGTCTATTGCCTTTTATGAACTTGTACTTTTTGTCAATGATATTGAATTTACTTGCAGCAGCAGAGTTCGAGTTGCTTTGGCAACGAATTGTAGTTTATTTATCGATATATCTCGTAGTACAACTCTTAGCTGCATTAATTAGACCACTTGAACAGAATGAATATACCAAGGTTAGTAGAAAAATCCAGGCTCTGCCAAATGAGAAGATGCTTAGAGTGAATTTCCACTATTCAGATAATAAACTTATTCATGACAAAGTACATAGAATAAATAGAGATTATTTTAACTCTCCTGCATCAATGTATGACTTATATTTAAGTACTAGGGAAGTTATTAAACGTATTATTAGTTTAGTTTTTGCCATAGTTTTATTGTTGCCTATTTTTAATTTAGCTCCTGTAACGGTTCCAGGATTGGAATGGAGTAGATCACATTGGCTGGACTTAGGAGTACTGGGTATAATCACTATAGTAATCACTTTGAGCTTAATTACCGTAAAAAAACTTACTAAGAGAATTAGTTCTGATCAGGAAGATTTATACATATGGAATGCGATTTATTATGTCTTATACGTTAATTTACAAGATGTAGAGGGAGGAAAGGAAGTCAGACTTTACAATCTGCATGAATCCTTAAAGAAAAATTTTGCTAAAAGTATGGAGTCTTTAAATAATGTTTATGAAAATCAATTAAAGACAATATCGGTTAAAGATGTAATTAATATAATAGGATCTCAATGTACAAACATAGTCATGTTTTTATTAATAGGAATCAGGGTTATCAGTGGCGCCTTGCCGGTGGGCATGATTGTTCAATTGAATGGCGCAGTCAAACAATTAATGACAGCAATAGAAAATATTATTGAATTTGCTTCAATCTTTACTCAACCTGATGCTATTAGCAGATTTTATGAAATCATGGATTTACCTGATCAAGATGCAAAAGGCAGCATACCTGTAGAAAAAAGATTAGATAATAAATATAATCTTGCAGTAGAAAATCTCAATTTTACCTATCCTGATACGGATAAACAAGTACTTAAAAATATTAGTGTAGGATTTGAAGTTGGAAAATCCTATGCGATTGTAGGTGAGAATGGATCGGGTAAAACAACCTTTATTAAATTATTGATGCGCCTTTATGAGCCTAATTCTGGAGAAGTTAAACTAAATAATATTGCCGCAAATAAATATTCTTTAAGTGAATATTACACACTTTTTTCCGTTGTATTCCAAGATTTTAGACTTTTAGGACTAACATTAGGAGAAAATATAGCAGTAGCACCAAAATATGATGAAACTAAAGTTATGGAAGTCATGAAGCAAGCTGACATGGGTTCTTTCCTCTGCAAAATAGATGAAAAATTAGATATTTATTTAGGTACAGAATTTGATCGTACTGGTGTAAATATATCTGGTGGTGAAAGTCAAAAACTTGCTATAGCTAGAGCCTTATATAAAGATGCACCAATTATGATATTGGACGAACCTACAGCAGCGCTTGACCCTGTTGCAGAATTTGAAGTATATCAGAATTTTAAAGAAATCGTAAAAGATAAAACAGCTTTCTATATCTCTCATCGATTGTCCTCATGTCGCTTTTGTGATGAAATTCTAGTATTTGATAATGGCGAGATTGTCCAACGTGGTAAACATGAAGATTTAGTTGAAGTTCCAGGTAAATATAAAGAACTTTGGGACGCACAGGCTCAGTATTATGTTTAGGGTGAATTTTTTAAAGAATTAATAAGACTTAAAAACATAATTTGACTAGAAATAGTAAACAAAAACTAAGCTCTGATGTGACCCCTCAAAAGTTTAGACTTTTTTAGCGTAGCAGTTTATATGGCAGCTACGCTATTTTTATGCAGCCAAGAGCCTAAGCCTGTATTGCACTGAACTTAGCCATTCTATTTCATTCTTTTAATATCAGATTTCTGAGGTTGCCATTCTAATCTAATACTCCAGAGGCTAAGTCCAATGATAATGAGATGTATAAGAACACTTATTATCCAGTAAATTCTGTCATGCAGCATAAGATTATTAACTTCTGCCAACCAGGCTAAGGAGAATAATTGCATTTCTCTAATATTAGCAAACATTGCTAATGCAGGAAGTACTGTGATGATAGTAGTAATAACTACAGAGATACTTGTATTTTTGGATCTAGCTGAAATTGCAGCAATAATAGAAGCCAAGCTAATGCTTGCTATGAATCTAAATACGTACATGACAATGAAATAGGTTTGCATGGTCCAAAGACTTGGGAAATTTCCCCAGCCACTGTGGTTTTGTACTGGCACATGTAAGTCCTTTAGTTGATCAAACTTATTGAATTCAATTACCCTAGTAATTTGTACCAACGCAGAGATAGCCAAAGTAAATATAACTGTTATCAAGAACTTATAGCGACGTAATTTTCTATTTTCTGGAGTTATACGTAGTAAGCGTTTGGCATCAATAGAGTTTTCGCGTGCGAAGATACCCGAGGTGAAGAATATAGCTGCTAGGAAGGTAGTAATAATATCTCGTAGGTCAGCACGAGGATTATCTAACCACTGGGCGTAATTATCGTCATTAATTAAGTGAGCAGGAATTCCTCTTTTAGCTTCAATTTCTAAAACTTCCTTAAGCTGCTTTTCCACTCTATTCAGAGCATTGAGTTCAATCTCGACTAAATCATGTCTATTATTACTTAATAAATTATTTCTTTCTGCAGCGATCTCATCTAAGGTAGTTTCAGAAACTTTTCCTTGGAAGACTTCTATATAGTAGGCATACGCTTGCTGTTCAGAATCTCTGTAGCGGTAGGCGGTGTCTATACGGTGATAGAGTAAGCCAATTAATATTAGCAGTACAAGTAAACCTTTATCTGAGAATAAGACCTTCTTGAGTTCATTGAAGAAAATTCCTCCACGACTATTAATTTTGTCTGTCAAACGAATAAAATTATCCTGGATCTTGCTGAGATATCTCGAAGAAGACTTACTGTGCAAAATTTCGGCTGTAGCGAATCTCTTAATAATAATAATTATACTGACAGTTATAAGTATTAAGCAGAGAATTGGCCATAAAAATACCATTTCCACAGGATGGTTGAAAATATTAATATTCTGATAGCGTCTAATTAAATCGAATGAGTTAAAACCATAAATAGGGTTGACGAAATGCAAGATGTTAAAGACAGAATTAACTGGAATGCTGATATAGAGAAGATAAAACATGATCCAGAAACCAGTTACAATTGATAAAACTGGAATAGCGCGTTTGAGAAGTGTGTATAGGGCAAAAATTATTAAGGCTACGGTAACAGCATTTATCCATTTAATCAAAAGAGCTAGAACAAAATAAACTGCAACTGTCATAGGATAGATTAATGATCTAAAGTCACTTATGGACTGTACTAACCTGCTTAAATCATCCCAACCATAGATGAAACCAGCAGTGATAATATTTCCACCATATAAGCCTAAACATAGCAATAATAGAGTGAAGACAATTGCTGCAATCTTTGAAACAGCTAATCTTATTCTGCTCTGAGTTGCAGTCAGCAGTGGAAATAATTCTTCCTCATATTCCTGGGTGAACATTTGAGTTGTCAGCAAGATAATAAAAGCAAAGAGAATTAAATCTGAAAATTGAAAATTAAAGGAGCGAGTTACCTGTAGATCATACCCGATTTCTAAAGGCAAAGATTCTAGTCCGGTGAAATCTTTAACTGTTTTCTCGATATTGCGTTGATTATAGATAGTAATTTCCTCGCCACTTAGCGCAAAGGCATCTTCAGCGCGCTCAGGAGTTCCTAGGATATAGTCAGGGTAGGTTTTTATGTAGTTTTGTTGTTGAACTAAAGCGTTGAGAGCATTGCTAGAAGCTAGACCTTTTTCTTGATGAGTTGATATTTCTTTGGTCTGGTCTGAAGATTTTAAATCTATTAAAACTTCAACATAAGTATTGTAATCTTCAAGTATATGTCTATCCTTGTGTCTGAAATGTTGATGAAATAAGAAAATATTTAAGATTAAGGCGAAAATAATAATTGTGATGGATTTTAGATTTGACCATTTACGTAATTCATAGAACATTTATTGAACCTCATGCGATAGCTATATATTGAGTAAATCACCTTCGTTATAATAGAGGTAAACATCCTCTAGATTAGGGTTAACATTTTTTGCATTATTAGAGGGGCGCTCGTCACTGATTACTCTAGCCACGACACCATCGACTGAATGAAATATATTACCTACAAGATATTTATTATGTAATTTTTTCAGTTCCATTTCATTGACTTGCATTTCAAAAACTTTGTCTTGGATATCTTGTAACCACTCGCTTATAGGTTTACAACCGATAATATTACCTTTTTTCAATAAAATCACTTGATTGGATATATATTCAATATCACTGACAACGTGGGTTGCCAAAATAATAATTTTATTTGTAGAGAAGGAGCTGATTAAATTACGAATACGTATACGCTCAACAGGGTCTAAACCAGCAGTTGGCTCATCCAAGAGTAGAACTTTAGGATCTCCAAGTAAGGCTTGAGCTAGTAACACACGCTGCTTCATACCACCAGAAAATCCTTTCATCTTCTTGTGCGCTATATCTGCTAAATTAACAGCTTCTAGGAGATCTTCTACTTGAACTTGGGTATTTTTTACTCTCTTTAGTTTTGCCATATAGTGGAGAAAGGCTCTAGCTGACATATCTCTATATAATGCTTGTTGTTGTGGCATAAAACCTAGTACTTCTAGAATGTCTTTTGCCGGTTCAAGTTCGACTGTACCTGAATCTGCTTTTAGGTTTTGGGAAATTATATTAAGTAGAGTACTTTTGCCAGAACCATTAGCACCAAGTAGACCATAGATGCCAGGTTTTAAATTCATATCAAAGTCATTGAGTGCTTTAATACTGCCATAAAATTTATTTACGTTGTTGATTTTTAATTGCATCTTGTATCCTCATATAACTTGTAAATGAAGTTTTTATAATTTAATATTAACATATATCACAATAAAATCTTAAAAGAGTTAATATTTTTGTGGAAGATAGACTTTTATAGAAGAGGTTATATGAAAAAAGTTTTTTTAGTATTATTTTCACTGCTTTTTATAGTATCCTGCGATAGTACAGGTGATAAAGTTGATAATGGAAATACAAAAGCAGATAAATCACAAAATCAATATCAATATGCCCAACCATATAATCCATGGACAATAGCAGAGTCGGATGATTATTACTATCATATTTCAGAAAATTTTCTATATGCAATTTCTAAGAAAAATGGAAAAATAAAAGCTTTAGATAATAATCCGGATAGTTTGGCTGATAAAGAAACTGATATTAACAAATTAATTGAGAGTAATGCATTTTTCCATATTCCACGCTCTGTATACTATAACGATAACAAGTTATATGTGTTGGCAAGCAAAAAGAAACTATCTGAAAGAGAGAATACCGATATATTAGATGGTTACGAAGACTGCTTGTACGAGGTAAAAACAGATGGTAGTGGGCAAAAAGAATTATTTTTGCCAGGAGAATCTATATATGAAGCATTTATTCATGAAGGCTATTTTTATTATTCAACCTCAAATATATGGGAAAAAATGGATTTAATAAATAGTGGTAACTTAGGAAAAGATAGTTTAGAAAATTTGGATTACAAAATCCAGAGAGTAGCCTTGGATAATGTGAAAAGTAAACCCGAGGTTATATATGAACAAAAAGCTGCAGGCTATATTCTAAGTATGAAAGTCTATGATGATTACTTGCATTTTTCTGATTATAAAATCACTTCTGATGAAAAAAATGATAAAAAAGCAGTATATGAATTTACAGAAAAAATTTGTAATCTGAAGAATCTTGAAGTTAATGAAACGGTAAAAGTAGAGCAAAAAAATCCTAACTTAAAAATTAATAAATCATCGATAGTGCCTGTTGATGACGGAATCATGTATCTTTATAGTTTAGTTGATATACAAGAGGAAGAAGAATTAAACAAATTAAAGCCGGAAGAGAAAATAGATAAAATTAAAAAAGGTGAAGTTGATTACCCTGAAACAAACTTTGTCAAAGCAAAATTTGACGGGACAATTCTAGAGGAGTTTAAGATGAGCAGTAATTTGCATCCTGTTGCTTTTTTGAATGGTTATGGTAAGTATTTGTGCTTAGATAATTTATTATGGAGCAAAAATGGACTTGCAGATACAAGGAAATTCCAAATTTTGAATACCAATGGTGAATTATTAGATGAGGTAACACCACCTGAAAATGCAGGCACGATAATTGGGATGGACAATGATTATATTTATGTAGATGTTCAGAATGTACAAGAGAGTACAGGACAGATAATAGATATTTATAGGGTTAATTTAAACAAAATTGGGACTGATGAATTTGAGTTTGAATTGTTCTTTACTAGAAGCACAGAGAAATAATTTAAAACGCATGCTAAAGATACATACTCTTTTGAAGGGATGCGTCTGAGGGATTAATGAAAACAGTAGACTTTCACAATTACAAAATAAATATTTCTATAGCTGAGTATGAGCAAGATAAAAAATTCATAAATAGTATTTATACCTTAGCTAATAATGATGAGCTAGTAATTAAAGAGAAGGGTATGCCTTATATATACTCAAGGATAAAACTAGATGGCCATAAGTTACTTATCACTAATATTTGTAGCATAAGTTTTTCTTGTGAAGAAAAAGAACTCTTTTTCAAACTACACAAAGCAGCTCCAATTGAGCACTTACACTATGAGAAAGACAAGAATAGAAAACGTTATGTTTTTTACAATACAGCCAAGTTTGAGAATCGTCTTACTAGAGATTATCAGAACTTTAATTTGGATTTACCATCTTCTGTTGGGCAACTATATGCGAATTCTTCTTTAAATGTTCTATTTCATGAAAGCATGGGTGTGTTGTTTATTGTAGATAAAGTTGGCACAAGAGAATTCATTACTAACAAACAAATAAGTACATATATTATTGAAGACAATACTCTAAAAGTGGATTTTATTGTTCCACATTTAATTAAAACAGCAGAAAGTTATAGTGAAATACCAGCTAATTCTAGAATAACAGTTAATTCACTTGTTCAGAACAATTACCTTGAGCTGGGTAAGAACATGCAAATTCTAAGCAATAATATTGGTAATGAAGCAATTTTATTGCAAGATATAAACAACGATATTAGAAAATTATATGTCGGCACCATAAAATATAGTCAATTGACTTCAAGTCTTATTATTCAGGAATATTATTACTCAGCACTTTCAATCAAAAATGAGACTATTACTTTGTATGGAAATAATATTTATCCAAAAGGTTATTTTGATACATTTTGTTCAAGCGATACTAAAGCTATGAAAAGCATCTATAAAAAATTAGTTTCTAAAGATTTTAGATTCATTGAAGATTCAAATTGTATAAATGTAGTGAGCCTGAACAACCCAGAAAAAACATTTGCAAAAATATTTATAAAGGACAAAAATGAAATTCTCATTTTCATTTATGAGTGTTCGTTAAAAATTTCAAGAGATAATATTGTTTTTATTAAAAATTAATTTTCTAAACTAAGAGTTTTAAGCGCTTGAAAGATTTTTTGATAAAATGTAAAATATCAATTAGCTAAAGGGAGTAACAGCCGTTTAACGGAGATTTTGTCAACAATCTCGATTTTATAATCTGGCAAAATCAGCAAATGTGAGACGCTAGCGATAAAACGCGGCGCTTTTTTTATGTCAAAATAAGCCCCAAGAAAAAGGAGAAAATATGTCAGAAGAATCAAAAGATGTTAAATACTCTGTAGAGAATCCTTATATTGGATCTGTTCAGAGTGTGTTGGGTGCGCAAAACGTTGATCCTAACCACGGTTTGGAAAATGATGAAGTTCATAAACGTTTGGGAGAGTATGGATATAACAAGCTCAAAGAAGAGCAAAAAACACCTATTTGGAAAAGATTTGTAGAACAATTCAAAGATGTAATGGTTTTAGTTTTGATAGTTGCTGCAATCCTCTCTGGATTCTTAGGTGACTGGATTGAAATGATCATTATTATCTCTGTTGTTATTATCAATGCGGTTTTAGGTGTTATCCAAGAGGGTAAAGCAGCAGATGCTGTTGCAGCTCTTCAAGATATGAGCTCACCTACAGCAAGAGTTTTGAGAAATGGTAAACAAGAGATTGTTAAATCCCAAGAGATTGTTCCGGGTGATATTATTATTCTAGAAGCCGGTGATATTGTTCCTGCTGATGCAAGATTAATTGAATCATCTAATATGAAAGCCGATGAATCAGCTTTAACCGGTGAATCAGTAGCAGTTGACAAAGATGCTGAATTTACAACTGATGAGCAAATCGGAATCGGTGACAGAGTCAATATGGTATTTAGTTCTACAGCTATTACTTACGGTAGAGGTAAGGCTATTGTCACAAGCGCTGGTCAAAATACCGAAATGGGTAAAATTGCAGAGCGTTTGTCTAATATTGAAGATGAAGAGACGCCTCTACAAAAGAACCTAAACCAATTGGGTAAATATTTAGCAGCTATCGTTCTAGGCGTTATCCTAATTACATTTGTTGTGGGAATTATGAAAAATGGTGCCATCCTAGACATGTTAATGGCAGCAGTTGCCCTTGGTGTTGCAGCAATTCCAGAAGGTTTGTCAGCTGTTGTTACAATCGTCTTGGCTATAGGTATGAATAGAATGGCAGAGCAAAACGCTATCGTTAAGAAACTTCTAGCTGTTGAGACTTTAGGTTCCGTTAACTATATTTGTTCAGACAAGACAGGTACTTTGACCAAGAATGAAATGACTGTAACTAAACTTTATACAGATAAACAAGTATTTGAAGTAAGTGGTAAAGGTTACGCTCCAGAAGGAGAAATTAGAAATTCCAAAGATAATTTAATTGAAACAGATCTTATCTTAGATAGATTAATGGACATTGCAGTTTTGTGCAATGAAGCAGAGCTAAATCAAACCAGAGATAATAACTGGGAAATTATCGGAGATCCTACTGAGGCAGCTATGCTATCTGTAGCAGGTAAATATGGTAAAACAAGAAAAGAAACTAGCAAAAACTATACACGTTTAGGTGACTTGCCATTTGATTCAGCACGTAAAATGATGTCAGTTTTCTATGATGGTTTTGCTGAAGGTAAGTTATCATTGACCAAAGGTGCTCCTGATGTAGTAATTAATTTATGTACAAAAGAACTTACCTCAGAAGGTGTTGTTGAATTAACAGATGCTAGAAAACAAGAAATTTTAGAGCAAAACTCAGAATTCGCTCAGGATGCTTTAAGAGTTTTATCATTTGCATATAGTGAGCATAATGATGCTGACTTCTCAGATGCAGAAAAAGATTTAGTATTTGTTGGTTTCATGGGTATGATTGACCCTGCAAGACCAGAAGCTAAGAAATCAATTGCAGTTGCACATGATGCAGGTATCAAAGTAGTTATGATTACTGGTGACCACAAGGACACAGCGGTTGCGATTGCTAAAGATCTGGATTTATTGGAAGAGGGATCAAATGTTTTGACTGGTGCTGAACTTGAAGAAATGAGCGATGAAGAGCTTCGTTCAGTTGTAGAAAATACTGTAGTATACGCAAGAGTTTCTCCAGAACACAAAGTTAGAATTGTAGAGGCTTTAAAAGAAGAAGGTAACATCGTTTCTATGACTGGTGACGGTGTTAATGATGCTCCAGCTCTTAAAAAGGCAGATATTGGCGTCGCTATGGGTATTACAGGTACTGAAGTTTCTAAGAGCGCAGCCGATATGATCTTGACTGACGATAACTTCTCAACAATTGTTGATGCAGTTGAATCAGGTCGTGTTATCTATAGCAATATTAGAAAATTTGTAGGTTTCTTATTATCATGTAACATTGGTGAAGTTTTAGTAATATTCATTTCAATGTTGGTATTTGGTCCAGATATGCTACCACTCTTGCCAATTCAATTATTATGGTTGAACTTAATCACTGACTCATTCCCAGCTTTGGCATTGGGACAAGAACAAGCAGAGCCAGATATTATGGATCAAGACCCTAGAGGTAAGAATGCCAAGATCTTAAATGCTGATATGATTGGATCCATTTGTGTTCAAGCTGTTGCAATTTTCTTGGCTGTTTTCACAGCATTTATGGTCGGATTAAATGAATACGGTATCCGCATGGTTGACAAACAAGGTGATCCTATATATGAAACTGTATTCATGTATTCTGATGAAAGTATATTCTCAAGAGATGTAGTCCAAGCTGAACTTATTGATGGAGAATTGAAACCAATGGAATCTGGCTTGAAATATGAATACAACAATGGATATTTCGACAAAGATGGTAAGCAAGTAAACTTCCAAGCTGATAATGGTGCTTTGACATTTGCGTTCTTAACGTTGATTTTAGCTGAGTTGTTCAGAGCATATAGTAATAGATCTGAGCACTATAGTGTATTTAGACTAGGTGTATTTAGTAATAAATACTTAAACAAAGCAATTTTACTTTCAGTTGCTCTGACATTATTGGTTGTATATATTCCAGGTGTCAACACAGTATTTGGTACATTAGCAATAAACTTTATGGATTGGTTGATAATTCTAGGTTTAGCATTCATACCATTTATTATTGGAGAGTTCTACAAGTGGGTATTCCATCATGAAACTCGTGAGCAAAAAGAAGCAAGAATTGCTGCAGGTAAAGCTTAGAAAAAATATTTAATAGCCAAAAGCCAAGCTTATTGCAAAGATAAAAATCTTGTGATAAGCTTGTAAGGCTTTAATAGAAGCGCTTATCGAAGGAGAGAAATCATGGATGTAATGGTAACAATTTTAGCGGTTGTAATTATTTTAATAGCTTTAGGAACAATCTACTTGGTATTGCAACAAGATGAAAATGATCAAGGTTTAGGATCATTAAGCGGTAATACTGAATCTTTCTATAGTTCAAACAAGGGAAGAACCAAAAATGTTTTCCTTAATCGCTTAACTAAGATCTTAATTACTGCATTTATCGTTTTAAATGTTGTTGTTAATTTAATGATTGGTTAAATTTTAATTTTTGATAAAGAAAATAGTCCCATGAACTTTTTCTCATGGGACTATTTTTTATGCCTTAAATAATACGTTTATTAAAATCAATGTTTGATGTTCGCCATATAGCATTATTCTGTAGCTATATCATCAAAGTAGCCTTGAATCCAAACGACTGGAGTACCTTTATCACCGGAGCCAGAAGTAAGATCTGCTAAAGAACCGACTAAGTCGGCAATTTTTCTTGGTGTAGTACCTTCAGATAACATCTGAGTTTTGCCTATTGCTTCAGAATCTTTGTGCTTGATATAATCAAGTACTGCTTCATTCAATTCTTCACCTCTAAGATCAGAGAAGTTATTGTCTGCAATATATTTTAGTTTAACTTCTTCAGGTTCACCTGCTAGACCAGGGGTATAAGCTGGAGAAACTACTGGATCAGCCAATTCCCAAATTTTACTGCTTGGATCTCTGAAAGCGCCATCGCCATAAATCATTACTTCGATATTTTTGCCGCTAGCTTCAGATAATCTTTGACTTATTTGGTCAACAATTTCTTGGCAATCATTAGGGAACAGTTTAACTACTTCTTCAGTAGCTTTATTAGCTCCCAACATACCGTACTCTTTATTGTAGCCACTGCCATTAATTGGTTCACTTAATATAGAATCGATGTTATATAGAACTTTGGCACCAGCTTTTTCTAATCTCTTAAGGTTATCTTTCCTCGAGTGAATATCACATGTCAAAATGTTATCGGTATAATTTAATAATGTTTCTGGGTTATTGGAAAAAATAATCTCTACTTCACAATCTTCAGATTCAATTATGTCTTTGTAGAATTGAATGTAGTCAACGCCTGTGTAAGGGTGAGAACTTTTACCAAAATTATCATAAAATTCTTGCTCATTTAAAATTGTAGTAAATGGATTTATGCCACTTTGTTCAACAACTTCACTCGAAATTAATTGATTGCCTACTTCATCAGCAGGGTAAGAGAGCTGTAAATATATCTTTTTGGCTGCTCTAGCTATACCACGTAAATTAATGGAAAATCTATTTCTACTTAATATAGGAAAGAGTAGTCCAAGTTTACCCTCTGGGTATTTAAGCCTAACATCTGCAGCGATATCATCTATACTTGCGTAATTGCCTTGCGATCTGGCTACTACAGCTTCTGTAATAGCAATAATATCTCTATCTTTAAGTTCGATATTCTCAGCCTTTGAAGCTTCTAGAATTGAACTTACTACAATATCTATAATATCATCACCTTCTGCGATGATTGGTGTACGAATTCCTCTTGACACCGTTCCGACAAATCTATTCATAATGCCTCCTAAAATATGGATTACGCCGGTATTTTACACTTTTTTTTATCTGAAATAAAGATAATAATATTCAAATACGAACTAATAAGCTGGTCGGGTAAACAAATGTACGTGATTATATGAACTTTATGTATAAGTATTAAAAATAAAGTAAAAATTTGTGGGATTAATGCATAATATGCTAAATTTATACTATAAAAATACAGAAGATTTATGCGGAAAATTATTATCAAAGCAAAATTTGAATTAAAAATTCGAGAAATAATTAGAAAAGTGATAAAAATTTTAATTATTTGAAAATATGAAAAATAATATACACAAAAATTGTTGTTTGAATTGTCTATATTAGCTAATTAAACTTAAATATAACTAGTTATGAATAAGGGTATAGTTTAAAAAAAAGCATTGTTTCCTGACAAATGCTTCGTTTTTAATGAATTTTTTCTTTAAAAGCTTTTTTTTTGTCAAAAGTCTGATATTATACTAGAAATAAGTTATCGCAATTTATAAATATGCGATTGTATACAGAGTAATCTGTGTACGGAAGGAGGAAAAAATGCGCAAGTTTCTAAAAGCAAGTGCAGCAGCTTTAGCTTTAGTTTTATTGCTTGGTGCCTGTAACAAAGCAGGAAATCAAGGTGGAACTAATGAAAGCAAAGATGCGAACAAAGATCCAAACGCTGTATATACGTATAACGATTATACAAAAGCTACACCTAACACAATGAATCCGCACACTCAGGAGCAAAATAATGATAGTTATCTTGATGATTATCTCCAAACTCGATTGGTTGAAGCTATACCTGATGGTGAAGGTGGATATAAATGGGAATATATGGGTGCAACAAGTATCGAAGATGTCACCAAAGATTTTGCTGACAAAGAAAAATGGGGAATTCCAGCTGAAGCAGATAAAGGTTTAGTATGGAAGATTACTTTAAGAAATGACCAAAAATGGTCTGACGGTACTCCAATTGATGCAAATTCTCACGTCTATAGTATGGGACAACTTCTAAACCCTGAGATGAAGAATAGACGTGCTAATACATATTTCTCAGGAACTCTAGCAATTAGAGGAGCTGAGGCTTATTATACATATGATAAAGATTATAAGGGTAAAGCAAAGTACTCAAACTGGTCAGCTGAAACACCAGAAGATACAAAATTGTTCTTTAGCGTAGATAAAGTTAAAGAAGCATTCGTACCAGACAATGGCTTCTTTGGTGCAGATCTTGCAACTGTCTACGAAAAATATGGTGCTGAAGTATTCACAGTAGACGGAGTAGACGTTTACAAGAAATATGAAGGTAAAGGTTTAGTTGAAGTAACAGCTGAAGTTCAAAAAGATCTAGAAGGTTTAGCAACTAACTTTGAAAATCCTGCAGAAAACTGGAAAGAATTCACATGTTTTGAAAATGGTACTTATGAAGAAGTAACTTTTGATTCAGTAGGTTTCTACAAAGGTGCTAATGATCTTGAACTATACTACGTTCTACAACAACCTGTATCAGAATTTATTTTCTTTGCAAATGCGACTGGTTCATGGTTAGTAAAAGAAGATTTATATGAAGCTGGTAAGAACCAAAAAGAAGGTCTTTTAGCTACAAATTATGCAACAGATCTAAAGACAGCTTATTCATACGGTCCATATAAACTTGTTTCTTTCGAAAAAAATAGACAAATGAAACTAGAAAGAAATGAAAATTGGTATGGTTACAAACTAGATACTGACCAATTCAAAAACCAATTCGTAGCTGACAAGGTTAATATTGAAATAATTGAAGATCCTAATACAGCTCTACAATTATTCAATAAAGGTCAATTAGATAATGTTAACTTGGAAGCAGACCAATGGCAAAGATATAAGATGAGTGAGTACATGCACTCAAATGAAGAGTCATATACATTCCGCTTCATCTTTGGAACAAGCCCTGAAACATTGGAGCAATTGGAAGCTAACGCAAGTGATGGTTCAAACAAGAGAGTATTACAATACACAGACTTTAGAAGAGCTATCTCACTAAGCTTAGACAGAAATAAAATTACTGCAGAATCAACAGCAGGTAATGTCCCAGCATACTACTTGTTAAATAATAACTACTACTACGATATTGAGAATGATCCACACTCTGTATACCGTAAGAGTGAACCTGCAATGAAAGCAATTGTTGACCTCTATGGTGTAGAATATGGTGAAGGCAAGACATACGCAAAAGTAGAGGATGCATATAAGGCTCTATCTGGTTATGATGTTGAATCAGCTAAGAAATTATTCCAAGCAGCATATGACAAGGCTATTGCTGATGGAAACTATAAAGAAGGTCAACCAGTAAATATCAATATTATGATTGGTGCTACATCTTCATTAACAGCACAAGATACAAGACAACAAGACATTATTAACGAATTACTACAACAAGCAACTGAAGGTACAGGCTTTGCTGGTAAAGTTAAAGTTAAATACCTAACAGGTTCAAATAGTAGATATACTGATGTAGTTAACGGTAAAGTTGAAGCTATCCGTGGTGCATGGGGTGGTGCTGCATTCTATCCATTCTCAACAATCGGTGTTTACGTTAACCCAGCTTCAGTTGGTGGTTTGAATAAGATTCACGAATCTAATGGTTGGAATCCAACTGTCGAACAATTGAAATTGAAATTTGATTTCGATGGAGATGGTAAAGAAGAGGAACAAACCAGAACACTTACTGAATGGCAATCAGCAATTCAAGGTATTGAATTCGATAAAAATGTAGACGCAAAACTATTTATTCTTGCACAATTAGAGAAAGCTGTTCTAAATACAGTTCAAAACATACCTCTATATACATCTACATTTAATGCAATGATTTCACAAAAAGTAAGTAATTATACAGATGTATACAATCCATTCTATGGATACGGTGGATTTAGATTCCTTAAATTCAACTACTCAGATGCTGATTGGGCTAAATATGTAGAAAAACAAGGTGGAATTCTAAACTACGAATAGTATTAATTTAGTAATTAACTAGGTTAAAACTTATTAAAGTCAATTAAATATGCTGAGAAGAAATTCTCAGCATATTTTTGTAATAAATACAAAAAATAAATGAAATTTGTGTAAATTGCCGGTTTGTAAATTCTGTAAAAATAGATATAATAGTAGGAACTATTTTTACCTTCGGGTATTGTATTTTTTTAATAGTTAGATTGAAATGAAAAGGAAATAATATATGAGGAACAGCACAGTTAAATATGTAGTTAAACGTGTTCTTTTAGCATTGATGACAGCATTTATAATTATGTTTATAAGTTTTGTTTTCATCAAGATGCTTGAGCCGGAAGTGCCAATGCTTGGTACTGAAGCTCAGAATGAGATGGCTAGACGTGAAGCTCTAGGATACAATAAACCAATTTTGGTACAATTTGGAATTTATTTGAGAAATATAATTACAAGTTGGGACTGGGGAACTTCATGGGAGATTTCATATCTAACTCCTGTTACTGAAATTATTATTAAGAGACTACCTCCAACCGTAATTTTAAACGTTTATTCATCACTGTTTTCATTACCGTTAGGTATAGTTCTTGGTGTTATTGCAGCTTTACGAAAGAATACTTGGATAGACCATACAATTTCAACAGTGGTCATGCTTTTCGTTTCTGTTCCAAGTTTCGTATACGCATTCTTACTACAATATATTGTTGGGTTTAAATTAGGATGGTTACCTCTAATAGTTTCATCTGTTGCGGATTCAGGCGG
Source organism: uncultured Fastidiosipila sp. (assembly GCA_947253875.1). Lineage (GTDB taxonomy): Bacteria > Bacillota > Clostridia > Saccharofermentanales > Fastidiosipilaceae > Fastidiosipila. The sequence continues at coordinate 51,233 of CAMYAM010000001.1, read as the reverse complement.
CTGGTTTACTTGGGTAATGTTTAAATCAATGATAATGCCTATACTTTCACTTTCATTCGGTATTATAGCAGGATACGCTAGACTTACTCGTGCTGAGTTAGTTGAGAGTTTAACCTCTGATTATATGCTACTAGCTAGAACAAAAGGTTTAAACAAAACACAAGCTACAGTAAGACACGCATTAAAGAACGCAATGGTTCCAATCTTGCCATCAATTGTTGCTAGCTTCTTAAGCGTACTTGGTGGTTCAATGATTATTGAGAAAATTTTTGCGGTTAACGGAATTGGTGGATTAATGATTAGTGCAATTAACTCACGTGACTATGACGTGTTTGTCGCTACTACGATGTTCTATACAATTATCGGTTTATTAGCAAATATTGTCGTTGATCTAAGCTATGGTTTCTTAGATCCTAGAATTAGAATTGGTGAGAGGTAATATTAATGAACAAAGAATATTTAAACTTACAAGAAATACCTCAAGAAAAATTTACTTTAGTTCAAGAACATAAAGATATTTATGATGAGGCGATTAAAACCAAGTCAATATCATATTTTGGAGATGCTTTAAGAAGATTTGTACGTAACAAAGCTTCTGTTGCAGCGACAATTATAATTATGTTAATTGTTGTTTTTGCATTAATAGCTCCATTTTTAACTAAATATAAAGTATATGATGTTAATGGTGTCTATGCTAAAGCAAGACCAAAGATTAAAGCTTTTGAACGTACAGGTTTCTGGGATGGAAGCAAGACGATTAGGTCAAACGAGAAATACTTAATTTATTTAAACGGTATATCTATGGCTGCTGAAGACTATGAAGGCAAAGGTGCTACATGGGAACAAGGTTTAGAAAGTAAATATGCTGTAATTAATAAAATGAGTGATGAATATACTGCACAAGGTAGAACTTATAGAGATGTAGCTGTTGATTCATATTATTTAGTTGGTTTTAGTTACGTCAATATTACTGATTTGCAATATGAAAATATACGTAAATGGGAAGAGGAAACAGGTAAGAAAGTCATTTATCCAATGGTTGACAGAACTGATGCGGGTCCTGCTGCTGATGATGCTAATTATTGGTTTAAGTTGGCAGAGAATGGTACACCTTTAGATGAGAATGATCGACCAATGGAATTAGCAATGGTCCAGAAAAAAGGATTAACTGACAACTATCTACGTGACGAAAATGGCGAAGTTCAATACTACACAGTAAGTAACAAAACGATGCGTCAGGTAAGAGTTTTAAACTATACCTACTATGAGTACCAAAATGGTTTTGAGCCAGTACACTACTTTGGTTCAGACGCACAAGGTTATGATATCTTTATTCGTGTAGCTCAAGGTACGAGATTATCATTAGCTTTAGCTGTTTTAGTTTCTATAGTTAACCTTACATTCGGTGCATTATATGGTGCTGTACAAGGTTACTATGGTGGTGCAATTGACTTAATTCTTGATAGATTAACAGATATTATTAGTGGTATGCCATTCATGGTTATCGCAACATTGTTCCAATTACACTTGGTTATACCAGGTAAGGTATCTACCTTTGCGGGTATCTTATTTGCCTTTGTTCTACAAGGTTGGATTGGTACATCGGCAAGAGTTAGAACACAGTTCTATAGATTCAAGAATGAAGAATATATTCTCTCGGCAAGAAGTATGGGTGCAGGCGATGCAAGATTGATGTTTAGGCACATTTTCCCTAACGCAATAGGTACAATCATTACATCATCCGTACTTGTTATTCCAGGAGTTATCTTGAGTGAATCATCATTATCTTACTTAGGTATTGTTAACTTTAACTCTAAGAACTTAACTTCATTAGGTACTTTGTTAGGTAATGGTCAAGGATATTTGGCAACTGACCCACATATTTTATTTGTTCCAGCTGTTATAATTTCCTTGTTAATGATTAGCTTTAACCTATTTGGTAATGGATTGAGAGATGCATTTAACCCAGCATTGAGAGGATCGGAAGAATAATATGGCAAAAACAAAACTAGAAGTAAATAACTTAAAACTATCTTTCTGGACCAATAATGGTACAGTTAAGGCTGTTAGAGACATATCTTTCGATGTTAAAGAAGGTGAAACTCTAGCAATAGTTGGTGAATCAGGATCAGGTAAGTCAGTTACAAGTCGTGCGGTTATGGGTATTTTAGCCCCTAACGCTATTGTAGAGAGTGGAGAAATCTACTTTGAAGGTATGGACTTATTACAAATTTCAGAATCTGAATATAACAAACTACGTGGGAATAGAATTTCTATGATTTTCCAAGACCCGCTAAGTAGCTTGAACCCGATAACACGTGTAGGTGACCAGATTACTGAAGCGATGATTGCAAATAATAAATCTCGAAAACGCTCTGCTAAGGCTGAAATTGATAGAGTAGAATCTGCTATTAAGAAAGTTGCGAGAGAGACGGGCAAAGAAGCTGAAGCTAATCAATATCTCAAAACATACAAAGATTATTTGGGTAATGGACATAAGTGTGCAGGTGAGTATGCAGACTCAAGAAATGCTCTAGAAACTTTAGCAAAACAAATTCGTTATGTTCTTCTAGATTTACAAGGTGATGTAGTTTATGAAGATTTAATGGATAAAGTAAAAGGACTAGAGAAAGATAGTAAAGAAATTTATCATGATTTCACTATTAGCAAGGCAAGCTCTAATATAGCTCAATGGGTAGAAGAAGCTAAAGATTTAACTAAGCACTTTAAACCAGTGGCAAAAGAATATGAAAGAGCACAAGCTGAATATCTAGCTGAAGAATTAGCTGGTGATGACAAAAAACTTCATGAATCAAGTACTAAACTACGTGAGGTAAGAGAAGAGGTAAATCTTAAGAAAAATGAAATTAGTGAGTTGCTAAGAAAAGTTCAAGCTGAAAGTGAAGAAATCTTAGCAAAGGAAACACCTGATTTTCTTGTTGTAGGATATGCTCTAAGTGAAGGTAAAGTTAAAGACTTAGCTAATGATTACACAAAATCCAAAGAGGCTGAATTAGAGAAAGAATTACATAGTAACTTTTTAGATAAATTCGCAGACTTTTTAGTAGGTTTACAAAAACATGAGAACTCAAGAGTAAATGATGTACTTTCTTTATTAATTTCAGATCTAGATAAAGAAATTGATAAATTACAAGAAAACTTTGATTTAGATTATTTATTGAACAGAAGAAAAGATATTATTAATGCGGTTAACTCATCAATCTCAAGATTAGAAATTACTAGAGATTCATTTGCACATACATTTGAAGGTGCTTTGAATGCTCAATTAGATAATTTTGAGGATTTAAAAAGAAACAAAAAGCAAGTTAAAGGTTTAACTGATGAAGAAAAATCTGCACTTAAAGATACATACGTAGCTAACTGTAGAAGATTATTTAATAGATTAGTTGATAGATTGAATCTTAAGTATGAAAGAAAGCATGATGAAAAAGCTGAAGCAAAAGAAATTTTGCAATATTTAAATGAGCAAACATCAGATGCTACTTACACATTGAATCAAAAATTAGCAGAAGCTAGAGCTATTGATTTACTTGATGAAGTTGGAATTCCAGAACCAAGAAAACGTTTTAGACAATATCCATTCCAATTCTCAGGTGGTATGAGACAACGTGTTGTTATAGCGATTGCCTTATCATCTAACCCTGATTTATTGATCTGTGATGAGCCAACAACTGCTCTTGACGTTACAATTCAAGCTCAGATTCTAGATTTAATTAAAGATTTGAAAGAAAAACGTAATTTCTCAGTTATATTTATTACTCATGACCTAGGTGTTGTTGCGAATATTGCTGATAAGATTGCAGTTATGTATGCAGGTAAGATTGTTGAATACGGTAGTTCAGATGAAATATTCTATGATCCTAAACATCCATATACATGGGGTTTACTATCATCAATGCCTGACTTGGAGACTAAGGAAACATTGATTTCAATTCCTGGAGTACCACCAAATATGATTAATCCACCTCAAGGTGACGCCTTTGCAGCAAGAAATCGATATGCTTTAGCTATTGATTTTGAGCAACACCCACCATTCTTTAAGGTCAGTGATACACATGAGGCTGCAACTTGGTTGCTACATGAGAAAGCACCTAAAGTTGAACCACCAAAAATTGTTACTGAAAGAATTAAAAGAATGACAAAAGCAATTGAAGAATTAAATTTACTTGAGCGTGAACAGAACGAGGAGGTCTAAGGTGAGTAATAAAGATATTTTAAGTGAAAACACTACTTCAAAACAAAAGCAAAAGTTTGATTATAGTGATGCTGAAACTCTTTTGAAAGTCGAAAACTTAAGACAATACTTTAGACTTCAAGGTAAAGCGCTTAAGGCTGTAGATAACATTAGCTTTGATGTTAAGAAAAAAGAAGTTTTCGGAATTGTTGGTGAATCTGGTAGTGGTAAAACTACAACTGGTAGATCTATTATAGGTTTATATGATATCACTGGTGGTGATGTCTGGTTACGTGATAAATTAATTAATACTGGACTAGAAGTAAGAAAAGACCAAATCAAAATAGCAAAAAATGCCGGTAAAGTTGATACAGTTAAGAAACTTGAAGAAGATTACAAGAGATCTAAGAAAGAAATCGAAGATAATAGAGATGCTCTACATCGTAAGATTCAGATGATCTTCCAAGATCCAGTTTCATCTCTTGATCCAAGAATGACAGTTAGAGAGATTATTGCTGAAGGTTTAATTATTCAAGGAGAGAAAGATAAGAAGCTAATTAACGAAAAAGTTGATTCAGTTTTGAATCAAGTTGGATTACTTGTAGAACATGCTGATAGATATCCTCATGAATTCTCGGGAGGTCAAAGGCAACGTATTGGTATAGCAAGAGCTATCATAATGGAACCAGAAGTAATTATTGCTGACGAACCAGTTTCAGCACTTGACGTTTCTATCCAAGCACAGATTATCAACTTACTCAATGATTTACGTGAGAAAAATGATTTAACAGTTATTTTCATTGCGCATGACTTGGCAGTTGTTAAATATATTTCTGATAGAATCGCTGTTATGTTCAATGGTAAAATTGTTGAATTAGCAGAATCTGATGAGCTTTTCGCTAGACCAATGCATCCGTATACTAAGTCATTGCTATCTGCGATACCAGTTCCAGATCCACACCTAGAACGTTTACGTAAACGCGAGACCTATATTCCTGCATTAGCTCATGATTACAGTATAGAGGAACCTACAATGCGAGAGATATTCCCAAATCACTTTGTATATTGCAATAGTGAAGAGGAAGAGAAGTTTAAGAATTTATATAATTAAAAAGCTTATAGCTTCAGACAAGAGTAGGAATTAGTATGGATTATAATCCTTATCATAAGAAAAAATTTAGCAAACATGATTATATAAGAGCCTTTATTTGGGGATTAATATTTTCTACTGTAGCTTTTGTTTTTCAGATATATAGAACACCTAATAGAGATCTATTTATTAAACTTAGTAACTCATTTTTGTTAGGTGGAGGATTACAACTTGTCTATGCTGCCTTTAGTTATATTAATAAAGAAGGTTTTTTCGATGTCGGTATAGTCGGTTTTAAGCAACTAGGTTCAACTATTGAAAGTGGGTTGAGAGGTAGTAAAGATCTGCGAGATTTGCCTGATCTTCAATCCTATAAAGATGAAAAGATGAGGACCCGTAGAGTTAATTTGCCTACTTTGATATCTGGGATATTTTACTTAGTACTAGCAATAGTCGCAGCAGTGATATTTTCATACAAATAATTAAAACAATACAAATTAAAAGCAGCTCTACTAGCGTTGAAATTCAACCACAGTAGAGCTGCTTCTCTTTGTATGTTAAATCTATGGTCACTGTAATCAGCCATATCCTTTATTACAGTGCAACTATTTCTTTAAAACAGGTACTCGTCCTTAGTGAATAGAAGTGCCCTTGATGGTCCAGCATCGTAGCCAGAGATCCTAAGTGGGAGCGATAGCATATTATATTCTCCTTCAGGAACTTCAGCTAATCTGACATCTTCCATACAACCAATTCCATTACCTAATAAAATTTGGTGAACTTGATGTTCTGGGTCATTACTCTCCAAGCTCATTGCATCTAGTGCAACCGCTTTTATTTTGCTCTCAGCCATATATTCTGCTGCTGAAGGAGCGAAACAAATGAAGTCAAAACTAAACTCATCTGTCAATGAATTTTTTGTTTTACAGAGAATAATTTCGCCTTCTTGCAAGTTATATTTTCTAAGATCCTCAGCTTCTATTTTTCTATCTAAGTCTGTTAGATCCAAGACTCTGGCGTGACCAATGAATAAGTCCCAAGCTAGAGTATCCACAGATTCTCCATTTTCGAGCATGTGAATTGGAGCATCTATGTGAGTGCCTGTATGTAAATTCATCAGAAGTTCTGATTCGCGCACACCTTTGTCAGCATAAAAACTTACCCAAGTAAATCTAGGTTTCTTGTTGAAACGATCTTTGTACACTGACATTTCAGGTTCTATAGTTCTGCTAATATCGTAAATCATTCTAATTACTCCTCCATAAGGTTTTGTTTTCCAAAATATTAATTTTCTGCAGATATATCAATTATTGTTTTAAAAATATATTAATTGATATCTTTATACATTTTTACTTGTGATTCAGGTCCTGTAGAGCCTTTTTTATAAGACTCTAATTTTATCTGGCATTCTTTACGAAGTTTTTGTAATTTTGAGATCCATTCCCAAGTAATCTCAATTTGCTCCCAACTTGGGAAGTACTCCTTTTTACCTAAGTAGCAACTATAAACTAAGCGTTCATATGCTTCTGGCGAATCAGTTTGATTAATTTCAGGACTAGAAATAAGATTAAGCTCTTGTGTGACTTCTTCCAGGTTAGCATCATCAGCTGTAATAGTCCAATTTATTGAGGGATGTGGATCTATTTCAATACACAATACTTGACCGTCTCTGAAAATTATTTCTACATTAGTCAATTTTTTTTCAGTTGCTTTGCCAGATCTCAATAGAAATTCCACATTTTCCCAACGAGAATTATCTAGGAAAATCCTTAAGGCAGCAAAAGTCTCTGTTAGACTATTAGAATCTACTTCAGCATGATTTATGTAACCTTCATATTGACCTACTATAAGATTGTTTTCTAAATCATTAGGTTCTCTTAAACTTTTTAAAAGATCAATCTGTGCCTGAAGATATTCTTGGGATCCTTTTGGGGCAGCGCAATCCATAGTAAGCATAATAAGAGTTAAGAAAAGATGGCTCTGAATCATATCTCCTAGAGCTCCAGTTTGGTCATAGAATGCACCTCTATCACCAATATCAATTTTCTCAAGAGCGTTGATTCTTACAGATTTAACAAAATCGTTATTCAAAATAGCATCTAAGAATTTATTTTCAGCTCTTAGAGTGAATAGATTTTGTACCATATTTTTGCCTAGGTAATGATCAATATGATAGACCTGACCTTCGCCAAAAGCATTTTCTAGCTCTAGGCTTGTTTGCTTAGCAGTTTCAGGATCCGGTCCAAAAGGTTTTTCTATTATGGCTCGACATTCTCCACGCAAGCAACCAGTTTGGGCTAGATTATCTGCAATAGTCGCAAAAAATTTAGGTGCTACGGCTAGGTAAAAGATATGTTTAGTGTTGTCACTTTTTGCCCAAGGAAAGGAGCTGTAGTAGTTAAATAGTTTCTGATAATCTTCTGATTCAGTAAATTGCATTTCAAAATAATCGATATGTTTAGAGAAATCTTCGAACTTAGCCTCTGTAAATTCACATTTAGAAAACTCTTTAACACCATCTTTGATTTCAGAAATATACTTTTCTCTAGTCCAGTTACGACGACCAATAGCTAAGAATATCACATCATCCTCAACTAAGCCACGACAGAAGAGGTTATAGAAAGCTGGCATCAGCTTTCTATATGCTAAATCTCCTGTTGAGCCAAATATAGTAAATATTAATTTACTTAATTTACTTTGCTGTTTCATCATTCCATTCATGATGGTAAACTCCATCTCTATCAGTTCTTCTATAAGTATGTGCACCAAAGTAATCTCTTTGTGCTGATATCATATTAGCCTGGGATCTAGCAGCTCTTAGACTGTCATAGTAACCTAGAGCTGAGCTAAATGCAGGTATTGCTATACCAGCTAGAGAAGCCATGCTTACTAATTTTCTAAGTGCTGGTATTCCTTTAGCAATTGTTGCTTCAAAATTATCAGCCAACAATAAATTATCCAAATCTGAATTTTTTTCATAAGCTTCCATAATGGGAACCAATAATTTAGAGCGAATAATACAGCCTCCACGGAATGTAGCAGCTATAGATTTGTAATTTAAATCCCAATCATATGCTTTAGAAGCAGATTTATATAGAGCAAACCCTTGGGCATAAGCTATTAGTCTAGCCAACAAGAAAGCATTGCCCAACTCTTCAATATCAATATTTTGTTTTTCTAATGCATTTTCGGCATTTACACCAGCTGGTAAAATTTCAGAAGCTTTCACACGTAGGGCTTTTTCTGTACTCATATAACGAGCATTTAAACCGGAGTAAAGAATTGAAAGATCAACATGTAATTCTAAACCTTCTTGATTTGTCCATTTACCAGTACCCTTTTGCTCGGAAATATCTAGAATATGATCTAATAAGAACTCACTATCGTTATTGGCACCAACACGGCGATATTCTGCACCAACTTTACTTTCTATATCGTCAAGTAAGTCATCTTCGGGATTCTTTAAATCTTTTTCTCGCAAAATATCTACAGTAATTTCACTGAGATAGGATGATAGATCGCCTTTGCTCCAGTTTTCAAATACGTCAGCAATTTCGGTATTGCTATAACCATTTGATTTAAGTAGTGAATAAATCTCAGCAATAATTTCCATGTCAGCATATTCAATACCGTTATGTACCATTTTGACATAGTGTCCAGCTCCACCAGAGCCCATATACGCTTCGCAGGCTTCATTATTATTAACCTTAGCACTAATAGCTTCAAATACATCAGCAACTTCGTCATAAGCTGATTTACTACCACCAGGCATGATCGCAGGACCACGTCTAGCACCTTCCTCACCACCAGAAACACCAACACCTAAGTATTGTATACCGTGTTTTTGTAATTCTTCGAAACGTCTTTGGGTATCTTGGAAGTGGGAATTTCCACCATCCATTATAATGTCGCCTTCATCAAGAAGAGGGAGTAGACTTTCAATCAGCTTATCAACAGCAGCTCCAGCTTTAACCATCAATAGAAGCTTTCTTGGTCGCTCTAAATTAGCAACCAAATCTTCTAAGGTCACAAATACACTTAAATTTTGCTCTGGATTTTCTTCTGCGGCTGCAATAGCCTTGCTTGTTGTTCTATTATAGATTGCGACTTTATAATCATTGTCAGCAATGTTTAAGGCCAAATTTTTACCCATAACAGCCATGCCTAGGACTGCAATATCACATAAATTATTACTCATTTTTATCCTCCTATATACCTATAAAGTTTATCACTTATTTTAGATATTAGCAGTTATTATGCTATACTTGCTTTCAAGATATTTAAACAAGATATTTAAACAAACTTCAACATTCAGGTTTGCTAATTATTATTTGAATGTTGCAAAGGAGATTACATTTTGTATAAAAGAAATATTTCAGATGACAATATTCTTAATTTACTTGAATATATTAAGAAACTAGAAGCTAATGGGGTGGGAGTAGAGTTTTCTCCATCTTTGTCATTAAAAGAGAAACCAGAAAATATTGAAATTGCTTTCGTTACATATGATTCGAGAGAAATTGAACCAAATAGTTTGTTTATCTGCAAAGGTAACAGTTTTAAAGTTGAATACTTGGAGCAAGCAAAGGCAAAAGGTGCAGTAGCTTATTTAGCTGACAAAGATTATGGAGTAGATTTGCCTCTCATTAAGATTGATAATTTACGTAGAAGTATTGCAGTTTGTGTATCTGCTTACTTTTCTAATCCAGAAACTAAGTTAAATTTTATTGGTGTTACTGGTACCAAGGGTAAGAGCACAACCGTAAGTTTGATATTTGAAATGCTTAAAGCTCAAGCCGAGTTAGAAGGTAAAGTACTTCCTGGATTAATTTCTAGTTTGGGTAATTTTGATGGTGTAAATCATTTGGATTCCAAGCTGACAACGCCAGAACCTATGGAGTTATTTTATATACTCTACAATGCAGTAAAAAATAATGTAGAGAACATGGTAATTGAAGTATCTTCGCAAGCTCTTAAGTACGATAGGGTTTATGGAATGGATTTCAAAATTGGAGTATTCACAAATATAGCACCTGACCATATATCAGATGTCGAGCATCCTACCTTTGAAGATTACCTACAATCTAAATTAAAATTATTGGAACGTAGTGAAGTTGCTATTCTTAATGAGACGAGCGATTATTTAGAGAAACAAAGAGAAGCAGCTAAAAATGCTCATGTAATTTTGAAAGTCGGCACAGAAATAAATAAAAACTCAAAACATGATGCTAATTATTTTGATGTTTATATCAAAGATGTTGAATTAGAACACATTGGCATGAACTTCACTGCAGTTTTGAAAAAAAATAACGAAAAACTAAGGTTGAATACTAAATTAGAGGGAATATTTAACTTAGAGAACATAGCTCAAGCTCTTGCTGTTGCAGAGTTAATGAATGTTGATGAGAGCTCTATCAGAAAGGCTCTTGAGATTGTACAAATGCGTGACAGAACTATTGATGTCAAAGGTGATAATGATAATGTTATTTTTCACATTGATGCTGCCCATAATGGCATTAGTTTTGAAGCAGTATTTGACCACATTAAACATAAATATCCAGAATATAAGAGAGTTGCAGTATTTGGTACAGTTGGAAATAAAGCCGAAAATCGTCGCGAAGGTATAGCACTTGCTTGTAACGGAAGAGTTGATGAAGTTTATATTACAAGAGATGATAATGATTTTGAAAGTTTAGATAATATATTTGATGATATAGTTATACATATTGATCCAAATTTGCCAGTGACAAGAATTGACGAGAGAATTGAAGCTATACAGACAGCTTATGATAATGCTATGAAATTATGGCAAGAAGAAGGTATTAAGTCATGTATTATCTTGTTGGGTAAAGGTGCAGAAAAGTATATGAAGATTAATGGAGTAAGATTACCTTATGAAGGTGATGAGTATTATGCAAGAAAAGCAGTAGCAGCTCAAAAAGGCTTTAATTAGTAAATTCTAAGTTAGTTCATAGCTTATGAGTTCAATAATTAGTATAATAAAAGCCTAAAATAAATTGAGGTATGAAAATTGCAGGGGACAGATGAGAGAAAAGAAATTGTGAATAATGATTTAGTGTCTATAATAGTGCCTGTATATAAGACAGCTGAGTTTTTGCCGCGTTGTATTGAGTCACTCTTGGATCAGGATTACGATAATATTGAGATTATTATGGTAAATGATGGTTCGCCAGATGACTCTGCTGCAATAATAGAGCGTTACCGTGAAAATAATCCAGATAAGATTGTGCTGATAAATAAAGAGAATCAGGGTGCAGGAGAAGCTAGAAATACAGGCATTGACAATGCTAAAGGTGAATGGTTATGCTTCGTAGACTCGGATGACTATGTTGAAAGAGATTACGTTAGTGCCATGCTTAGAGCTGCAACGGAAAGAGATGCAGATATAGCAGTTAGCAATTTGTTTTTGGAAAAAGAAAATGGTAGAAAAATTATTTTCCCATTAGCATTTATTAAGCCAGTAATTAGTGGTGAAAAAGCGGCAAAGAAATCATTAGATTTACTTTCTATCCCAAACTTTGCTTGGAATAAGTTGTATAAGCGATCATTATTAAGTACAAATAATTTCAGATTTCCAAGTATTTATTTTGAGGATGTTGCTGTTGCAGCAAAAGTTCTAAGTGAAGCTGATAAGGTAGCCTTTACCAATAGGCCACTTTATCATTATATTCAGAGAGACTCTGGTCAAGTTGGGACTTTTAATGAGAAAAAACTAAAAGAAGCTCTCGAAGCAATTTCTATGGTGGGTGAATTTTTGAAGCAATCTGGAAAAATGGATGATTGGTTCAGAGCTTGGAAGCAAATGCTTTTACATGTCAAAGTTCAATTTACCACGCAAGTTATGGTGCAAATGAAGGACAAAACTTTCGCTGAGAAATCTAAGCTGTTGAAAGACCTTAATGAAGAACTAAAAAATATTGACAGAAAGTATAGATACGAGAGTGATTAATATGGGTTGGGAAAATTTAAGCTTATTTACAAAGATTTTAATAACTATTTTAATAGCAGGAAATATTTTTGGACTAATTTATTCGATATATCAGGTATATATAGCGTTACCAATTTTTAAAAAATATAAGAATCGCACTGGACCTGAGAAACCTTATAATAAGTTTGCGATTGTTATTAGTGCACACGATGAAGAGAAAGTTATTACGAACTTATTAAACTCTTTGAATGCTCAAAATTATCCAAAGGATAAGTATGAAATATTTTTGATAGCAGATAACTGTACAGATAATACGGCTAAGATAGCTGGGGAGCTTGGTGCCAATGTCTACGAGCGTTTTGACCCAGAGCATAAATCGAAAGGATACGCTTTAAACTGGTTCTTTGACCGATTTATTAAAAAATACGATAGAACAGATTATGATCTAATTACTGTAATAGACTCAGATAATGTTATGGACGAAAACTATCTTCTAGAAATGAACAAGCGTTATAACTATGGAGATAGGGTGATTATAGGATATAGGATAGGAAAAAACCCTTCAGCCACAATCTGGTCAAATGCGAATAGTTTATTCTGGATTATGCAAAAACGAGGGGTCGACCATCCACGCTATATGTCAGGTAGGAGTTTAACTTCAGTTGGTGGTACAGGATTTGCCTTCGCCTACGACATTATCGATGAACAAGGATGGCAAACTCACAGTTTGACTGAAGATTTAGAATTTACCATGGATGTCAATTTAAAGGGTGAAACTATTACATATTCACGAGAAGCAAAATTCTATGACGAACAACCAGAAGATATGATAAGCACTATCAAACAAAGATGGAGATGGTCATATGGTTTGAGAGAATTATTAGAGCTTAAAGCTGAGCCTTTATTAAAGTCTGTTTTTGTCGGTCGTATTGAGAATTTAGACTCATTTATGTTTTCTATTATGTACGTAGTACTTTTAGTTTCACCTGTTTTGTGGGTTTTAAGCATGATTTTATTAGGTATAACTTTAGGCTTCTGGTCAATGTTGAAAGCTATATTACTTAGTGCCCTTGTAGGGGAAGTAGTCTTAAGCTTATTTATTTATATTTTGACTGTAGTTGAGAATCAGCATTGGGAAGGTCAGTGGAAAGGAATATTATTTTATCCGATATATCTATTGATAATTAGCTTGACTATTTTTATGGCTTTAGGCAAAAGACCAGGCTGGAAGAAGATTGATCACTCCGACCAAAGCACCATTAATGACATGGAAAAAAATAATAAAGGACGTAGAAATCGCAAGTCTTAAGTTAAGATAAATTAAGATTTATTATAAATAGGCATACAAAATACTTTACAAATCACATATATTGCTATTTAATACCATTTATCAAAAAGTATTAAATTAGGGAGATTAAAGGAGTTTTGTCATATGAATAGCATTGCCGTTATTTATTATAGTGCAAGTGGAAATACAGCAGCTATGGCTGAAGCTGTAGCTGAAGGTATAGAGAGTATGGGAGCAGAAGCTAATGTTTTTGAAGTATCTGAATTCCTGATAGATAATTTAGAAGATTACGATGCTTTTGCTTTTGGCTGTCCCGCTTCAGGCGATGAAGAACTAGAAGAATTTGAATTTGAACCATTCTTCTCAAATGCTATTGAAACTTTAGGCGATAGGCCTGTTGCTATTTTTGGATCTTACTCAAGTGGTAACGGGAAATGGATGAGAAAATGGGAAGATGTCTGTGATGACATGAACTTGAATTTGGTAGCTTCTGGAGTTATTGCGGAGGACTATCCGGATAGCGATGCGATTGAATCATGTCAAGAACTAGGGGAAATTTTAGTAGAAAATTTAGACGAGTTTTATTAATTTAAAGTTATCCTAGATAAAGGTAATAAAATTATTATGAGTGATGATGTCAGAAATTCAAAAATTGAAAATGATTCAGGAATTAGATATAGCAAATTAAGTAAGAATACAAAAGAGAATGCTGAATCTAGTAAGCTTGAAGGTCAAAATGAAAAAACTTCAATACTAGAGAAGTTTAAGCGCCTTAGTACTGGTAAAAAGACTGGTGTTATTAGTCTAACTGTTTTATTAGCATTTATATTAATTGTAGTTGTTTTTGTTTTCAGTAAGATAGCGAGAATTAATTTTGTGAACAAAAGTGATTATACACGTAGTTCAGCATCATCAGATGAGCACGGAGTTTTAGCAATTGACAAAGATGGTAAGGTCGGCAAAAATCTTGACCAAGATGCAATTAGAAAATTAAATTCAAAACTGGCAAAAAATTTACCAAAAGATATTATTTTTGATGAAAATATTTTAAATGTATTATTAATCGGAGTTGATTCAAGAGAGGCTGAAGAACAATCTTTATCTGACTCAATGATTTTGGCGTCCATAGATTTGAAACATAAAAAAATTCATCTGAATTCTCTATTAAGGGATACTTATGTATATATTCCTGACTATGGATATAGTAAATTAAATAGTGCAAATGCGCTAGGCGGTCCACCATTATTGATGGAAACAATTGAATATAATTATAGGATTGCGGTTAATCATTTTGCTCTAGTTGACATGTTCTCTTTAGCAGAAATAATTGATACAATAGGCGGAGTTGAAATTGATATTAAAGATTATGAAATACCTGCTATAAACGAAGCGCTAGCTTATTACAACACTTTAATTAAAGAACCCAAAAATTCTGGATTATTAAAAAAATCTGGTAAGCAAAAATTAAACGGTAAACAAGCCTTGAATTACGGACGAATTAGAAGTGTAGGTAATTCAGACTATGAAAGAACCGAGAGACAGAGAAAAATTCTCAAATCAATTTTTGATGGAGCCAAAAAAGCAAGCTTAAGTCAATTAAATGAAATGGTTGATAAAGTTTTCCCGCTAGTCACAACTAATTTAGGACTTAATGATATTTTCAACTTATTGCAAAATGTTCAAGGACTTCTAAAGTCTAAAATAATTTCAGAACATGTACCTATTCTTGGGACTTTCGAAGAAACATATATTCAGGGGATGGCATGTCTAGTACCTGATCTAGCTTCAAATATTAAATATTTAGCCAAAACTGTATACGGAATGAGTGATGCTAAAATCTCTAAGTTGTTTGAAGGTGTTATAGATATAAAAGATGTTGAAGTTACTACAGAGGCTACATATGAACAAACTGAAGCCAGAGCTACTATAGATCATAATCATGCTGAAACTGATTCAGAGATTACCGAGACTCCGAGAACAACGTCTGCCACAAGAGAAACTGGTTCGGATTGGACTTCGAGTGAAACTCATTCAACAACTAAAGATGTAGAAATTAATCCTCCATCAAGTGATGTAGATAACACTGAGCAAACACCGGATCCTGAAACAGAGCCAGAACCGGATACTGAGCCTGATTTAACGGAGACTCCGGCTGGAGAAGAGGATGAAGGATTCTCAAATGATGATGCCGAGGAGTAGTTAAGTATTAATAACAAAGGGTGATAATATGCATGGTAAACAGATTAAGATTAAAGACAATAAAATTTTCAAGAGAATTTTATTTATAATCTTGTTTATCGTGCTATTTTTTATTTTTTTTGAAAAATCAGAACTTAGTGCAGAGACAGATAATAAAAAAGATGAATTAACGTTTAACTCTGTATTTAATCACATTAATATTCTTAGAGATGGTCGTGTAGAAGCAGTTTTACAATTTGATGTAAAAACAAAAAGCGTCGTTAATCAATTGAATATATCGGTACCGTATCAAAAAAATCAGTCTATAACTATTAGTGATATAAAGTTAGCAGAGGCAAATTTGGATGAACCAATTCTGGAATATATCAAAGCGACTCAAGTTAATGAATTTCAAAAAGATCAAATTAATTCCTATACTATTTCAGACCTAGGAGATAAGATTAATATTAAATTGAAAACTTCTTTACCTGAAGCAACAACGAAGAGAATTAGAGTTTCCTACACAATAAACTCAGCAAGTCAAAGATTTAATGATGCAGCTGTCACAGACTTAACTTTATTTGATGAAAATAGAAATTTTACTATTAGTGGCTACACTTTAATAGTGAGTTTTGATTCAGTGATTTTTCCTGAAGAAATTAGTAAATACAATCTATATGAGCATAATAGTTTAGACGATTTGGGAAAACTATTACAACCCGCTTTCATTTCAGAGATATTAACAGTACTAAATATGGATAAAAGTGAGATTATTGATATACCTTCAGATGCATATATTAGTTATTCTAATTTTATTCCTGAAAATACGAGAGTTGATATCCGTTTGTTATACCCAAGCGACTGGTTAGCTAAGACCAAAATTACTTTAACCGAAGATCCTAATGTAAGTGTATATGAGAAGGTAAAAAGTGAAGAAAGCACTTATATTTGGAAGCAGATTCAAAAATTTAGATATCAAGTAGTTAGCAGATATATTGTTGGTATTTTGCTCATTCTAGCCTCAGTTTATTTTGTTATTGTATTGTTAAAAAAATACATTGATAACTACAAAGATGCACCGGAAATTAAATTTAGCATGCAAGCTGAAATTTCAGCAGCTGGTCTAGCATTTCTCAAAAGTAAGAAAGTTGATGCCTATACAGTTTGGGCAGTTATTTACACACTTATAAGCAAAGGGTTCCTAGATATTAATCAAAAAAGACTATGGAGAGAAGATGAGCAATTGCTACCTGATGAGACGCAATTACAATACTATGAGAGAGTAATTCTACATTGGATTTGGAATTCAATGGAGGGTAAAAATTCTATTTCTCTTGAAGATTTATCTCAAGTAATTCAAAGTGATTTGGACAAGAATATGAATAAGCTTTCAAGATTCAAAAAAGCTATGGACTTACATTGCATTGAAAATAATTATTTATTGGCTGAGAGAAAGATTAAAACCAAAAAAATACATTTAATTGTAGCCTTGTTCTACATAATTTCAGCGGTAATAATTTCACTTGTTTCTAACTTCTTTGTGCCAACCTGGTTATTATTACCAGGTGGAGTATTCCTTGTTATGGCTTTGAAACAAAATCGTTATACTGATTTAGGCTTGAAAATTTTAGGCGAAGCAAATAGTTACAAGAAATATTTACGAAATGTAGATAGATATTATAAGGATGACTATTCTAAGGATAAATTTATAGAAGATTTTATTTTTAGTATGGTTTTGCAATGTAATGATAGATACTTACAATCTCTAAAATATATTTTGCCAATGAGTGCGGTAGTCAAGAACAGGTGTTTTACCAGTTTAGGATTTAATGAAATTGAAACTAATGTCTATAAAGAACTATCTAAGCAAAAAATTGAAATACCAATTAAACGTCAAAAAGAAATTTATAAGGATATTTCTGATATTGTTGAACGAAGACTTTTGGGCATACAACATCTAATCAACAAGCTCGATATGCATAGAATTTTCCCCAAAAAAGAAGAAATTGACATTGAAGTTGAATAGAATTTTTAAGAGTAAAAGTTGTTAATAAAATGCACATAGTTTATGAACAAAACAATGTTTTCATGAAGCATCAAATTGCATGTGCTATAATTACATAAGTTATAAACTTGATAAAATTTAATTAGAAAAAATATTACTGGAGGTAATTATGGCTAAATTAACTAGACTTGCGACGACCGTTACCAGCCATGAAGTTAAGCATGACAGCTTGATAAATATCTTTTACTTGGATGGTCGTAGCAACAGATTTCCACAAACAAATGATTTGGACATTACTTTAGATAGAACTGCCTTAGGGTTCTACTTGAATATCAGTTCTACTAGAAAAAAAGATGCAAATAGAGATAATTTATTAGAAAAAAGAGTAAGTCAGGACCAAATTACAGAAGCTATCAAGACAAATGCAGATATTGATTCTGTTGTTAATGATATGGCAGAAAATGCTATAAAGTTAACAGGAAAATTCAATCTTGATACCCAAAAACGTGAATCTAGACCTTATTATTCTGGTGTTATCATCAAAGAGAGCGAATTGGCTGCAGTTACTTTAGGTGAGGCAGTTGCTTTCTTGTATAGAGATGAAACTCTTTATCCATTGACAGAGAATGATTTTAAATTCAAAGCAGAGAACTTCCATGGTGAAGTTGTTGATAACTATGATATATATGCAGCAGGCAGAGCAGGCTCAATTAAGTACTCAAATATTGCTCAATTGAGAGTTGATGATTGCATTGTTTTAGCAACAAACAATGTTGTAAAATCTTTAGGTCAAAAGAACTTATTGAAGATTTTAGATGAAGCTTACGATCAACAAGAAGCGGCAGAGCTAATCCATGAATATATGACTCTTAAACATCCAAACGAGCCATTCCAATTTATGATGAGCTTCGTTGAAGATATTTTCGTAACTAGCAAAAAATACCGTGGAGATGGTTTTGTCAGTCGAGATACTCAATCAACACAAATATTTACTGATGAGTATTTAGCAGAACTTGAATCAGCTCAAGCTGAAGTAGAAGGAGAAAGTGCTAAATATGTAACTAGTGCAGCTGAAACAGCAGTAGCAGGTGCAGTTGCCAATGCACATGCTAATCAAACTGCAGAAACTCATAATCATGAAACAAATGAGCAGTACAAGTCAGATTCTAGTTACAATCAGCATGAGGATGATTCCGAAAATTCTGATGCTCTTGAAGTTGAATATAATAATGACAACGAAGAAGTTAAGCAAGCTGATTACTTAAGCTCAGAGAATATAGATGAAGATGTTGAATATGATTACGACGAAGCAGAATATGATGAGTTCGAAGAAAATCTAGAAGAAGTAGAAGCCGATGAAGAACCAAATAGATTCCAAAAAGCATATGCAAAAATAGTTGAGAATGACGATTATGATTACGATGAAAGTGGTCATGATGAAGAGGATGTTCGTTATATGTCAAGTAGAGCTGAATCAGAAGATGCTTTAGACTTTGATGAAGATGACGAGAGTAATAAAGGTGGCCGTAAAGTATTTTTAGTAGCAATACTACTAATAGTTTTAGCACTATCAATTCTAGGATTAGCATATTTACTTAAAGAAAAAGGATTCTTCAATGGCCCAGCAGATGCACCAAAAATTACATCATCTGGTGAAAGTTCAAATACTACTAGTGAATCTACAACTGTAGAAAAATCAGAAACTACTACAAGTTCTAAAAAAACAGAAAAAACTACAACTACAACTACAGAATCAGATAATGCTGACAATAATGCAGAAGTAGTTAATGGAACTAAAGAGGGCAAAAAAGGTGGAACATACCCAGCAGAATATGAAGTTCAATGGGGAGATAATATGGACTCTATCTTCGAAAATGTATATGGCAAGAGCTATGATACTGATGTGGATTACGAAACTAAGTTGAAAGTATTTAACTTAATTATTGAAAATAACCCTGAAACAATTTCAGGTTCAATAGAAGGTGAAGACTTACAATTATTTGCAGAAACAACAATCAAAATTCCAGATCCATCAGGTATTCTAGAGGCAAAATAGTAACTTGTTTTAATAATAAGATTTAAAATTAGCCGTAGTCTTTAAAAGTAAAGATTACGGCTTTTTTATGTCTACTTACTTTATTAATATAGTTTTTATTATGATAAATATTTAATCGACTTGTACTGCAATTAGGTAACTATTACCGCTTGAGAATACTATTTTACCTAGATTTTGGAGTGCAGATTCATTAATATCAGGATGCTTGATCCTTTCAAGTTCACCTACAACTATATATTTGATTTTATATTTCTTTATGAAATCTACTTGTAAAGACTTATTGTTAGTTGTGTAGAATTCATTGATTTCACGTTGTAGAGGTGCGATTAAATTTTTATATGAACTTTCTTCAAAGGATGTAGTTCGCCACAACCATTCGTGAGTTTCCCAGCCTAGAACAGTTGATAAACCAGTATAAGCAGATACTGAAGCATAGTCTGAGTAAGAGCTTCCGTATGATTCAAGTATATTTACACTAGTAGATTCATTCTCATTAAGATAGTCAATTAGATTTAATCGATTCCTTAAGCTGTGATGTACTCCAGCATCATCTTCCACGCTTAGATTAGCAATATATCTACTCCCATCCAGAGTACGCTTGGCTTTCTCTTTACTAAAATCGAACCAATCAGAAATACTACTTGTATAAGAGAATGGAATGATAAGACTAATTGTACAGGCTAGAAGAGGGACTAAATATTTGAAATTCCATTCACTACTCTCTCTATTAATATAATTTACATTTTTATTAAATGTTTTCGCATTCTCAAGTTCTGCAACATTCTTCTTTGGTATAAATTTAAATAACAACTCTCCAAAAAAGTAAGCTGCGCCCAAAGATAACAGAGCGAAGCTTTGGTAAGTAAACTTAAACATTGTGTTTGCTCTAGCAAAATTAACTTCATAAATATCTTTTAGATAAATAATTTCAGGTACAAGAATTAAGCCTAAACCGCAGCATACTAGAATGAAAATGAATAAATTGTCAGCAGGAAGATTAGCTATAGCTTGGACAAAGTTTTGCTCCTGTAAGTGAAACTTTATCCTATTATGATTTGCCCAGAACATATAAACAATATATATAATTCCTACAGCAGCGTGAAATGCCCAAAGTATAAATAATTGATATAAACTAGAATTGTTTTGAACCAGTTTAAAGGCTTTGGGCATCTGTGACATATTAAGGTTCATTTGTAGACTAAAGAGGTGACTAATCAGAAAAATAAAGCTGAGATAGAATCCGGAAATAGTTAAACTGTCATTTTTATATCTATAAATTATATAAGAGCAAATACTTGCGATTAGGTATAGGCCTAATTTAATTACTGGGTTTCCGAAATCTAGCAAGAATGGAATGAAATATACAAGTGTTTGTACGATGAAAAGTAGTACACTAAGCCAATTGTTCTTGCCTCTTGATAGTAAAGCTGCAACTAGAGTTAAGAAGGTTACCACGAAATAAATAGCAAAATCCCAATAATTAGTCATTGAGAATATTGCAAGTAAAAAGCCTAAAGTGGAGGCGTAAATTAAGGTTTTCTTGTCTAACAAGTCTTTTGCTTTGCGTAAATAAATATAAAAAGCAAATAGAATTACTAGAAACAATAAAACAAAACTTAAATTGATCATATGAGCATGAAGATCTCCTACGACATAAGAATACAGAGGAAATTCATGAATTGTTTTGTCACTGCTGTCAGGGTTATGTCCAATAAAACGAGTAGAATCTGAGAAATAAAAGTCGCTAATTTTACCTGTTTTAGTTCCGAATCGTTGTAGATATTTGACTAATCCATGTCCAAGGGAGCTTGGTCTGTAGAAAAATGCATGACTATTTCCGGCAAGACAAAGAAGCAATGCAGCCAATAATCCACTAATATTTGCTATGAAATTATTTGAACCTTTATTCTCTTTGATCTTATAAAAAATAATATCTCTTATTAATGAGTAGGCAAGGGTAAAAGTTATAGAAAAGCTAGCAGCCATAGAAAGGTTGTAAGATATTTTTGGTTCAATACCTGTTAGTTTAGCTAAGAGAGTGAAAAGATATTGGCCAAAATAGTAATAGT
This sequence comes from uncultured Fastidiosipila sp., assembly GCA_947253875.1. Classification (GTDB taxonomy): domain Bacteria; phylum Bacillota; class Clostridia; order Saccharofermentanales; family Fastidiosipilaceae; genus Fastidiosipila. The sequence continues at coordinate 29,403 of CAMYAM010000001.1, read as the reverse complement.
TAATAAAATGACCAGCGAGCCACATATCTTTGGCAGGTAATGAATTATCTCGCCACATGCTCATCATGAAACCGTAATCCATGAATTTTTCCAAACCATAAATTTCAGGCTTAAGTGTCCTAAAATATATTCCTAGAGCAAATGAACTTAGAAAAATTAGTGTAGTTAAGAGTATTTGATTAATAGTAGAATGACTTTTTGCTTCTAATTTAATAGGCTCTTTTTTTAGAATGTTAAGTGCAATAATTGCTAGAATTGCTACGATCAAGATAACTTGAACAAACCGAGACGTAAATACAGGCAAGCCTAAATGAGCTGAAAACCAGGTAAGAAAGCCTATGCCCAACCAGGAAAAGATAATTGAATAAAAGTAAGCTGAATCTGCACTGAACGGTATTAGTCTTTTGAATAATCTTTGACTAGGAAGGGCTAGAATTAGTATACACACACTCCAGTTTAAGAAGGCAAGAAAGTCATTGAAATTAAAGGTAAAAAAGCTTAGAAGTAAAACTCCTAAAATAAGTAAACATAGGGCTGATGTTATGACCAGCTCAGTTCTTGAATTTATTTTGCAGTTTTTAGAATTTGTTGTTTTTAAACGAGAATTAAAAAAAATGTCCATAGAGATCCTCATTAATTTATAATATTTTTTCAAGCTTAAGCTAAGAAAATTATAGATATTCGATACTATGATATAATAATAAATTGAAATTATAAACAATAAAGAGGTATAAAACATGAAATATATGACAGTAAATGAATTGCGTGAAGCATATTTACAGTTTTTTGAATCAAAAGGACATTTGCGTATTCCAAGCGCTTCTTTAGTACCAAAAAATGACCCGTCTATTTTATTAATTAATGCAGGTATGACTCCGATGAAGGCATACTTTACTGGCGCCGCTATACCTCCGGCAAAAAGAGTCACCAATAGTCAAAAATGTGTACGTACAGGTGATTTAGAAAATATTGGTCACACTGCAAGACATGTTAGCTTCTTTGAGATGCTTGGAAACTTTTCATTTGGGGATTATTTCAAAAAAGAAATGATTCCATGGATTTGGGAATTTTGTACTCAAATTCTTGAGATGGAAACGGATAAACTTTATCCAACAGTGTATGAGTCAGATGACGAATCTTTTGATATTTGGACAAAAACAGTTGGTGTGCCAGCAGATCGAGTTTACAGATTAGGTAAAGCTGATAACTTCTGGGAACATGGTGTAGGTCCTTCAGGTCCATGTACAGAAATTTTATACGACCGTGGAGAGAAATATTCTTGTGGTAAACCTACATGTGCTCCGGGTTGTGATTGTGACCGCTATATGGAATTTTGGAATAGTGTTTTCAGTCAATTTGAACGTCAAGAGGATGGTACTTATACCGATCTTAAACAAAAAAATATTGATACAGGAGTTGGTCTAGAGCGCTTAGCAACAATTGTCCAAGATGTTGATAGTATATATGAAATTGATACAGTTAAGTCTATTTTAGACAAGGTATGCGAAATTAGTGGCAAGACTTATGGAGCAGACGAAAAAACTGATATAAGTTTACGTATTATTACTGACCATGCAAGATCAGCAACTATGATGGTTTCAGACGGAATTACACCAAGTAACAATGGTCGTGGTTATGTTCTAAGAAACTTAATTAGACGTGCTGTACGTCAGGCAAGTTTATTAGGTGTTGATGAGAATTTCTTGAGCAAAGTTGTTGAAGAGGTAGTAGCACAATCTAAAGATGCTTATCCAGAACTAGAATCGAATTTAAAATTTATCCTATATACCATAGATTCTGAGGAAACAACATTTAGAGGTACTTTGAGTTCTGGAAATAAGATACTTGAAGGCTATATCAAAGAGGCTATAGACAATAAACTAGAAGCTTTGCCAGCAGAAGATGTTTTCAAACTTCATGACACCTATGGATTCCCATTGGATTTAACCAAAGAAATTGCAAAAGAGTCCGGATTGGAAATTGATGAACAAGGCTTCCATGATTTAATGGAAGAACAACGTCTGAGAGCTCAAGCAAATACCAAGAAGAATGTTCAATCTGCCTGGGCAGGTGATAAGATGCCAAAAGAAATTGCTCAGATTGAACCTACTAATTTTACAGGATATGAAACTTTAGTTGATGAAGGCAAAATTTTATATTTATTGGTAGAAGATGGAGACAAGTATAAGGTAGTTGATTCTGTTGAAGCAGGTGCAAACGTTGTTGTTATCACAGACAAAACTCCATTCTTTGGAACAGGTGGTGGGCAAATAGGTGATAAAGGTCTAGCTAGCCAAGGTGATACAGAAATAGAAATTACCATGACTAATAAGAACAGAGATAAAGTTTACTTCCACCAAGCTAAAGTACTGAAAGGCACATTATTTGCTGATAGAAATATTAAGTTAGAAGTTGACAGAGATAATAGAAGAGCTACAGCTAGAAACCATACAGCAACACACCTATTACATAAGGCTTTGCGAAAAGTTATAGGTGAACATGTTATCCAAGCAGGCTCAGAGTTTAACGGAGAATATTTCCGCTTTGACTTTACTCATCAAGGTGGTTTAAGTGCTGAACAGTTAGCAGCAGTTGAAGCAGAAGTAAACTGGGCAATTTTAGAAGATTTTGCTGTTGAAGTACTTTGGGAGCCAGTTGAAGAAGCTAAGGCTAAAGGGGCAATTGCTTTATTCGATGAAACTTATGCTGAAATAATGAGAACTATTTACATAGGTGGAAATTACTCAATCGAGTTATGCGGGGGAACACACTTGAAACACACCTCACAAGTTGGCTCTTTTAGAATTTTATCTGAAACTTCTGTTGCCGCAGGTATTAGACGCATTGAAGCTGCTACAGGATTTAATGCATTGAGATATTACAATGCTGATAGAGAGTTATTAAGGAGTCTATCGGATAAATTAAACACATCTGTAAGTGAGCTAGATTCTAGATTAGATAATTTAGTAGAAAAGAACAAAGAACTAGAAAAAGAAGTAAAAACCTTAGAAAATGCTAAGATGGAATCAGCTAATAAGGATCTTCTAGGAGATTCAGAAAAACTTGCAGGTATAAGCTTACTAGTAACTGAGGTAAATACAGATTCAGTTGATCAAATGCGTGAATTAGGAGATAAATTTATGGCTGAACTTGATCCAGCAGTTGTAATTTTGGGACGTAAAGAAGCTGAAAAGGTTAACTTCTTGGTAATGTCTTCTGATCAAGCAATTGAGAAGGGTGTTAAAGCAGGAGATATTGTTAAAGTTGCTGCTAAAGTTGCTGGCGGAGGCGGTGGTGGTAAAGCCAATATGGCCCAAGCTGGTGGTAAAGATAGTAGCAAATTGGAAGATGCATTAGAGAGTGCGAAAGCTGCAGTAAAAGAAATTTTAGCGTAATAAATTAGATTGCTAGTTAAATGTGCAAAAGTTATTCTTAAAAGACTAATGAGTGAAAGGTTGAAAGCGTGAAACTGATGATTGATAAAGATTGTATATTTTGTAAATTAGCTAACGGTGAGATTCCAACAGAAATTGTTTATGAGAATGAAAGTGTAACTTGTTTCAAAGATGCTAATCCACAAACTGAAACACATCTATTATTGCTTACTAAAAATCATTATGCTAATGCGTTAGAATTATTTTCTCAAAGCGAAGAAGATAGTCTCGCCATAATCAAAGCAATTCCTGAAATAGCAAGTAAACTTAATCTTGAGGAACAAGGATTACGTATAATAAATAATTGCGGTGAGAAGGCAGGTCAAAGTGTTTTCCACGTACACTTCCATATTATGAGTGATGCAGATAAGCTGAGAGAAAGATTAGTCTAGTGATTAATCTATAAGATTATAGAGTTTTGTTTAAGAGTCAGAATTAATTTTCTGACTCTTCTTTTTTGTTTGTTTTTGTGATGCTTATTAACCTTTTGTGGATTTTTAAGGCGTTTCAAGAAAGTATTATATTTCTAAGTTGATAATTTTAGGAGGAAAAAGAAATGATGAATAAATCAACAAAATTAATTAAAGCAAGAAGTTTAATTGCCACAGCTTTCTTAGTTGTGAGTTTTAGTTTAGGCGAAGTAAATATTTTTGCTGAGGGAGATACAGATGAAAAAGTTGAGGTAAAAGAGCTTGAAATTGAAGGGAAAACTGATTCTAAGGTGTTAAAGTGGAATGCGAAAATGGGTTATATAGAAATACCTTTAAATTTAAAGGATGTAAACTTCAATGTCTTAATTGATGGAGGGCAATTGGCCTCAGATAACTATTCTCTGAACGAGAATAAGACAACATTGTTCATTCACTCTGGGTACTTAGCTAGTCTAAAAATTGGTAACTATAAGTTACAAGTAAATAATTTAGATCAAGATAAGGTGTTAAAAGAGTTGATGATTACAATTGTTGAAGAAAATAATAAAATAACAACTTCAACAAATGAAGCTAATACTACAGAAATTAACAAACCTAAGACTTCTGCAAGTACTGAAGAAAGTACAAGTACAAAACCAATGATTACAGAGAATACAAGTGTAGATACTGATACATCAGATTCAGATGAAGTAGCGTCAAGTAAAGGGACTACTGCTCAAACAAGCAAAAAGATGGTTACTCCAATTCGACCAGAATTTAATAAAGAGAATGAGAGTCTTAGTGCTGAGAAGAAACCTAGTGTAAAATCTGATAAAAGTAGAAATAAAGTCCAAGCACATGTGAATTTAACTGTAGAAAATTCTAACCAAGAATCAGTAAACAAAAAATCAGCAAGTACAATCGCCAGTACGGGTGTAGGCTTTATAAGCTTTCAGGCGTCAAGTTTAATCTTTGCTGTAAGTGCTACAATGATTTCAGTTAAAAGAAAACTTGGAAGTAAGCAGAAAAGCGAAGAAGATTAAAAATTTGAAATTGCTCAAGACTCTACTACAATAAATTTGTTACTAATCAAATCTGTAAGTACTTAAATTACCATTTTCGTCATAAACTAATTTTATGCTGAAAATTTCATCAGATTGGTCGAGTACATATGGGAGGAAAAGTAAATCACCCTCCCATAAATTTAATTCCATTATTTTATCTACAGGAATCCATTCTAATACGCCTTCAGGAGTAATAATTGTTTCAGTAGTTTCAGAGTCGGCTCGGTAAACAAAAATATAATCAGTCTCTTGGTTAGGGTAGACAAAGGTAACAATCCCTTGAAAAATAATTTTATCGAGGGATATGCCAGTCTCTTCTTTAATTTCACGTAGAGCAGCCTCGTGTGGAGTTTCGCCAAATTCAAGGTGCCCACCAACTCCAAGCCACTTACCTTCGTTAAAGTCATTTAACTCTTTAACTCTATGAAGCATCAAAATTCTGTCATTGTTTCTTATATAAGTAACTGTTGTTAGTGCCATATGAATTACCTCCGCTATTTAATCTTATCAAAAGCTGATTAGAAAATAATTAAAAAAGCAAAAATTATTAATTAAGATATAAAATTGATTTATAATGTCAATCATATAGTTTACATTCATTAATAACATTGCATTCGTAAGAAGCGATAGGAGGTTGAGAATGTTAGAAAGAGATCGAAGAAAACAAAATCTAGAGAAGTTAACTTTGTTTTCAATTTTGACAGCAATTCAATTGCTTTTATTTTTCACACCATTGGGATTTTTACCAATAGGTGCATTATCATTAACAACATTACACTTGCCGGTAATCATAGTAAGCGTAATTCTAGGACCAGTTTATGGCTTGACCTCTGGTTTTATATTTGGACTCTTAAGTTTTTTAAGAAATACTTTTGCTCCAGGTTTAACTAGTTTTGTATTTTCACCATTTATAAGTTATGGCATTATTCGAGGAAATTTTTGGAGTTTAGTAATTTGTTTTGTGCCAAGAATACTTCTAGGTTTGATACCTGCTGCTTTATTGAAATTGTTTAATTTAAAAAATAGAAGTAGATCATCTAAACCTTTGCATGCAGCTATAGTTGCTTTTGCTGCAACTTTTGCGCACACATTTTTAGTGTTATCTGGAATCTATCTATTCTTTGGTGATGCATATGCTAATGTACTTAATAAGACAAAAGACGCTATATTAGTGCTGTTAGGAACGACTGTTTTTACAAATGGTGTTCTGGAAGCATTCTTAGCAGCTTTTATTTTATTTGCATTTTCTAAGATCTACTATCAATATTTAAGGAAGGAAGATTAGCTATGGCAAATATTTTAATTGGAATTTCTGGCGGAATTGCTATTTTTAAGGTTGCTCAACTGGTTAGTAATTTGAGCAAAAAACATCAGGTTAAAGTTATCATGACAGAGAAAGCACTAAAATTTATGAGCACAGAAATTTTTGAAGCTTTAACAAAGAATAAAGTTTATACAGATGTTTTTGAACCGTATATTGAAGATCAAGAATATACAATAGCTCACATAGAACTTGCTAAGTGGGCAGATGTTTTTGTTTTGGCACCTGCTACAGCGAACCTTATTGGAAAAATGGCAAACGGTATAGCTGATGATATGCTTTCAACTTGTTTACTAGCAAGCAGAAGTCCGATACTTTTATGCCCAGCTATGAATACCTATATGTTAAATAATCCTGCAACACAAGAAAACTTACAGAAGCTGATTCAGAGAGAAGTCAATGTTATGGAGACTGAGTGTGGAGATCTTGCCTGTGGCGATTTTGGTAATGGTAAATTAGCTAGCCCTGAATCTATTGAAACTGAGATCGAGAAGATACTGAATGATAATAAAAATGCAAAAAAAGATCTCTCAGGAATGAATGTTTTAATTAGTGCTGGACCAACTCTAGAGCCAATCGATCCGGTTAGATTCATAAGTAATCATTCAACTGGAAAAATGGGTTATGCAATGGCAAAAGCAGCACACAAAAGAGGGGCAAATGTCACTTTGATTTCTGGACCAGTAAACATAGAGGCACCTGCAGGAATTAACTTGCTTAAAGTTAAAACTGCAGCAGAAATGTTCCAAGCTGTACGACGTAATCTAGCAAGTAATGATGCTCTTATTATGACCGCGGCTGTAAGTGATTATAGAGTCAAGAATGTTAGTGAAAATAAAATCAAAAAGACTGCTGCTCAATTAGTTCTTCAACTCGAGAAAAACCCAGACATTTTAGCTTGGGCAGGCGAACATGCAGAAGCAGAAACTGTACTCTGCGGATTTGCCATGGAAACTGAAAATTTAATCGCAAATGCAAAAGATAAGTTAGAGAAGAAAGGATTAGACCTTATAGTAGCCAATTCTTTGAATGAGCAGGGAGCTGGTTTTGGAACTGATACTAATATTGTTACTTTAATAGATAAAAAATCTTCTGAACAACTAGGAATTATGAGTAAAGCTAAAGTTTCTGATAAAGTTCTCGATAAAGTTTTGGATATTTATAAGAGTAAAAAGGAAATGTAAAAATGTTATTAGCTATTGATGTAGGAAATACTAATATTTTCTTAGGCATATATAAAGGCGAAGAGATTCTGGATACGTTTAGATTAAATAGTAAAAACGATAGAACAGCGGATGAATTAGGTTTAATAATTTTAGATTTACTTAGGTCATGTGCTGTAGAAGCTACTGATGTAAAAGGGGCAGTGTTAAGTAGTGTGGTACCACACCTTACAGAGAGCCTTAAAAATACTTTAGAGAAGTTTTTTAATATTTCACCTGTTGTTATAGGTCCAGGAGTTAAAACTGGAATTAACATAGTTACAGACAATCCTAAAGAGGTTGGAGCGGACAGGCTAGTTAATGTAGCTGCAGCTCATATGAAATATGAAAAAGATTGCATCATTATTGATTTTGGTACCGCAACAACTTTTGATTATGTAGATAAAGAAGGTAATTTTAAATATACGATAATAATGCCAGGACTTAAACTAGCTGCTGATGCTTTATTTACTGGAACAGCTAAATTACCGGATGTTGAATTAGTAATTCCAGATTCTATTCTAGCGTCTAATACTGTAGAAGGCATGCAGGTTGGGATAATGCATGGTTACCTTGGAGCAGTTAAGTATATTGTAAAAGAACAGATTAAGACGCTCAAGATTGACCCATTAGTTATAGCAACTGGAGGTATATCAGATAAATTTATTGAAAAGTTGGATATAGTAGATCTATATGAACCTAATCTAGCCTTAGAAGGTATGAAGTATATTTACAAAAAAACTTTAGGAATTAAGGGTGATTTAGTCTAATAAAATAAAAGCATAGATAATAAAAAGCTCTAACTTTTGGGGGCACATCTTTGTGCAACTGGTTAGAGCTTTTCTTATTATGAAAATTATGTTTAATTAATTTTCAGTATTATTTTTAGGATTTTCAGAATCGTCTACTCTTGAAACTTCTATTTTAGATGATTTATTTGCATAAATTGCTTCGTCGTTATCACTTGGAAGCTCTTCAAATTCATCTTGTTCTTCATCCTCTAAGATTTTTTTCTTTAAAATATAATATATAATCATAAGGATTATTAGCAAGATAATCAGTGCAAACACGATTATCATTGTAGGGTCTAATTTAGCAAATAATGATTTAATTTTATTATTTGCTATTTTCGTATTTGTATTTGAATCACTTGTACCAATTATTAAACCTGAGTCAGATTTTTCAGTAGTAGTTCCTGAGGTAGATGTTTTTGAAGTATTAGTTTTTGCTGTCTTTGTAGTTTTTTTGGTTTTATCATCTTTTTTTGTAGTACTAGCATTTGATTCATCATTCTTTTTTGATGATGTAGTTTTCTCAGAATTAGAGTTATTGTTGTTAGCTTTGGTACTATTTGGAGTTGAAGCGTGATAGTCATTTAAGTATGAACCAGCTAAGTATGCTGTCTTACCATTGTAATTGACTACGTACCAACCATCATCTGTTACACCAATTACATCGACAACAGTACCCTTATCATAAAAACCTAAGTATGCACTAGATAGACTTGCATTTGAACGAATGTCTAAGTCTGTAGTTACAACCATCTTTTTGTTTATTCTCTTATAGTTATTATTATTTTCTGCTTTTGAACTAGGTTTAGCTTTTGTTGTCGCAGTTGTATTGTTGCCTGGTTTTTTGGGTGTAGGAGAAGGTTTAGGAGTTGGTGTTGCTTTAGGGGCTGGAGTTGGTGTTGCTTTAGGAGTAGGTGCTGAGACAGTAACTGTAAATGCTTTATTTACTACGGTCCTGTTAAGATCAGCACTAATTATGTCATAAACTATTTTTATAGGTTTACTACCCTGAGATGAATAGCTTAGATTTAATACATAAGTGTGAGATGTTGAAGAATTATTAGCTAAATCGGTAGTAATATTGAGAGTATTACCTTCTTGGTAAACATTAGAATTTGGTCCCGAGGTAAGTTTAGCATTTTCTACTCCTTCAACGCTAATCCCTATACTAGCGAAATCCTCTCCTGAAATATTCAAAGTTAATGTAACGTTTTGGTTAGGGGATACTTGATCCGTGTTAAGACTAGCAGTTGCTTCTGCTGCACTAACTTTAAGATTTGCTATTAATACCGCCATAAGTATTGTAAAAGTTAAAATTAATGCTTTTGCTTTGTTAATTGTTTTTGTTTTCATAATTAATCCTTTCTCTTCTTATTTAGTAATTTTTTAGATGCATAAATTATAAGCAAAGTAACTAATATTATAATAGTTGTTATGATAATTGGTTTGAAAATATTTGTATAATTAGTATTTGTTGCATTTGACTCATTGGGTACTTCTACATCAAGTGTAGATTCTTCAATTTTATTTTCTGAAGTTTCATCTGAGCTTTTAGATTTGTTTGTTGATTTTTCTTCAGGTTTGGAGTTATTCGTAGAATTTAAATTTATCTTACTTGTAGTTCCAACGGTACCAAGATTTTCTTCACTTTGAACAGTAGTATCATTATTTCCAGAATTATTATTAGAGCGTGTAAAATTAGTATCTACTTGGTAATATTTAAGTATAGTTCCTGGAATTTTATTGCCATAAGCATCGTAGAAGCTAGAGTTTATAATTAGAATAGTAGCGACTCCTGGATCTATAGCTCTAAGCTTAATTTTAGCTAGTAAATTTTCATCAAAAGGTATTGATCCATTTTGTGCACTAATTTCTAATATGCCTGACTCTATAATTTTTGAATTTGTATTTAATCCTGAAAAATTTACAAATTCTGTATCTAAATATTCAAAAGCTTTATTGTTGTAATTAATTCTTATAGAGTATCCAGACGCATATACTGGAGTTCTACCATAAACTTCAATTGTTACAGTATCAGAGTTTTTCTCGGTTTGAGTTTTTAAGTCTACAACTGCAGATTGTGCATTAAGATAATTACTACTTAAACATAAATATAAAAATATCATTAATGTAAAGGCAATAATAATCTTCGTAAAATTATTAATTCTATTTTTTGAAAGTAACATTTTTCCCATTCTAAGATTGTTTTATCTTTCTTCTTCCCAAGATATGATAGTTGATAAGTGTAAAATCCATCATTGTAATTTTTCCATCTTTATCAACATCTGCACGTACAAATTCTTCTGGTGAGAGTTTTCGCCTGCCGAGTATATGATAATTAACTAATGTAAAGTCCATCATAGTAATTTCGTGATCGTTATCTATATCTCCTACCATATACTTACCAGAAGGCTTTGGAGCAGGTGTAGGCTTAGGTGTTGGAGTAGGTTTTGGTTTAGCTTGTTGATTTTTACCTCCAATTATTTCTTGTGTAGGTGGGTAGGCAATAATATAGCCTTCACTATTTCCATAGCGGACTCTATACCACTGGTTGGTGTATCCTTCAGTGTAGGTACCTGCGACACGCTCTAATACTTCTACTCTATTGTCCGGATTAATAACTTCTATTCCGTTGTCATTCGCAGCTTCTGGATAGCTTCTGAGCCAGAAAGCAGTTTTTAGAAGCATTTTATCACCAGAATTTGCATAAGGTTTAGCTTTTGTTATTTCGAATTCAGATAAGTTAGTTCCATTATTTGGAGCAGAACTTTGTAAAACAGGAACGGAGTCGTAGTATCTATTACCTGGGTCAGCATATGCAGTATTTGTCATATCTTGATATACAGGAATTAAGAATACCGAAGGTTCACCTAATGTCCCGGACTTAGAATATGTCTCATATTGAACCTGTGCTTCTGTGACAGGAGCTACCACACTTGTCATATATTGGTGACCAATTCTGGAAGGAATTTGATCTTTAGGCCAACGCATATTGAATTTGAAATAGTAGTTGTTGTTTTGTTTTGCATTAATGTAAGATCCTAGGATAAAGGTAAGACCACCATAAATTGCTTTGTATTGACTATCCCAAGGAATCATGAGGGCTGCACGTCTCTCTGGACTGACGTTATATCCCATAGCGTATAAAATACCGTTTAATTGAGGATTTGAACCATCATAAGCACCAATATTAAACACGTTATAGTATGGTTTACTTAGATCAGGATTGAAACTACTATCTCCAAGAGCTTTAATTATTTCTGGTGTTGCTCTAAGAGTTCCTTTAGCTGATGAACTAATAGTGTTTCCAATTCTTACTTCAGTTAAAATTCTTGTAGCAACAAAAATTGGATTAACTCTATGATCTTTGGATGCTTGAATGATTGCTGGAATCATATTTAGAAGATCTTGGTTTCCTGCAAACATAATTTCTAATCTTCTCTCTGCAGGAACGTAATCAACTTCACCAAGTTTTTCAAACATGAATACATATTTTTCTGTTAGCCAGTTTCTTGGATCCATGACAAATGCAATTGTATCCCAACTTGCAGCATACCAGCCGCCTGCATCATACATTCTATTGTAGTTATAATCTCTATAGTCGCCATAATAACCAGGAACTAAGTTTCTACCAGCATATGATTTTTGTTGGTTAACAGCGTACTCTAAACTGAAATCATGATACTCAGGCTCAAATTGCCATGTAGGGTATTTTTTATGTAAAGCGTTTAAAGATTTATGATATGAAGGTGGAAATGAATTTAATACTTTTTGCCATTCTGAGTCTGTATAGGCTGCATTACCTGGAGCAGTACCAGGATTGGATGGTTCTGTAGGAACAGGTGTTGGAATAGGTTTATCAGGAGTTGCTGTGGATTTTGAACTGATCTTATGATAACTGTCGTGGCAAAGGTAAGCTGTACCGCCTAAAAATGTAACCTTATACCAGACGTTTCCTGAATAAGATGCGAGTGAATAACTTCCTCCACGCGTCACATCTAAAACAGTTACTTTGTCACCAGATTCTAAATATCCAGTTGTAGCATAATTTGTTCCTGGGCCGGAACGTACTTTATAAGTAGCTACAACAGTAATCTCATCACCTTTTTTTGCAAAAGTCGCAGCATTTACAGTCAACGTAGGGAATGTTAATAGTGTCAAAATTAGTGCCAGAAATATAGCTAAATATTTGACAGCTGATTTTTTGCCGTCAGTACTAGCCTGATTTCCTACTAGATCATTCATAAAATTAAAACCTCCAAATTAAGAAGAAGTGCAAAGAGCATAATTCTTCAAAATAACTAATTGAGTAATTATTGAATATTATATCATCTAAAAGCTAACATTAACAATTTATAAAGTGCACAAAGATCTAATTAAATGGAATTGTTTACAATTTAAAATAAGCGTTTGGAGAAATTTACAGAGGCTTACTATAAGTAATGACTTTAATTTGAGTAGCGTGATGTCTGTGAATAATTTTAGATGAGCTTAAAGTTTAGTCTTAAAGTCCAGTTTTATATTAGCCATATAGTATTAATATTAAATGTGTTAAAATAAGTTTTAATAAAAATATTTTAGTAATATAAAGTATTGAGAAATAGGCTTTTAATGTCTTAGAAGAGAGGATCAAAATGAATATTAAAACTATGGCTATAGGTTCTGATCACAGTGGTGTAGCGCTGAAAGCTTTTATCAGTGGAGAATTAGAAAAATTAGGTATCAAGGTTTTAGATTGTGGCACTAACTCTGAAGAGTCAGTAGATTATCCAGATATTGCAAAGGCAACTTGTGCAAAAGTTATCGCTGGTGAAGCAGATTCTGGAATTTTGATTTGTGGTACTGGTATAGGAATTTGTATTTCAGCTAATAAAATAAAGGGTGTTAGGGCGGCTCAAGTTTCTGATGAATATTCTGCAAAAATGGCTAGAAAGCATAATGATGCAAATGTGATTTGTCTTGGTGCTCGTACAATTGGTCCTGATTTAGCTTGGGATATTGTAAAAGCATACTTACAAGAAGACTTTGAAGGCGGACGTCACAATCGTCGCTTAGATAAAATTAGAGAGCTAGAGGAAAATTAATAGCAGCTTTTGTATAGTTAATTAGTTTCCGTTTATCGAATTATGACAAAAAATGATATAAGAAATGTTTTAGGTTTTTGGTATAGCAAAGAAAGTTTTGAGTCGGTTTATCCAGAAGTAGAAGAGATTCTATCTGATGAGATGGAGAATTTACCGTGGGAGAGTCAGAATAAGTTTGGCACTTACATGGTGTTTGGAGGAAAAGTTAACAACTCTGTAATTGATTCCTTACTCCAGCCGGAAAATGATCTCCATAAAACTTTTGATAATAGTAAAGAATATTCTTCCATTTATAATTTTTCCGTAGACGAAAGAGGTAATTATAAGAAATCTAGTTTTAGCATAAGTAATTACTTGTACTTATTTTCAAAATTGTGGCTTGGAAAAAGTTTAGATGAACTTGAATTTGAAATTACATCAATTAATGAACAAATTGATTCTGAAATTAGTAAAGCTAATCCGAAAATAACTAAACAACTTCTCAAAAATTTAAATAGAAGTTTAAGTCAATTAATTTTTAACGAAAAACTTAAGGACTTAGATAGCTTAAACTTAGATGCTTTTGTGACAGTTAACGGAGATAGTTTAGCTAGTCAAAAATCTAAATCTCAAAAACTTAAGTTTATTAGAAAAGCAGCCAGTGAAGTGGAAAAATACGATATTATTTATCAATTTATTGAGGAAGGTCTCACTGGACAATTTAATATTATAGACATTAATAGCATGGAATATTGGGACGATAATTTGAATCCTAATGCATATCCAAAATCTGCTTGGCCACGCAAAACCCTTCCTAATGCTAGTCAACAATGGATTATTAATGATTTTACAAAATCAGACGCTAGAAAAATAAAATCTTATAATGCTCCAAAATACAGTCACAGAAGCTTGATTATAGAAAATTTTATAGCTCAAAGCTTAGAGGCGAAAGCTGATTATCTTTTGAAATTGAAGAAACCGGCAGATGCTTTTGCTATGTCTAGATTTACATATCCTCCGCAAAATAATTCTGCTAATTATTACAATCCTGCTAACAAATTAACGCAACAAAATATGATTTTATCTGGAGTAGATAGAAATAAACTTAAATCAATAGTTGCAGAAATAATAGAAGCTGATTCTCTAAACGTAGATAGTAGTACTACTAGCTACTTTGATATACAAAGAAATAAAGAGATATATTTAACTGAAGTTATTAATAAATATAATGAAAAGACTGGATATATGAATAAACCTGCTTGGGGAGCAGCTGCAGTTTATATAGAAACAAAGGCTGATTTAATTTTATTAATAGATCTACTTTTAGAGTATATGGAAGATCACAGATTTTATTTTGACAAAGAAAACCCACAATTCTATTTACCAGAATTTAAATCAGTGCAAGATGATTACTTAGACTCTAATATAGAGGCTAAGAAAGCACTAGAAAAAAATAATGAAGTGTATAAAAGTGCTTTGACTTTTAATCATAAATTAGCAGAAGTTGAAAGAATTGAAGAGCGTATACATAATAATGAATATCGATTGCTAAAATTAGAAGAACAGCAAAAAGAACTAGGAAGGTCACTTTTCTTAAGTGAAGATAAAGTTTTAGCAAGAAAATATGAACTTGATGAATTAGAAAAAAACATTAATTTTTGGCAGAAACTATTATATAAGTTGCTAAAAATTGGCGAAGAAGGGAAAGCCCTTGCTGAGGCGGAAGAGAAGCTTAAGCAAAACGAACAAGAAATTCAAGAAATAAAAAACAAGCAAGATGCACTGGATAAATTTAATCACGAGCTAGAAGAAAAAATTGCTGAGCTGCAAATTCAAGCCGACCAGGAACAAATTAATATAAATAATTTACGCCCACAGGAAGAAATTAATAAGTCCAACTTTGGTAGAAATTATATAGACAGAGAAACTTATTTAGATATTAGCTCAATTAAGTTCCACAATAGTACCCCTTGGGAAGATGAACTAAGTTTCAAAGCTAGATGTGAGAACTTCTATAGAGCCATGCATCTGAATAGAACATTTGTACTTAGATCAAATGAGCTTAAACAAAACCTTAAGAGAATGAAGAAATTTCTCAATGATGAGTTTGAAGAAGTTGATAAAATTAATTCCTGGCAAAGTTTATTCTCTAGTTTGCAGTTAATAATTCCATTGATAGCCATACCAAAGGCTTCATTAGAGACTCTATTTGAATATTCTAAGATAGGGGCATCAGGAATTGTTGTTAATTTAGATCCACAAAAAGAAACTGCAGATGATTTAGTGAGTGCTTTATATATTGCAGATAGGGCAGTGTTCCTCGGTGATTTTATGCAAATGGATGTGCATGATTCGTTAAATATTAAGATGAAAAAAGCTTTGTTAAGTAGGCTTAACATTTCCGGCGAAACGCTGTTATGTAATTCTAGAAGTACAGAGTATCTCTTACATTGTGAAGATAGTGTTATTGCTCTGGGAAATGAATTAGTTCCGTTCTCAGTACGAGTTCAGAACAGGATTGTAGAACCTTTATTTTCTCTGCAAAATGAAATCTGCTTGGATAATTTGCTACTGGGTAAAGCTATAGCAATGAACCCTAATCCAGATAAAATTTTAGAACAATCATCTTGGTTAATGCTACATACTGAAACAGCAGAAAATTCATTGTTTTCAACCCAAAGTTCAGATATAGCGATGGTAACAATCTCTGAATACTATGATAAACATCAGAAACTACCAGATTTAGGGATAGCTTTCTTCTATAACGATGTTTATGTAAATTGGATTAAATTTAGTAAGGAATATTTAGACCACAAGAAGAATAAGTCAAAAGATGATATTGAGAAAATTCATCAATGGATAAAAGATAACAGTTTCTTGTTATCTGAATGGACTGGTCGAGAATTTGAAGAAGTTATATTTATTGCAGGTGCTAGTCTTGATACTGATGCAAGTATTATCTCTGAGTTTGTAGATTCAGTTAAACCTTTAAATACCTTATTTAACACGGTAAAACGTAATCTAATGATTTTAGCAGATTCCAGAGTTTGGGCACAAACAGAAGCTTTTGCTAGGTTATACTCTGACTTAAATGGTCAAAATCAAAGCAAAAGTTTGAAACAAAAAGAACTTACTTTTGTTACTTTCCCATTCAAGGCTAATTTGTTGGATGAAAACTCTGAAACAACTGAAACTTTTGATAAGTTGAAAGAGACAATTCAGAATACAGGTATTAAGTTTGATACAGATGTTTATTATTCAGGAGACATTTTTGGAATCCATTCTCTGATAGAGGCAACTTATGCAGAAGATGCTGCAAAAGAATTAGTTGTCTTGAATAAATTAGAACCAGAGTGGATAGAAAATGAGAAAAATGATACCAATGCAATTTCTGTTGTGGATGATATATTACAAGAAATGGACAGATTGTCTCAGAATAAAGCAGTTATTATTGTTGATAAAAAATGGATTGATAAATATTTAGAGTTACTTTACGAGGATGTAAACGAAGACAGGATAAATAAGATTGATGATAAGAGTATAAAACCTGTAAATACCTTATTAAATCTAAAATTTAACAAAATAGAGAGTTCCTGGAATTTAGCTCAAATATCTCTGCTAAAAAATTAATAAAATTTAATATTAAGTAGTTGACAAAATATTATCTGCTTGATAGAATAGCTTTTGCACTTGAGAGAACTAGCTCGTGTGGCGAAATTGGCAGACGCAGCAGACTTAAAATCTGTGGGAGAGATCCTTGCCGGTTCAAGTCCGGCCATGAGCACCATAATTAATTTAGATCTTTCAAGTGTTATATAGCGGAGTGGAGCAGTTGGTAGCTTGTCGGGCTCATAACCCGAAGGTCGCGTGGTTCGAATCCCGCCTCCGCAACCAAATATAAGAACGTCGGCCTCGGCCGACGTTTTATTTTGTTTAAGTATTTAATTATGTTGTTGTTAAGTAGCATATAAAAAATTAAAAATATATACTATGACTCAATCTATGACTCAATAAAATTATTATTAATTCTTAGGTCGATATTTATTGATAATCATTCTAATAGCCTCTTCGTTTTTCTCAATTTCTTTGACAAGTTTAAACTGAGTACGAGCTCTGTCTAAGTTTTGATCAGGGTAGTCAAGTGAAAAGTATTTATCACCATCTAGGTAATCTGTTAAGAAACGAATACCGCATTCTAAGGTCATCATTTTAGCACCCCAATAGAGATCATCAATCTCTGCATCAGTTAGAATTTCTCCACAAGCTTCAATGAAGCCTTTTGTATAAGATTCAAAAAGCACAAGATCTAAATTAACTTTATTCAGATCTTTTTCGTCTTCACTTGCTGTATTAGCTCCAAAACGAATAGAATCGCCAAAGTCATTTACTGATAAACCAGGCATAACGGTGTCTAAATCAATAACAGTTATGGCTTCATTAGTGTTTGCGTCAAATAGAACGTTATTCAATTTGGTATCATTGTGAGTTACACGAAGTGGCAAGATACCAGCTTCTTGTCTATCCATAAGATAAGAGCAATCTAGTTTGTGAGCTTTAACGAAGCTAATTTCTTGGCTAACATCTTTAGCACGATCATGTTCATCAGCTGTCAAAGCGTTTTCAAAATTTTCGTACCTAACTCTAGTGTCATGAAATTTCTCAATAGTTTCATGTAGTGTAGAAGCGTCAAAATCACTTAGTAAGTATTGGAAATTACCAAAGGCTCTAGCGCTTTCGTAAAACTGTTGAGGATTTTCTACATGGCTAATACAGTAAGTATTTGCAATTGTCGAATAAATTCTCCAACAAGATCCATCTTCATCTGTATAATAACTTTTCCCATCTCTAGTGCATAAAACTCTCATAGTTTCACGGTTAGGATCTTTGCCTTCTGCTATGGATTTTTTACTAATGAAGTCTGTTACATTGACAATGTTTTCCATTAGTTGATCCGGATTTTTGAATGCATAAGTATTTATTCTTTGCAATATAAATTTATCGATATTTTTGTTATCTTCATGGAGAATGATATGGAATGTACTATTAACAAGTCCAATAGTGTTTGGCTTAATTGCAATGATACTTTCAGCATCTATGGGAAAAGCATTAGAAATAGCTTCTTTACTTAACGCAGTTTTTCTCAATGTCATAATTTTTACCTCAATGATATTGTTCGATTATTTCATAGTGGGTACATATAATACTTAATATAAAATTTACTTAAAACTAATCAAACACCAAGTTTATTGTTATCCTTAAATATCATTTTTGTTTAAAATTTTTAAATGCTTTACTTTTAATAAAGTAAAGAGTTGCAAGCGTTATAATACCACTTTTATGGTAAATAGCAAAATAACCTGTTATCATATTTATTTAACATGGTTGACAAAATAGCTGATATGTTAAATGAAAATAGAAACAGCTAATTGAGGAGAATTAATGAGTAAATTAGAAACTACATTAAATACGGAAGAAGTCCAGAATTTAGTTGGAGCAATGGTGAAGCTATACCCACAGATCGAATCGGAGTTGAATTTTAATAACAATTTTGAACTTGTGTGTGCTGTAGTTTTGAGTGCTCAAACAACGGACGTTGCAGTGAATAAAGTTACTCCAGAATTGTTTTCAAAGTATCCTGATGCAAAATCTATGGCAGCAGCAAATGTAGAAGATATTTCTAGAATAATTAGTTCAATAGGTTTATACAAAAATAAAGCTAAGTATTTAAAAAGTTTGGCTCAAGATTTATTAGATAAATTTAATTCTGAAGTTCCAGCAACTAGAGAAGAGCTGATGAGTTTAGCTGGGGTAGGAAGAAAGACAGCTAACGTTGTACTAAGTAATGGATTTAATATTCCTGCTTTTGCGGTAGATACACATGTCAATAGAGTATGCAAAAAGTTTAAATTTGTTCCTGAAGATGCTTCCGTTTTGGAAGTTGAGAAAATAATGTGTTCTAAATTGCCAGACTCTATTTGGAGACAGGCACACCACTCAATTTTACTATTTGGTAGATATCAATGCGTTGCGAGAAAGCATGATCACGATATTTGTAAAGTTCGTCTTGCAGAAGTTTTAGAAGAAGCTTAGGATTTTGAGTTAGCAGTCGAGTTTTGAAGTGAATTTAAATTGATACGCCCTTTTCGTATATCCATTTTCCACGGGTAAAATCTGGGAAATTCTGAGCTTGAGAGCCTGTAGCTAAAGATTGCTCACTTAGAGCAGTAATTGCCATCCATGTAGCTGCATCGTATACATCAATAGGCATATCTTTACCTTCAAGAAGGGCATCTGCAAAAGCTTTGAACACTAAATAATCCATACCATCATGACCAGCACGAACCCCGTTTTTTAAGTATTCTCTCCAAATTGGGTGGTCATACTTTTCATAGTATTTTTCTAAATTATTGAAATTATTTTTCCAATTAAAATGATCTTCATTAGTGGTATCAGCCTCTAGAAAAACAGACATATTTTCGCCATTTACTAAACCACTGGTACCTTGAACATAGAATTCTCGAGAATAATATCTTGGTAAAGAGGTATCTAACTTTATGCTAACTAGTTCACCATTAGCACATGTAATTTGAGTTGTTACGATATCTCCTTGATTGAATTTAATATTATTAGGTAATTCTAAATTGGAAATATCTTGTTTTTCTAAGAAATGATTGAGTCCAACTGACTTAGAAGCAAAAGAGCTTAGGCTTAAAAATCTATTACCATTATTAATGTTTAAAATTTTAGCAATTGGTCCAATTTCATGTGTAGGATAATTTTCAGAATTTCTCTTGATATAATTATTTAAACGATAGTGACGATTTATTTTACCAAAAGTAATTTCATCACGGAGGTCATGTGCATAAGCTCCATGTGCATATACGATTTCGCCTAGAACATTATTCTGTGCCATGTTAAGGACCATTAATTCTAATCGACCATAACAGCAATTCTCCATAAACATTATAGGTGTCTTAGTTTTTTCATAAGTATTAACTAAATCCCATAGACTCTGTAAATCTGAAGATCCGCCAACTTCTAGTGCCACTGCAATATTATGTTGCATAGCTTTAATTGCTAAAGGAATATGTGTTTCCCAAGAAGAAGAGATTAGAACAGCATCGATATCAGTGTCTTGTAAAAGTTCATCTACAGTCAAATATCCTTTAGGATTTATAGCTTGTTTTGCCTTGCATAACTCTTGTGCGCGTAAAATACGATCAGGATAAATATCAGTCAAAGCAACAATATTAAATTCTTCCATATCTAGAAGAATATATTCTAGGAGACCATATCCACGATTACCTAAACCTATTATTCCTAAGTTTATTTTATTCACTGTATTACCTCAATTATAATTTAAGAGCAATATTTAAATATTGCTCTTAAATGAATTTTATCTTAATTTAGATTTTTGTAACTCAAAGAATTTCTCAAAATGCTTTTGAGTTAGTTTATATATTTTAAATTTATTTAGTATCTTAATTCCAAAGATTATCTGGATATTCACCAGCTTCTATCAAAGCGTTAACTGATGCAACTACATCTGGCTTATCTTCTTTATAAGTAACACCAAACCATTTGTTAGCTGATTCTAATACTTTAACTTTAGCCTTGCCAGCTTTAACTAATTCTTCGATAGTAGTTGGAATATAGAGTTCAGCTTTTTGTGGGTTTTTATCAATATTATTGCTGAGGAAGTTTTTGAATGATTCCTCAAACTCAACCAAACTCTCTTCTTGGAAACCCCAAATATTCATTGAAACTATAGTGCTTGGAGAAATATCATCCCAGTTTTCGCCTGAATCAAAGCTATATTTGATTCCATCAGGGAATGATTGGATATGAGTATATTCTACGATTGAATCTAGGTAACCATCTTCTGTAGTTTTGCAGACTCCTCTTGAGACATATCCATTCTCTGAGACGGTGTTTTCAAGTTTGAAACCTACCATTGATAAGTTCAGTTTGCCGTCTATGTAAGCATCTTCGCTAGTTAAGTAATTGTAAATTTCTTCGTAAGCAGTTCTTCCGTAAAAATCGTCTGCGTTTATGACTACGAAAGGTGCATCAATTACATCTTTAGCACAAATCAATGCATGGCCTGTACCCCATGGTTTTTCACGTCCTTCTGGAACGGTAAAACCAGCTGGAATTTTGTCTAATTCTTGATAGGCGTAGCGAACTTCCATGTGTTCAGCTATTTTGTTGCCGATTCTGGCCTTGAATTCTTCTGCAATTGCTTCCTTAATAATAAAGACAACTGTATCAAATCCGGCACGTTTAGCGTCGAACATTGAGTAGTCAATTATTGCTTCGCCAGATGGTCCTATTGGATCCACTTGCTTCAAACCTCCATAACGGCTACCCATACCTGCTGCTAGAATAACTAAAATTGGTTTTTTCATTAAACTAAACCTCTCTATAATTTATTTAAAGCACATAATTATTATATGCTCGATTAATATTATACTACCATCTTTGCTGAATAAATGGAAAAAATAAGCTATAATATTTTCTTAAAAAAAGAGACATTTAGTAATGCGTTTAGAGAGGATATAAGGGTGTAGTTCTGTGGGAAATTTAAATAAGTTCGACATAAAAGCAGAAATTATAAATTTTATTTATTTAGTGGTAGGGACATTTTTGTCCGCTCTTGCTATTAATGTATTTTTTGTGCCGAATAATTTATCAATGGGGGGAGTTTCTGGTGTGGCAACTTCCTTAGTACTAATAAGTAATGACACAATTCCTTTTGGTTTATTTTCTTTGATGATTAATATTCCAATTTTACTTTTAGGCTGGAAAGAATTTGGCTTTAAAATGGTTTACAGGAGCCTTATTGGTACATTAGTGTTTTCATTTGGTATTGATATTGCAAATATCTTTATGAATAATTGGTTTACTGTTTGGATGTCCTCATTAGATCAAAAACCTGATATAATAATCTTTTCCATATTTGCTGGTGTTACCTTTGGTGTTGGTTTAGGACTTATTCTAAGAGGTGGATATAACACTGGTGGAGTGGATATTTTGGCATTAATTGCAGTAACCAAAACAGATAAAATTACAATTGGACAATTTATTTTCTTTACAGACTTCGTAGTTATTATATTCAGTACAATAATTAATTATATCTACGGAGTTGGAGATATCTATTTTACTTTACTTCTAGCATTATATAGTTTCGTGGCGCTTTTTATTACTAGTAAGCTTACAGACTTTGTCATTCTTGGAACTGACTCGTCCAAAGCCTGTCATATTATTAGTTCACATGCGGAAGAAATCAGTCAAGCAATCTTGACTGAAATGGATAGAGGTGTAACTGGGATCATGGCCAAAGGTATGTTTACAAATAATGATAAACTAATGCTTTATGTTGTTCTGAACAGTCGCGAGATACCTGATCTCAAGAAAATAGTTGAAGAAATTGATCCAGAAGCTTTTATAATTATCAACGAGGTTAAAGATGTTTCAGGAGAAGGGTTTACGATAGAGAAAAAACAGATGAGCTAGAGGGTTAATGATATTTGATTAAGAATTAAAAGAGCAGATAATTTTGAGAGAAAACTCATTTTAATTATCTGCTTTTTCTTATTTATTCTATAGTTTATGCCTATTAATTTTGTTTCATTTAATCATCTTCGTGTTCATTTTCATTTAAGAACTTCTGTTCGAAACCTTCAGTCGCTTCAGCAGAGAAGAGAACTTTCACAGTAGAAAGGACTAACTTAATGTCATTTAACAATGAGAAGTTTTCTATATAGTAAATATCCATTCTCAACTTATCCTCATAGGAGGTGTTATAGCGACCGTAAATTTGTGCGTAACCTGTAATTCCTGCTTTAACCTTTGTTCTATAGTTAAACTCTGGTAATTCTTTGGTATAAGCTTCATAATTTTCTACACGTTCGGCTCTTGGGCCTACAATAGACATTTCACCCTTAAGAACATTTATAAATTGAGGAATTTCATCAATTCTTGTTGCACGAATAAATTTACCAATTGGCGTAATCCTATCGTCGTTTGGAACGGTAAATTGAGCTCCGTCTTTCTCAGCATCGACAACCATAGAACGGAATTTCAAGATATCAAATTCTACACCATTACGAGTAAGTCTTTTTTGTTTGAAGAAGATAGGGCCTCTATCGTAAAGTTTAATAATCAATCCAACAATTAATGTAAGAGGTAAGGTTATCACTAAGAATAAAAGTGAGAAGACGATATCAAATAGTCGTTTCACTATTAAAGATTCTAAAGACATGGTACGATCTTTGATTAAATGTATGATACTATCACCAATTTGGATAACATGCGAACTGTGCAAAATAATGTCATTTACGCTAGGCAGGATGAAAACTCTCTTATCCCTAGCGTAGCTATAATCTATAAGTTCATCTCGTAGGTCTAAGGCAATATTACCAAAAATGACAGTATCGTATTTGTCAATAGACTTTGTGATTTCATCAAATCCAGCACTCTCTCTAATTACGTAACGAACTTTATAACGATCTCTATTTAGAACGAATTTTTTGGCCACCATTCTGTCGTATTCAGTGTCTGCATAAACGATTAAAGTTTCTCTACTAGGATAAATTTTAAAGTAAACTATGTTTGCAATTTCATAGACAATCACAGCTATTACAAACTGAACTAGTGTTAGTAACAACATCGGTACAGGATTAATGAGAGCTTTTGAAATCAAGCTTAAAACTGCATAGGTAGCTATATTTACTAAAACTATAGATACTAGGTATGATAATTGAAGTTTTCGCTTGGACATTATTCCGATTTTGAAAATATCATACGGTAAAGCTAATATTACAAATAAAAATGTATATAAAGCGAAGATAAGGTAGAATCCTTTATTGTTATACGGAGTTTGTATGTATTTCGATATTATTGCACCAAGAAATGTTAATGAGGTTAATAAAACAATTGCTAGTTTAAATAAAAACATTACCAACCTTCTTAAGTTTCTAGCTGTAAATTTAACTCTGCTCATAAAAAATAGCACTTCCTTTTTTCATCTAAATTATAATCTTAACTGATAAGATAGATTTTAGCATATGCAAGAACTTTTAAGATAGGGAAATTATGAAAAATAGAAGATACGATTATTTAATAGTAGGTGCTGGGCTATGGGGAGCAACTTTTGCTTATTTAGCTAAGAAAAGGTCTTTAAATGTTCTAGTGGTTGAGCAGAAATCTAAAGTAGCTGGACATATATATACAGAGAATATCGAAGGCATAGAAGTACATAGATATGGTCCGCATATTTTTCACACTGATGATCAAAGAGTATGGGAATTTGTTTGCTCTTTGGTAGAAATGAATAATTTCATCAATACACCTTTAGCAAATTACAAAGGTGAAATTTACAATTTGCCTTTTAATATGAATACATTTCAACAGATTTGGGGAATAAAGGATCCAGAAATAGCTAAAGCAATAATTGCAAAGCAACGTGAAGAAATAGTTGGAGAGCCTCGAAATTTAGCAGAACAAGCGATTAGCCTTGTTGGAAGAGATGTTTACGAAAAGCTTATTAAAGAATATACAGAAAAGCAGTGGGGGAGAAGTTGTGAGGAGCTACCGGCTTTCATAATTAAAAGATTGCCAGTTAGATTCGAATATAACAATAATTATTACAATTCTAAGTATCAAGGTATTCCTAAGAAAGGCTACACTCACCTGGTTGAAACTCTTCTGGAAGGTGTTGAGTTGAGATTAAATACTGATTTTTTTGAAGAAAGAGAGGAACTTTCTAAATTAGCTGAAAAAATAGTCTTTACAGGTCCAATTGATGCTTACTATGATTATAAGTTTGGAGCTTTAAAGTATAGAAGTTTGGAGTTTAAACAAAAGATACTAGAAATTGATGATTTTCAGGGTAATGCAGTGATTAACTATACTTCTCACGAACAGGAGTATACAAGGATTACTGAACATAAACACTTTAATCCTGATAAAAAAGTTAAGGGTAAAACAATTATTTCTTACGAATATCCGAAAGAGTGGAAGTTAGGTGATGAAGCTTATTACCCAGTCAACGATCAGAGAAACCAGGATTTACTCAAACGTTATCAGGAATTAGCAAAAATGGAGAAAAATGTTATTTTTGCAGGACGTTTAGGCAATTATAAGTATTATGATATGGATGATACTATTGCGTCAGTTTTTGCAGTGACAGATAAGTTGTTTGAAAATAAGTAGTTGAAAATTTTATCTGGGAAAATTCGAGAAACAGTACTATAAGAAATGGTAAAAGCCTATTGTATGGAAACATGCAATAGGCTTTGTAACACTTAATTATTCAAGCATATGATATTAAGCTAAATTATCTTGAAGAACTTTAACTAATTGTTGTGGTTGGTGAACACCAGCTTGTTTATATAGAATTTCGCCATCCTTGAAAATAGCCAAAGTAGGAACTGCCATAATGTCATATCTATTACTTAGGTCTGGACTTTGGTCTACGTCAACTTTTACAAAGTGAAAGTTTTGACCAATTTCTGTTTGTTCTACTTGTTCCAAAATTGGAGCCATAATCTTACATGGACCACACCATGTTGCAAAAAAGTCTACTAATACTGGCTTATCACCTTGTACTAATTCATCAAATTCAGTCATATTTACTTGTCTCATAAAGAATCTCCTTTGGATAAAAATTATTGTGTTTACACTTTATCAAAGTAATTATTAAAAAACTAAAACATTTGCAACAACATAAAATAAAATTAGTAGTATGTAGAGAAAATATAGTATAAATACCTAAGTTTTTATGTGAAAATTTGTCACTTGTTTTAAAGGAACAGAGCGAAATAACGTATATATGCGATAGTAAATAAATTTCAAGATGTGCTAAAATTGTCTGAGCTGATGAAGTATCTTCAATTAAGAATAGAGAAGGCAAAGGAGACTCGCATGTCGTTTACATATGAAGAGTTAAGAAATAAATATCAAAGGTTTATTTATTCAGGGTATGGAATTACAAAGACAGAAGATAAACTAAAAGTTGTTTATCATTTTGAAGTGCCAGGTCTTGCAAAATTCAATCCGAGTTTGGAATTTCCTTTGAACCATAAACTAATAATTAATGATGCTATATCCCCTTTTGCTGAGAAAATTATATTTTCTATTGGTATGGTTGAGTTAATAAGTTATTGGAAAATAGCTTGTCCTCCTAGAGTTGAAGTTAGAGCTGGTAAGTTGAGTGAAGAACAAATTGATTGGTGGAAAAGCTTATACTTTAATGGCTTAGGCGAATTTTTCTTTAAAAATGATATAAGTCCTAACAAAAATGATTTCATGTCTATAGAAACTAGTGGTAAAGAATTTTCAGACTTGAGTTACCTTTTTGAAACTAAGGGGTTAAACTTAATACCTGTTGGCGGAGGTAAGGACTCTATAGTTACTTTAGAGCATTTAAGTAAGGTTAAGGCAAATAATGTTTGTTTTGGACTTAACTCGACTGGAGCAGCCAAAGATTCTATGAGAATAGCAGGATATTCTGAAGATCAAATATTCATAGTTTCTAGAACCTTAGATCCTGAAATGTTGAGGTTGAATAAAGAAGGTTACTTGAATGGGCATACACCATTTTCAGCACTTTTGGCATTCGTATCATATTTTGTTGCTTATCTTATTGGCGCAGAAAATATTATTTTATCTAATGAAGCAAGTGCCAATGCCGCTAGTATTCCAGGGACTGAGATTAATCATCAATACTCTAAGACCTCAGAATTTGAGATTGGCTTCCAGAGTTATAGTCAAGAATATTTTAGTGACAAAATAAATTATTTCAGCTTATTAAGACCATTTGCAGAAATAGCTATTGCGAGATCTTTCTGTCAATATGAACAATATTTCCAAGCGTTTAGATCTTGTAATTTAGGTTCGAAAGCCAATATTTGGTGTGGCGAATGTCCAAAGTGTTTATTTATCTACGTTATGATTTCACCATTTTTAGATGCAAAAATGGTAGAAGAAATATTTGGTCAGAACCTATGGGAAAAGGAAAGCTTAGTAAAAGGTTGGAAAGAGCTTATTGGAGTTATTCCACAAAAACCGTTTGAGTGTGTAGGAACAATTGAAGAAGTGCAATATGCTACTTATCTAATAGTAAATAAGATGCTAGATAATGGATATGAGTTATCTAAATTACCACTTCTACTAGACATTGCAGTTAAATCTGCAAAAAATGGCGATTTATCAGAACTTAAATTTGATAATAATATGAATAGATTGCTTAGTACAGCAACAGTTAATCCTTTGACTGTATGGCATGAAGATGAAAGAGTTCCCAAAAAGTTCAAAGACTTAATAAAGGATATTCTTACAAAATAATTAGTTGAGAAAAGAGAATTGTATGTATAAAAATATTTTTGAGCATCTTAAGGCAAAAAAAATACTAATTTTAGGATTTGGTAGCGAAGGAAAATCGAGTTATAGATTTATTAGAGATAATGTTGAGAAAATTGATCCAGTAGAATTAGCTGTAGCAGATCTCAATGAAATTTCAGAAGATCTTAATTTTGGAGAATATAAAGTTAAAAAAATCTCTGGACCCAAATATTTAGATGCAATGAATGACTTTGATTTGATATTGAAAAGTCCAGGAATACATTTCAATATCTTTAATAAAAAAATTGTTGATGATCACTGGGAGTTAGAAGAGTATCCTGGAGTAGAGATTACTTGTCAGATGGATCTGTTCTTAAGATATTCTCAATCTCAAATAATCGGAGTTTCCGGAAGTAAAGGCAAGTCAACTACAACAAGCTTGGTATACCAAGTGCTAAAAAATGCATTCTCAGATTCATATTTATTAGGAAATATTGGTGTTCCAGTTTTAGATCACTTCACTGAACTTAATGAAGATTCATATTGCGCAGTAGAGATGGGTGTACACCAATTAGAATTTTGTATGAGGTCTCCACATATTGCAATTCTAACCAATATTCATGAGGAGCATTTAGATCATTACAAAGATTACGCTGACTATAAATTTTCTAAATTCAATATAATTCGCTGGCAAAGTTCGGATGATTTCCTTATCATCCCAGAAGATGAAATGGAGCTTCTAGAAGCAATTCAGGACTTGTATAAATCAAAAATAATTTTTGTTAAAGATTTTCTAAAAACAAACTCAAGCAAAGTTATTGAAAAATTAAGACCTGATGTAATAAAAAGATATATATTAACGGAAAACAAAAAATTCATTTTTACTGATTTACTGGATAATGAGCAAGAAGAGCATAAACTTATAGAAAATCATCATATTCTAGGAAGACATAATGAAATTAATACACTCTTAGCTTTAGCTGCGAGTGAATTATTAACTAATAACCTAGAAGAAGGCATAAATAGTGTAAAAGATTTTAATGGATTAGAACATAGACTTGAATATGTTGGAGAGGTGAAAGGCATTAAATTCTTTAATGATTCAATTGCAACAATTCCAGAGGCATGCAAGTTAGCTATAGAAGCACTTCAACCTCTAGGAAAAGTTTCTACTTTATTAATGGGTGGTTTAGATAGAAGTATTGATTATACAAATCTAGTAGAATTTCTGTTTGAAAAACAGATAAATAATATTATCTGTTTCCCAGATACAGGAAAAAACATTGTTGCTATTGTAGAAAAATTAAATCTAGAAATGGATTTCAATATAAGTGCAGTACTTGTAAATACTATGAAAGAGGCTGTAGATTTGGCCTTTGAAGTTACAAAAGTAGGTGAAATTTGTTTATTATCTCCAGCTGCTGCTAGTTATAATCAATACAAAAATTTTGCTGAGAGAGGTAAAGCCTTCAAAGATGAAATTAAATCTCATGGGTGATTAGTCGCTTGAGAAAAGAAAAAAGAAAAAGAAGTTTTGCATAATTATAGTTGATTTCAGTTTTATGTTGCATTTTACAATTAGACATAAACTCAAAATTAATAGTTGACAGAAAAAGAAATTATAACTATGATATTGCCTACAAGACATTTCGCCGATGTGTTGGAATTGGCAGACGAGCTTGACTCAAAATCAAGTGCCCTACGGGCGTGCGGGTTCGACCCCCGCCATCGGCACCAGCATAAAGCTAGCATTCATCGAAGTTTGCTAGCTT